>CAZGWG010000353.1:0-4152 GCA_964529165.1 uncultured Sphingobacterium sp.
ATTTCGGATACCTCGTACAAGTTGGTTTAACGTGGAGTGCCCATTCGGGTAATGGCCTTCCAACTATCGCAAGTTGTCGATCCTTTTGTCCTCCAACCAGGCCGTCACCTCCAGTACAATATAGAATCAACTGATCTGGTGATCCCGGAGCATTAGGTCCCGTAAGTGGTGCACCGAGAGCCACTGCATGAATATGTTCGTTTCCAGCAAAGCTAGGATTGTCGCCTCCATCTCTGTACCATGCAGCAAATCCGACTTCACGAAGAATTTTAAGTAAAAGCATTATTTTTGTTTTTCCTCCACGATCACTCGTTCTAATGTCTAGAGTTGCACCTTTATCATGAGAACTACCACTTGCTCCAGCACAACTTCCAGCACAATAACTACCCTGTACTACTGTGATCGACTTTTCTCCTTTTTGCTTTAAACAGTCATTTGCTAAATTAACCATATACAAAGTTCTTTTATCTGTTTTCTCACTTGTACCCGGAAACTTGGTGAGTCCGTAATCTTCAGGCGGTTTCGTATTAACGTTCGAACAGACTGCGTTTGCTAAAGATCCACTATCATCAGAACAGGATTCGGAGGAATTACTAGAGTCCCCTGAATTTACTGATGGGGAGCCCTTAGTGCCGCTGTATTTTCCAAAGAATCGCTGTGCTTCGTCAGTACGCTCCTTTAAAGACTGAACATTTGTAAGTGGTGTTTCACTCGTACTTCCATTAATTATGGCAACTTCAAAGAACCGGCCCCAATACCAAGCAGTATGCGGAACGTCATGATATTTTTTTATCCCAGATATATTACCTCTATCCTGCCCTTCTTTGTAAGTATATTGCATTTGTGCGTCAAAGCTATATATCTCAAGATTTTGTGCCTGAGCCCAAGTCTTATATCTTGCCCATCTACCCCCGGAGTCCCACTGAGAAATACCCATATAGTTACCACTATTACTTGCTTTAGGGTCGAAATGTGACTCAATCGAAATATTACCCATGATACCGGCCGCCTGTTCAGGGCTCAAGCCTTTTGAAGTAAGAAAATTCCAAGCCTTTTGTTCATTATCAGATCCTTGAAGCAGCTGAGAAGCAGAATCGGCAGGCGAACACGTACAGGCTCCTGAGCCGCCAGCTGTTGATGAATAAGCACCCCCTGCAGTAAATTGTAAAACTGCTTCCAAGTACGGATGGTCGAAAAGATTAAAAGGCACACTGTGACTTATGGGTTTTATATCATCTTTCGTGTAGAATATATAGTCAACATAAGCATTTACTTTTGGTAGAGAATCATGAGTAGACTCCATCCCAATACTTCCGAGGACTTGCCTTGGGTGCCAAGGGCCATCATCGCCTTTCTGGGCGTTAAAGTCACCTGCTACAACAACTGGTCCAGAAGCATGAAGTTCTTTAATTTTTTCTGCCGCTCGTTCCAGGCCTAGTTTATAGAGCGCTTTTCTTTCTGGCTGCGGACCTATTTTATTTGGATTAACCATATGGTGGAGCGATATAAATGACATCTTATTTCCACTTGAATCTTGTACTGTTACCCATGCAATGCTTCGCTTAGCATCATTATTCTCCGCGACATCATAAGGACTCGTATAGGTTTTATCTTTAGGTGTTGTCATCGCCACCGTACCCGTAGCAACCTTCGACCATTTATCAGACCTCCACATTACCACATCCCCTCCGTCACGATCGTCCCTATAGAAGGCATAACCTGTGCGAGAGATTTGATTATTCCTTCTACTACTCCACTCATTGCCAGAAACAAAGTCTGGATTTCTTCCTATAACTCTATCCAACTCTGATTTAAAAGTTGAGTCTGGCGAACTAACCTTTATATTTGCCTGACCTACCTTTATTTGTCCTGTAGGTGCTGCTCCTGTTCCTGGTCCGACTGATGCATTTGAAGATCCATCGAGTGAACATGCGTCTGGATCATAGTAAATAATATCGTTCGTACCAAAGAAAGTTACATCTCCAGCAATAACATTCGCAGGTGCCATGACAGTAATGACGAGACCTGTTAATACAAGAAGGCTGGATTGAAGGATTCGCTTTACTCTATTCACTCGTATCATCCTTGCAATTGAATGAATTGTAAATCAACTCATCTCGAGACGGACAAAGAATATATAAGCTATTATCACCATCGGGGCTACCAGAACCAGAACTAGAAACCTTGTATGTACGTTTTGCAGCGGCGATATCAACCAGCAGTGTGATGACGGTTGACCCATAAACCTCTTTTTGACTAAAAGAATCTTTTCTTACTACACCGCTCATGTTATTAGTGTCGATGTCATCTGCTGTTAAATAGTGATCAATTCCAGATACTACAGCGGCTTGCTTAGTAGGACTGAATAAATACTTCGGATTGTCTAAGCCGGAGATAGTAAAGGGATTGGATTGTTGCTGTTGCTCCTCCTCTTTTGAATTGGTAGTCAATAATATAGTACCTACTGTAATAATAAGAATTAATATAAATAACCCGGCAATAATAAGTATCTTTTTATTCTTGATCATTTGTAAGACCCTCCGACGTAAGCGAATGTATATCCCTTGGCTTGGTACTCTGCCTTAGTCATGGTTCTTGTTCCGTAAGCCCTCGGATTACTATAATTATACTCCTCGACGACAATTGATCCATCTGGGTTTACTTTGGAGACCATTCCGGTGTGTCCAGCTGACGGGTTGCTGGTTTGGGAGGTTGAGAAAACAGAATTCACCTGCGCTACTTTACCTGTTTTAAAGCCGAACTGACTATGGAGTGTTCCCACGATATCCTTACCACTTCCCCCTACGATATCAGTTGATTTTATAACACTATGCTTTGCGAGTCTGAAATTAACGAACGCAGTACACTGATAGTCGTAACGTAAGCCGGGACAGTAGTACCCATTCTTAAGATATTTACTACATTCTTTCACATAATCATCACCAGCTACAGACCCTCCAGGTGCGCCTCCCTCCCCGTCATCGCCATCTTTCGACGGTATCGCAATATCCGCATAAACTGTCGGATGGTCTGACCCATTATGAGTATAGCCACCCTCTAAGGCTTTAAACGTAGTTACTTTGATTTCAGGGGAAAGATAAATGTGGTCAATGTAATTAGGCGTCCCCTTCTTTGGCTTATTGGGGCATTTTACCGCCCTACTTACCGACAGGTCATAGGAATCGTTCATGAAACCGTCTTTTGTTAGCACGCAGTAGGTAAGCTGACTAGCGTTTATCGCATTATCATTGGGCGACCGGAGAGAATAAGCCGAGTTAAAGTCTCCAGTAAATAGTACTGGTGCTTGTGGTTGAAGCTGTTTGATTAACTCAACGTGCTTGAGTGCATTCTGATAACGAGTCTCGCCGTTTGTTGAACCTCTATTAATAGGATCGTGTACGTTCAAGACATAGAACTCCTGTTGGGTCGCGTTGTCCTTTAATTTTACCCATGGTTCATCTATAGAAATAGACCTACTATTTGTAAAATATTTTGTTCTCCATGTCCCCTTACCAACAAGAGTAAATTTATCTCCGTTCCACATAATACTATCTGAATCTTTTCCGTTGGTAGAGATTTTAAAATTTGGTAAGCCATTCTTTATGTAATCTCGCTGTTTTGGTTCAAACTCTTGGAATCCAATAATGTCAAAGTTATTTGTCGTAATAGTACTCAAACTGAGTTTTATTCGGTTCTTCCATGTAGAAATTGATGTTGTCGGTTCGTCTCGACCCGCCCCGTCTGTATGGCTTGCACCACGCATATTGAATGATGCTATACGGAATTGGCTACCAGGTCCAGACGGCGAAGCCGTCGTACCAGTATTATAATCACTATCGTCTACATCACCCTGATCATAGTAATAAACTCGGAAATTACTCAGCATCGTACTGTCTTCAGTACACTTTTCTCCACTTGTCCAGTCATCAGACTCTTCAATAGATGTTCCATCTGAACCCATTAAGTATTCACGTTGTTCGGTGCAGTATTGGACAAATTTTGCGTAATCCTTCTCCTCGTTAATCGTACCCGTATCATCAACATAATCATGACTTTCCATGTAGTTGATATTTTTTTCATTCGACATATGCAACTCGGTGTTTGAGAGAGTTAACTGCATTTGCCCCATTCTGTCGCAATCAACACCTATAT
>CAZGWG010000354.1:0-4150 GCA_964529165.1 uncultured Sphingobacterium sp.
CCCGGACTTACACGAATACCACTCTACCTAATGTTTATCGGGTTCGTGATGCTCTAAAAAAGGGGTTACTGCCAGATTTTAATGACGGCAAGAAAAGAGACATAAGAGAAGACATTTCCGAGATCACAGAGCTACAGCCTAACAGTAAAGAAATGGCTGAATGGTTAAATGTAGCATGGTGGGTAACGCCTAACGAGAAAAGGGAGATGATGCGTTTTGAGAAAAGTGATAACCCTTTGTTTGAACAGCCTCTTATCCCGGCAGGCCTGCAAACATTAGAAGACCTTATGGCTATCCCAGATATTCCGGTAGTAACACCAAATGGATTGTAAAATGCCAAGAGATACAATAGAAGTTCAAACAGACGATTGCAAAAAGCAAGTGCCAGATCCTTTGCCTTTTATAATGTTGGCAATTATGTTAGCAGTTGTTATAGGTTATTTGATAAAATATTGTTTATGAAATGTAGTCTTGACCAAATGATCCTCAAAGCAATCCCGGTAAACTCAAAGTGTGCGATTGAGGAGCAGTATAATAAACATCGCAGAACACTTTTAAAACAGAGATTTGAGGATTATCTTGCAGACCAATTAAGCAAACAATTTAATGCAAGACCCATTATACAAGAACCCGCTAAAGATTCAAATGAACTTTGATTGGGTAGAAGTGGACAGCGATGGAAGCAACTGCGGGGAATGTGAAACTTTAATAGTAACTGAAAAGATGTGGCGAATGATGGCCTTCATAGATTATGAATTGATTGAGAGTAGATTTAAAATGTGCCAGGCGTGTTACTCTATAAAAAATCCAACAGGATTACCAGATGAATCAGACGGACAAACATAACCACTTACTACGCTTTCAACGGTTTCAACAATCGCGTGAAAAATTCTTTGCCCCAAAATTAAATACCGCTCTCAATAATCAATACAAGGCTTTCTTAGATCATGTAAAATATCTTGGTGTTGATGCCGTGAATCACATCACACCCTATGAGATTACAAAGATTTTAGAAGACTTATATTTTGATGCAGCTATAGTTTACGGCGCCAAGATAAGAGCCGACCTGAACCGTGTAAAAGCACGAATGCCGATAGGATTCTCAGAAAGAATGCACCAACTTATAATGGATTATTTCGGACAGGATATTTTAAATACTTCTCTGGGCATTACCGAGACCACAAAAGAGCTGATCAGGAATGTTTTTATCAACGCTTATACGCAAGGTTTAGGAATTGATGATATTATAAAGAAATTAGCACATACAGAATTAAGTCGGACGAGAGCGCGACTGATCGCACGTACAGAAACGGTAACGTCTGCTAATGGTGGCGCTATGATCGTAGCTATGGATACCGGATTAGTTCTTACAAAAGGCTGGCTTGCTACTAAAGACTCCAGAACACGACACGATCATGCGGAAATTGACGGTCATACCGTAGGAAGAGATGATTTTTTTATAGTAGGTGGGTATGAGATGCTTCATCCTGGTGATCGTGGCGGCAAAGATGGACGGCCAGAAGTACCACCTAAAGAATTTATTAACTGTCGCTGCACTACCTTATACGAGGCGAAAAGGGATGCTAATGGAAGATTATTGCGAGCTTAACAGGCTTAGTAATTTTGACTTTTCTTGTGCCCTATCATACTTACTATGCGAACACATAAAACAAGAACACGGCGCACCATGTGAACGATAAGAATAGAATTTTCCTTCGCCTTCTTTTAAGTTAAGATTGTGCAAACGTTTTTTATATTTCAGCATCTTCAATTCGTGCCGCCTATGCTTATTCATAATTTAACTTTCTGAAAATAATTTCAATTGAGCAATACAGCTTTTTCTTCTCTCTCTCTTTCTATGGGATTGTGACATCTCAATCAATTTCTGAATTGACACATCAACAAGAACCTCTTTCTTATGGTAGTATCCTGAGATGATACTTCTTATTCTTTCCGGGATAGAAGTGTCCAATTCAAAGGCTTCTTTTTGAAGTTGTCTCTTTAATTCACCCAGTCTTATAGGGTAAGGTGTGTTTTGTTCGTAGTATTTTCTGTTGTAATCCGCTTTGCTACTCATACTTTCAGGACGATGTATAAAGACATTTCGAAGATAAGATTTATTCCGTTATAAGCAAATAATTTTGTTCCAATGAATTACTTAAACAAAAATACAAGCTCACCATCTATTATAAAAGATGTTGATGGTAAGAAAGGAATCATTACCGGCTACGCTTCTATTTTTAATAATGAAGATTCAGACGGTGACACGATTATCCCAGGTGCGTTTACTAAGACCATTGCAGAACGCGGCCCTCAATCAACACAGCCAAGAATAAAATTCTTACGCAATCATTATTCATGGGAACCAATCGGGGTGCTACAGATATTACAGGAAGATCAAAAAGGTTTGTATTACGAAGCGCAGGCAGGTACTCACTCTATCGGCATTGACACGGTGAGGATGATTGAAAGCGGGTTGATAACAGAACACTCAATAGGGTTTGAAACTGTAAGGAAGCAGGTCATTGATCCTAACGCAGATTGGAAAGACCGCAAACAAATTTTGCAGGAACTGAAGCTATGGGAACTAAGTGCTTTAACTGCATGGGGTGCTAATGAGCAAACAGGCGGCGCAAGTGTAAAAAGTATGGGTAAAGAGGCTTATGTAAAAATGCTCAATGATCGCCAAAAAGCATTAGAGAAATTCTGCGCCAACACAACAGCAACAGACGAAACAATCGAGTTGCTACTTTTAGAAAGCAAACAACTCACTCAAATAATTCTGGACATTTCATTAAAAGCCACAGCGCCGGAAAACCCGACACCACCCGTCAAGGGCCGGAAATCGGAAGTATCCACCCTGCCGGAAGGAATCACAGACGCACTCACAACTTTTAAAAAATCATTAATTCTAAATTAAAAATGAAAAAAAAATATTTAGTATTCGGACATGCGCCGAAAATATATTCTCACAGGTTCCGGGCTTCTTCATTCTCTGGGTCTGCTTCTTACAAAAGCGATGGAGATAAAAAAGACGATGATCCTGATCCGGAGAAAAAAGAAATCAAAACATCTGCCGACTTACTCAAAGAACTGAATGAGATAAAGACAGGTCTTGAATTAAAGGCTAAGGAAGATGCTAAGGCAGAAGTTACCGAGCAATTAAAGGCTATTGCCACTTCTATCGAAGAAGTGAAAAACATGAAGCCGGAAGTTACTGCCGATGAACTGAAGAAAGTAAAGGAAGATGTTGCAATCACAGTAAAGGCATTTGACAGGTTGCAGGTTATTCTGAAAGACCGAAAAGTGCCTTTGAAAGAAGGTAAAAAATCTTTTGACGAGGCACTAAAAGAAGCCATTGAATCAAAGATGGACTCTATCGAGAAATTCAATCGTAAAGAGATTAAGAAATTCGGTATTGAGATTGACATGAAAGATGTAGGTGACATTTCCATAGCAAATGTTACCGGCTCAACAACATGGGGTGCACAACGTAGAGGGGACATTATTATGAATCCTAACCGGATGACACACGTAAGAGATTTACTCAGCGTTTCGCCTGCGGGGCCTGGTACTGACTACTACTTCATGCGTGAAAACGGTAATGGCGAAGGCGCACCGGCCACCCATACTGAAGGTCAATTAAAATCTCAGTTTGATATTGATCTGATTGAAGCAAGCGTGAAGTTTGAAACTATCGCAGGTTTCTTGGTTACCTCACGTAAAGCCATGCTTAATGTTCCAGGTTTCTTAGGGTTCTTGCAAAAGAGGGTACCTCAGAAATTAATGAATGCCGAAGATACTCAAATACTTTACGGCGATGGTGTTTCGCCTAATATCTCAGGTATTCTTGACACCGGGAATTTCGTTGCAGGAAGCGCCGCCGGTGCTACGCCTTTGGTTGAGAAAATCATTACTGATATTTCAACCTTTGAGGACACTTATGAGCGCATTGCCACAGGCATTGTAATGAGGCCGGTTGATTATTATAGCTTCTTCCTTAATAAAGCATCCGGTTCCGGTGAATACGATTTACCACAAGGTGTAATGTTTATAAATGGTATCCTCTATATCCTGGGCATTCCGGTAACGAAGACTACAGCGTTAACGACTGGTGACTATGTTGTAGGTGACTTCCAGGACGGCGCTG
>CAZGWG010000355.1:0-4114 GCA_964529165.1 uncultured Sphingobacterium sp.
CCATATCAGGTTAATAAGGCAAATATGATCGAGCAAACAGCCGGTCTTGTAAATGATAAGAAAATAGAGGGCATTTCAGAGATCAGAGATGAATCTGACAGAGATGGAATGCGTATCGTTTATGAAATTAAACGTGATGCAAATGCTTCGGTAGTACTGAATAACCTGTTTAAATATACTGCACTCCAAACTTCATTTAGTGTCAATAACATTGCCCTGGTTAACGGGCGTCCTATGATGCTGAATCTGAAAGATCTGATCAGGCATTTTGTTGATCACCGTCATGAGGTTGTAATACGCAGGACTAAATTTGACCTTGCGGAAGCCGAAAAGAGGGCTCATATTCTTGAAGGATTGTTAATTGCACTTGATCATCTGGATGAGGTTATTAAATTAATTCGTGCTTCAAATAGTCCAGACGATGCACGCATCGGCTTAATGGAAAGTTTCAGCCTTTCTGATATTCAGGCAAGAGCTATTCTGGACATGACTCTTCGCCGTTTAACAGGACTGGAACGTGATAAGATCAAAGAAGAATATGCTGAGTTAATGAATACTATTGAGTATTTAAAATCAGTTTTAGGAGATGAAGGTTTACGTATGCAGATTATCACGGATGAATTAATAGAAATACGTGATAAATTCGGGGATGAGCGGCGGACTTCAATCACTCATTCTGCAGAAGATATGCGGATGGAAGATTTCATTGTGGATGAAGAAGTGGTTATCACCATTTCTCATGAGGGCTATATTAAAAGAACTCCTTTATCCGAATATCGTAAGCAGGGTAGAGGCGGAAAAGGATCGATGGGTTCTCAATCAAGAGATAAGGATTTTATAGAACATATCCTGATTGCAACTAATCACAATTATATGTTGTTCTTTACTGAAACTGGAAAGTGTTTCTGGTTGAGGGTATTTGAAATCCCTGAAGGAACCCGGACAAGTAAAGGAAGAGCCATACAGAATGTGATCAATATTCCAAAAGAGGAGAATATAAAAGCATATATTAAAGTTGTTAACTTAAAAGATCAGGATTATTTAGAAAACAACTTTATAATCATGTGTACTAAAAAGGGAACAATCAAGAAGACTTCCCTTGAAGCCTATTCCCGTCCTAGGGCAAATGGAATTAATGCAATTAACATTAATGAAGGTGATCAGTTGCTTGAGGCTTGTTTAACAACAGGTACAAGTGAAATTGTGATGGCATTGCGTTCTGGCAGGGCAATCAGGTTCAATGAATCAACAGTTCGTCCAATGGGCCGTACGGCCACAGGAGTTCGAGGAATTACCCTGGCAAATGTGAATGATGAAGTTGTAGGCATGATTAGTGTGAATAATCCGGAAGTAACAGTTCTGGTTGTTTCTGAAAAAGGTTATGGTAAACGTACAGATATAGACGATTACCGTGTGACCAATAGGGGGGGCAAAGGAGTTAAAACTATTAATGTTACTGAAAAAACAGGTGAACTTGTAGCTATCAAGGATGTTACAGATATTGATGATCTGATGATTATTAATAAATCAGGTATTGTAATCCGGATTGGAGTTAGTGATCTACGCGTGATGGGTCGTGCTACACAGGGAGTACGTTTGATAACCTTTAAAGGGGACGATTCTATCGCTTCTATTGCTAAAGTTGAACACGAAGATGAGGAAACCGAAGCTGCAGACAATGAAACAGGAACAGATTTAAATTCAGATAATCAGGAACCAAAAACTGAAGAATAGGTACATGAATAAGGTATTTATACTTTTTATATGCATTTTTTTTCTGATGCTTTTTAGCGTAAAAGCACAGAATCAGAATCAGGCTCTCGTAATAAAGGAGGCAATGAATAGTTTTGCTCAATATTCCGCAACTAAGGATATTAAAAATCTCGAAAATGCGCGGAGCTTGATTGACAATGCATATAAAACCAGATATGATTCCGCCAGTTTTAGGAATAATCTTGCACGAAGTCTAGTATATTCAACACTTGCAAGGGTAGATTCAACTTTAAAGTTGACCTATAAAAAAGATCCTTTAGATGAAACTCTGTTTTCTATGAGAAGGGTTTATGGTTCCAGATTTGCTGAAAACTCCAAGGATCAAATTTCATATATCGAAAATCAGCTTAAGCTAACTTATTTATACAGAGCGAATACTAATTTTAAGAATCGTAATTATACCGAGGCTTTAAAGTACTTTTCAATTCTTGACACCATAGATAAGGACAATCTTTCTGTTACACATAATCTTGCTCTTCTTTGCCAGGAAACAGGGAATTATATCAGATCAATTTCCTATTATGAGAAATTAATTTCTAAAAAACCGAAACCTGAGTATTATATGGTGCTGGCAAATCTTTATGAATCCTTAAATGATGAAAAAAATATGGTCAGAGTATTGACCGAAGGAAGTAAAGCTTATACAAGTAACCGTGACCTTGTATTCAAACTATTGAATATATTATTGATAAAAAATGATTACCAGGAAATAATAAAATTTGCTAATCAGGCTCTTAAATTAGATGAAAATAACATCAATTTGAATTATCTGGCAGGATTTTCATATGAGATGACAGGAGATGTAGCTAAAGCAGAAGAGTATTACAAAGTAATTTTAACTATCAACCCGAATAATTATGAAGCAAATTTTGCGTTAGGATTGCTATATCTTAATTTGTACCTTAAGGATAAGGAGCAAAGTGGGATGATGTATATGTCAAAATATTATTTAACAAAAGCTAACGAGATCGATCCTAATGAATTAAAAACATTAAGATCTTTATCAATTTTATATAAGAATGCCGGTGAACAAACAGAATTACAAAAAATTAACAACAGAATAAACCAACTCAAATTAAATTAAATTAAAAACATGAAAATTAAATCTTTCATTTTGGCAGCTGTGTTTTCAGCTTCAACCCTGATGGTTTTCGCACAGAAAGGGGAAGTTTCGAGTGCCAGAACTAGTTATGAAAAGTTTCTTGGATTAAAGGATGCCAATTCTATGTTACTTGCTATCCCGAACCTTAAAACTGCAAAAACATCTATTGACAAGGCAGTTGTGCATGCCAAAACACTTGAGGATCCTGCTGCATGGACTTATAAATCACTTATTTACGGCGAGCTGGCATTATTAGATACTGTTCCTGAAACTTCAAAACCACTAATTGAAGAAGCAAAAGCGGCGCATAAAAAAGCAACCGAGCTTGACAAGGCAGGTGAAAATAAGGCTAATCTTGAAAATGCTAAAGGAACCATTTTTAGTCAATATGAATTAAATCAAGGGGTTAAAGCTTATCAGACCAATAATTTTGCAGATGCTTACACTTCATTTAATAATGCGTTAAACTACCGTCCCGGAGATACTACAATAACCTATTATGCAGGATTATCAGCAATCAACGCGAAGAACTACAAAGCTGGTATTCAAAGCTACGAGTCTTTGATTAAAACCAATTTCTCAGCTAATAATCAAATATACCTTGATTTATCCCGTCTTTATACTATGGAGGGCGATACTGCCAGAGCAATAGCAGTAGCATCTGAAGGTGCAACAAAGTATAACGATACTCAGCTGGCAACACAAGAGATTGAATTAAGTCTGATGTCAGGTAAACAAAAAGAAGTTATTAGCAAAATATCAGATCAGGCACAAAAAAATCCTGGAAATAAATTATATCCATATTACCTGGGTATAGCATATAGTACAATTGGTGAGTCTGCTAAAGCAGAAGAGGCTTATTTAAGTGCTTTAAAGATTGATCCTAATTTTGCAGATGCCAGTACAAATATTGGAGGTATTCTTTTGAATAGAGGAATTAACTTATATAACGAGGCCAATCAATTACCTCAGAACCAGCAAAAGGAATATGAGGCAATGATAAAACGTGGTGATGCTGAATTAGATAAAGCTTTACCATTTTTAGTTAAGTCAAGCGAACTTGATCCTAAATCAAGAATAGCACTTGAAAACCTTAAGACATATTATATAATAAAAAAGAATCAGGAGAAGGTAACTGAGATTTCAGCTAAACTTGAGAATCTTTAAGAGCGCAGTTCATTAAAAAAAAGCCTGAGCAGGATATCTGTTCAGGCTTTTTTATTGATTTAGAGAAGATAA
>CAZGWG010000356.1:0-4106 GCA_964529165.1 uncultured Sphingobacterium sp.
CTCACAGCCAAGCTGGTGGTTCGGTGTGTCGGGAGCGGCTAACCTTAACTTTTACAATGGAACAACCCAAAGAATGAATAATTCATTAATTGTTCCATCAGCCTTTCACAAAGGTGAAGGTATCAAACCATTTGGTTCATTTTTGATGGAATATCGTCCCGGACCATATTGGGGGGGAATGCTAAATATAGGTTATGATGGCCGTGGTGGGCAGTTTGATGGTGTGATCGCACCCTGTGATTGCCCGGCTACACTTGAAACTAATCTAAGTTATATAACTGTTGAACCTAGTTTACGTTTGGGTTCACCGAAGTCAAATCTTTACTTCTTTGCAGGCCCGCGTGTAGCCTTCAATCTTGCAAAAGATTTCTGGTATACTCAGGAGAAACAACCTGATACAGAAGGTGAATTTAGTGCAATTCGTAAAACGCTGTTATCAGGTCAGGTTGGGGTAGGATATGAATTTCAACTTTCTCCTGCAAGCAGTGTAAATAAAGCGGTCTTATCACCTTTCGTTTCTTATCATCCCTATTTCGGTCAGGATACCCGTACCATTGAAAGCTGGTCGGTTTCAACACTCAGAATCGGTGCAGCTCTTAAATTCGGAAAAGGAAAAGCTGCTGCAATTATAGAAGAAGTAGCTCAGGTTGCAGTACCTGTACGTGATGTTACTTTTACAGTTCGTGCTCCTAAATATGTTCCATTGAAACGTCAGGTCAGTGAAACTCTTCCATTGCGTAACTATGTGTTTTTTGATGAAGAATCATCTCAAATACCGAATCGTTATGTTATGCTCAGTAAAGATCAGGCTAATTCATTCAGAGAGGTACAATTACAAACTGTTCAAACTGAAGGTATGACTGGTCGTTCTGCACGTCAGATGACTGTTTATCATAACATTTTGAATATTACCGGCGATCGGATGCGATCAAATCCGGGAATCAGTATTTCATTGAGCGGAGCTTCTTTAAAAGGCCCGGGAGAAGGTAAAGAATTCGCAGAGGCTATCAAGAACTATCTTGTTGATAAATTTGGTATTGATGCCAATCGAATTTCTACAGATGGTCGTACAAAGCCTTTAATTCCTTCAGAGCAACCTGGCGGTAGCAAGGAGATAGCACTTCTAAGAGAAGGAGATCGTCGTGTTGATATTGTAAGTTCTTCACCGGAATTGATGCTTGAAGTTGGAGGCGGTATGATGAAACCTGTGACTATAGATGCAATTCAGGTTGACCCTATGGACAGCCATGTTGTATTCCAGGTAGGAGGAGCTAAAGAAATTCTGAAAACCTGGTCTATGGATATTTCCAATGATCAGGGCAATACTCAACATCTCGGACCCTTTACCAGAGATGTAGTGAGTGTGCCAGGTAAGAATATTTTGGGCGACCGTGCAGAAGGAAATTATAAAGTTGTGATGACCGGTGAGACCAAAAATGGTTTAACGGTCAGGAAAGAAAGCATGGTCCGTTTGGAGCGTCAAAACGAGACATTAGAAAAAGCTTACCGCTTTAGTATTTTATTTGATTTTGATAAAACCAAAACCATTGATTCTTATGAAAAATTCCTAGTCGAAACAGTTGTTCCCCTGATTTCAGATGGATCAAGAGTGATTATTCATGGCCATACCGACATCATCGGGTCTGATGATTATAATAATACATTGTCTGAAAGCAGAGCTATACAAACTCAAAAAATAATTGAGAGTGCCTTGAACGCTGCAGGTAAGAGAAATATTCGGTATGAAGCCATTGGTTACGGAGAGGATATCAATCAATCACCTTTTGATAATAACACCCCTGAAGAACGTTTCTATAACAGAACAGTAATTATTGATATTGTTCCTAATTAAAGGAGTAAAAATCTCTTTTTGTTTTTGAAGGACGGGAGAAATCCCGTTCTTTTTTGTTAATAAAAATAAAATCACTTCTTATTTGGTAATTGCTTTCAGTTGGGCGGGATAATAAAAAACTAATCGATTGAATTAGAGCGTATTTATGATTTCAATTGTTGCTTACTTATTTAATATCCATTTATCTATTTACCTTAAGGGATTTAGTAATAAGCAGAGAACCTTAATTTAAAAATCAAAGTGGTCGAAAATTTCTCAGATTTCAAGCGACAAATAGAACAACTTGCTTCTGTTGAGCATATGATACCCGGAGTGATGATTGTTCACAATCTTAGCGGAAAAGTGATGTGGATGTCGAAAATGGGTCAGAATCAGTTGGGTATTACGCTTGAAGAACTCATGAATTGCTCTGCTGAAGATTATTATTCCCGGTATTTTAATGAAGCAGATGCAAAAGACTATGTTCCAAAAATATTAGGTTTACTCGAGAGGAATAATGATGATGAGATTATTACCTGTTTTCAGCAGGTAAGATACCGTGAGCATTTGGACTGGACCTGGCACATGAGTAGTACAAGAATTTTTTATCGTGATGAGCATAACAGGCCATTGTACACTGTTACAGTGTCATTCCCGATAGATGCCATGCATCATATGGGCAATAAGGCAGACAAACTTCTTGAGGAAAATAATTTCCTCAGACAAAATCTTAACCGGTATTCCAGATTAAGTAAAAGGGAAAGAGAAGTACTTAAATATATGGCATTGGGTAAATCCTCTGCAGAAACGGCAAAGGACTTATTTATCTCACTGGGTACAGTGGATACGCACCGTAAGAACATCAGACAGAAGCTGGAAACAAAATCTTATTTTGAGTTGAGTCAATATGCGCGTTCATTTGATCTGATCTGACCAATTCTCTTTGTTATTGAAAAAAAAACAGTGATAGATTCGTTAATCAGAGCCAATTATTGCTTTATTACGTAAGTAAATAGAGCAAATCGATACTATTAAATTACAAGAGATGGAAAATCACTATTATAATGCCGATGATCTGGGAAAATTCGGTAATATCGCTGAATATCAGAAAGAACTGGCTGATAAATTCTTTTCTTATTATGGAGAAGTAGTTAAGGACAGTCACTTAACAGCAAAAGAAAAATCGCTGATTGCATTAGCGGTTGCACATGCCGTCCAATGCCCTTATTGCATAGATGCTTATAGCAGTGATGCTTTTGAAAAGGGCTATAGTGAAGCACAAATGATGGAGGCGGTTCATGTAGCTTCTGCAATAAAAGGTGGTGCGGTTCTTGTTCATGGAGTACAGATGATGAATAAGGTTAAAGAAATTGGAATGTAATAGGCACTATGATTAAATCATTAAAAGTTTTGCATCATCCTTTGGCAGATTCGGGAAATCAGCTCGAGGTTCTTGAGAATTCCAGGGGGAATTTTCATCAGAGCTTTAATGAGAAATTAGCGCTGAATGGAATGCTTCCGCTTCGGGTTTCGGGAATTGATATTCTGCAGTTGAATCTTGGAAAAATGTGCAACCAGACCTGCAAACATTGTCATGTTGATGCAGGGCCTGACCGGAAAGAAATAATGAAGCGTTCCACTATGCAATTATGCCTTGATGTGCTTAAAAGCTCTGATATCGGTGTAGTAGACCTGACCGGTGGTGCTCCGGAACTGAATCCTGATTTTCGCTGGTTTGTAGAACAAATCAGGAAGCTTGGTAAGCAGGTCATGGTACGATGTAATCTGACTATCATTCTTGCAAATAAACGATTCCATGATCTGCCTGAATTCTTCAGGGAACACCAGGTTGAAGTAGTTTCCTCGCTTCCCGGCTTTAC
Source organism: uncultured Sphingobacterium sp. (assembly GCA_964529165.1). Lineage (GTDB taxonomy): Bacteria > Bacteroidota > Bacteroidia > Sphingobacteriales > Sphingobacteriaceae > Daejeonella. Next base: position 3,712 of record CAZGWG010000356.1, read on the forward strand.
CCGGGACCGCACCGACAGGCAACGTGGTGATGGTGTATTTGAAGACTCCATCAAAGCTCTGCAAATGCTTAATAAGGTGGGTTATGGACGGGAGGGAAGTGGTTTGGTACTTAATTTGGTTTATAATCCGGCAGGAGCTTTTCTCCCGCCATCACAGCTAGCCCTCGAAAAAGAATATAAATCGGAGCTGGTTTCAAGATATGGTATTGTTTTTAACCAGCTTTTCGCGATTACCAATATGCCGATAAGCCGCTATCTCGATTACTTGCTGAGTTCGGGAAACTATAACAGGTACATGGATAAGCTGATATCAGCTTTTAATCCTGCTTCAGTTCAGAATCTCATGTGCAGGAACACGCTTTCGGTTGGCTGGGATGGATATTTATATGATTGTG
>CAZGWG010000357.1:0-4104 GCA_964529165.1 uncultured Sphingobacterium sp.
AACCGTTGATTCTCTAAAAACAATGAAGTTAATTCAGGACGGAAGATTAACTGAATTCGGTAAGAAAGCTGCTGCTGTAATCAATCAATCCAAATAAATAAGTTATGACAAAAGAAATATCTATCACAGATGGCAACAAACTGATTGCAGAATTTATGGGTGCGGAAAAGGTTAGTGGTAAAACAGCTTATGAAAACACCTTCTACGAATTTCCTAAATCTGGCGATACAAGCAGATTAAAAGTTCAGCCCGAATCAATGAAATACCACTCATCTTGGGATTGGCTACTTCCTTGCCTACAAAAAGCTAAAGAGGAAATAAAGAAGCAGGGGTGGGGAGTGCCATTAGAAAGATGTGCTAAACAAAGGCTGGAAGCTGCATTGAACGAGGTGTATAACCTAAATATCAAAAATGCCCATTTCTGCTTCATCAAGTTTATTGAATGGTACAACTCTAATCAATCCAAATAAAACACATTTATTATGAAAGAAGAAAAAGAAGTTCTTGAAATATTGCCAGAAGATTTAACCAATTGTGGATATATCACAGAAGAATTATTACCATGTCCGTTTTGCGGGCATACACAACCACTAACATACGGGAAGAGAAATAAAGACACCGGAAATATTGTTTACACTGTTTCGTGTGCCAATATTATTAACCACTGCACAGCTAATATTTTTGTTTGTATCGGTAAAGATTCCAAAGATTCAAGAGAAGAAGCTGTGAGAAGATGGAACACTCGTTTCAAACATTTGCAAAATATTAAATAGGGACATATGGAAAAGTATTTGATTAAAGCAGAAGAACTATGGGATGAATTTTCTGAACATATAGACGATGATATTGATAGCCTTTCTTTTTATGCCGGAACGTCGGTTATAAGAAAGATTGATTTCATGAAAGCCATTGTCAAAATGCTGCAAAGCGATCAGAACGCACAAGTGAGTGACACAAGGGACGATCCTAGTAGTAATGCAGCTAAGTCCATCCTCCCATCAGATTTACAGAAAGACTTTAAGGAGCAGTTAGAGAAAGAAGCGAAATCTTATGTAAAAAAGCAAGGCTCACATGAAAGGCCACATATAACGGAATGGGATTTTACTTCCGGTGCTGAATGGTCATTCTCCTACTTCCTTCCTATAATAGAGAAGCTACAAGAAGAAAATAAAGAGCTAAGAGCCTGGAAAGAAAGCGCCATAAGTGTAATGCCTGACTATCAAGAGATAGGAAAGCTCTTAAATGTTCCACTCGGCCAGTCAGTACACGATAAAATTATTCCTGCAATAAAAGGGCTACAGCAGGAGAATAAAGAGCTAAAGGGATAATTTTTTTTGCCCGTACCTGTTAACGTTTGTACCATCCTTAACCGCGTTATCATAAAATTTTATAACGTCCATCAGTAACCGAACAAATTCGCACCAAATGTCAAGTAAGATTTCAATATTCAATAAGGCGAGCCACACAAAAAACGGTAAGGAAATTCCTTTCGATGTTTTTCTATCATATATACAGGACGGCAAATGGCAAGATAATGTCCTTCCGATTCGTGCCATGCAGGACAAAGAGCAACGGACCAACGCAAAAAAGCAGGTCCCATACGTTACTATCAGCGGCACATTTGCAGAACGGAAAATAAATGGTCTCACCAAGCATTCGGGTTTTATTGCAATAGACGTTGATAATGTAGATCCAGAAGAAGTGAAATCCCTGGTGTGCTCTGATCAATACGTGTACGCTGCATTCACTTCTATCAGTGGCCGCGGACTGTGCCTGATCTTCCGCATTAATCCTGATAAGCACGCAGACGCCTTCGACGGCCTGCAGGAATACTTATACACTACGCACGGAGTGGTCATAGATCCATCGGGGAGAGACGTAAGCAGACCAAGGTTTATTTCATATGACCCGCATCTATACCTCAATACAGGCGCATCCAAATTCACTCAGTACCCTAAGAAGAAAAAGGCCATTACCAAAATTCCTGAAGTTGTTTTTGTTCAGGATGATTTTGATAGCATAGTACAAGCTATCGCTTCTCGTCGTGTAGACATCACAGGCGGATATCATCAATGGCTTTCTATAACTTACGGTATCGTCGATAAGTTCGGGGAAGCTGGCCGTAGTTATTTTCATACCATCTCACAATTCTCACCGCTTTATTCTCACGCTAAAGCTGACCATCAGTACGATGCATGCCTGAAACGTTCGGCATCTTCGCGCACAGCCACAATAGCTACTTTTTATTATCATGCGAAGCAGACGGGACTCACCATTGTCAGCGAACGCACGAAGACCATCACACAGACCGCCGCACAAGCAAAAAAAGGTAAGCGCACCAAAGAAGACACAGCCCGGTTACTCAGTGACGTCGAAGGAATTAATGGCGCCGAAGAGATCATCGCCCAGGTATTCGAAAACAATATCCCTATATCCACTGATGATAATCCTATTGAAGCGCTTGAGCTTTGGCTCAGGCAGAACTACGATTTGCGCAGAAATATTATTACCAGGTATATTGAGAACGAAGGCAAGCCGTTGCAGGCACGTGACTTCAATACTATATATGTTGCTGCAAAGAAGGTTTTCGAGAAGGTCACCTATGATATGATTGAAAGAGTGATCAACTCAGACTTTACTCCTGACCATAATCCTATCATTGATTTTTTTGAAAAGCATAAGGACCGAAAACCTGCAAGTGCCATTGAAGCTCTGTTCCAAACTATCGAAACAGATACCGGCGTTCAGGGATCCGACTTCTTTCCCGACTATGCTCTTTATTTCGGTAAAAAATGGCTGGTGGGTATGATTGCTTCAGTGTATGGTACGCATTCACCACTCATGTTTGTTCTTTCCGGATCTAAGCAGAATACAGGTAAAACAGAGTGGTGGCGGCGTTTGCTTCCGCACGAACTGGGTCCTTACTATGCAGAATCAAAGCTTGATGCCGGCAAGGACGATGATATTCTTATGACGCAGAAATGGTTGATCATGGACGATGAAATGGATGGTAAAAGTAAGACCGATCAAAAGCGCCTTAAATCCTTGTTATCGAAACAGACATTCTCTCTTCGCGAACCTTACGGCCGCAATAACGTGGACCTTCAGCGCCTGGCTGTTCTTGGCGGCACCTGTAACGATAATGAAATTTTAAATGATCCAACCGGTAACCGTCGTATCATTCCGATTAATGTACTTTCTATCGATCACGAGGCCTACAATAAAATTGATAAGGTCGATGTAATCATGGAAGCGTACCACTTGTATCAATCAGGTTTTCAGTGGCACTTAAACAGGGATGATGTTCGCATGCTGAATGCGAATACCGGGTACTTCGAACAGACTTCAGCAGAGTATGATCTGATCACGAGAAACTTTGAATTACCAAAAGAAGGCCGTTCGCTGGAAGTAATTTTCATGACAGCAACAGAAATTAAAGGGTTGCTGGAACTGCGATCAGGACAAAAATTAAATCCTACACGCCTCGGGATGGAACTAAAAAAGGCTGGTTTTGAACGCATTGCGAAGAAGAGCAACGGCATCCAAATTAAAGGGTATAATCTCATAAAGGTTGACAGGGTACCCAGCGGGTAGACAGCACTGCTGTCAACCGATAACCTTCTGTAATTCTATTACTTATCTATAGGTTGACAGGTTGACACCACTTTTATTAAGACTTTAAAAAACCCAGATCATAAATATGCGCTCTCATAATAACGATAAGAATTTAATCTTAAAGAATGGTGCTGTCACCGCTGTCAACCTGTCAACCTTATCCCACGATCAACTGCAGCAAAAGTGTTTTTTATGGGCTTATGGAAACTATCCTCACCTGAGAAAGCTCTTCTGGCATACACCCAATGAATTACCCAGAAGAAAAGGAGAAACCACTCAGCAGCACGTCATTCGCCTGAATCAACGTAAAGCAATAGGAGTCGTTTCAGGCGTTCTGGACCTGGTATTCTATTTCCGCGGCCGTCTTTATGCATTCGACTTTAAGGTAGGAGATGATTCACTATCTGCAGACCAAAAGGAATTCATCTCCCGGATAGTAGAGCAAGGAGGCGAAGCTTATGAGATACGCACGGTCGAGCAATGTCAAGA
>CAZGWG010000358.1:154-4098 GCA_964529165.1 uncultured Sphingobacterium sp.
AGGGAAAGTTTGATCCAGTGCAGAAAGTTGAGGAGGAAGAACCACTTCAGGGAAAGTTTGATCCAGTGCAGAAAGTTGAGGAGGAAGAACCACTTCAGGGAAAATTTGATCCTGTTCAGAAAGTTGAAGAAGAAGAACCACTTCAGGGAAAGTTTGATCCGGTGCAGAAAGTTGAAGAGGAAGAACCACTTCAAGGAAAGTTTGATCCTATTCAGAAAGTTGAAGAGGAAGAACCACTTCAGGGAAAGTTTGATACGACAAAAAGGGGAGCTTTTCAGTTAAAAAGCAGTAATTCGGGCACAGATACTAATCCTGTTCAAAGGCAGGAAGCTCCAGCAGCGCCGAACAGAACAGGTTTGCCAGATAGTCTGAAATCGGGTGTTGAGAGTCTTTCAGGCTTCTCAATGAATGATGTTAAGGTCCATTATAATTCACCTAAACCGGCACAACTTCAAGCCCATGCTTATGCGCAGGGGACTGATATTCATATTGCTCCCGGTCAGGAAAAGCACCTCCCCCATGAAGCCTGGCATGTGGCTCAGCAAAAGCAGGGACGGGTTAAACCTACCCTGCAAATGAAAGCCGGAGTACCGGTAAATGACGATGCCGGATTGGAGAATGAGGCGGATGTTATGGGTGCAAAGGCTGCCGAAGCAGGCAAAAGTCTTGAGATAAACAGTACAGCACAATTAAAACAGAGCAATTCATCGGTCGCCCAACTTGAGGGAGAGACCGATACCCCTGTCAGAGGCCGCAGCAGTTCAGTATCCAATGTTGATCCTGATATGACCTTTAAAGCAAAGAATGCAGGTTTGATATCAATGGCTGAAAAGGCCTCGGTAGTACTTGCTGATCCGGTCTGGACTAATCTGGTAGCAGATTCTGACGATGTTGGAACCGGGATTACAGTAAGTGGTGCTATTGGTAGTGTTACCTCCCTGAGCGGGGATGCGACTACAGAATTATCCGGTTCAGCAGATAAATCAAAAGAACTTCAAAAGACACAGGGATCCTCTGCCTTTGTTAGTAAAGCCGAAGGTGATATTTTAAGCGGGATTGGAAGCGCGATAAGCAGTGTTGTTAATATTGTTTCGGTAGTTAAAACGATCTATGGCGCTCATAAGGGTGACGAAAGTAAGATTGCAGCCAGTGTTACAGCAACAAGAGCATTAATGGAAGCGCTTAAATCTAGCTTTGAAGCGGGTATGAGCATCCAGAAATTCGTTTCCGGTTCGGTAACCCCAGGTATAGTGAGTATGCTGCCGGGCCTTGGTCTGGCAATCAATGCTGCAGATTTGCTCGTTAATGCCTATAATGCCTACGCTTCCAGACAGAATGAAAAGGAAATGACAGATGTTAGTGAGGAGTACCGGACCAAACTGACAGAAGTACTTGGCAAATCGCCTGAAGCCAATAAGAAACTCTTCCAGAATGAAAAAAGAGGGAAATTTGGTAACCGTATTACCTATTTGCGCTTATTGCCAGAAATGATGGAGCGAATGGATTTCATCAAGCAGATTTCTGATCCTAAAGCGAAAACGACGAGTGAAAATGCCTTTAAAACCTTGTTTGATATCCCATCGACCGTAAATTTTGATTCCCTGTACATAGCAATCAGGTTCTATGAACTGGGAAGTAAAATGCAGGAAATAAATCAGAAACGAAAAGTTGCCGGTGCGCGAAGTATTCTTACCGGACTTATAAAAATTGCAGGAGATATTGCCGGTTTCTTCCCTGGTCCGGGAAGTGTGGTAGCCGGTTCATTGAAAGGTGCGGCTGCCGGAATTGAAGTGGCACAATCTGCGGCGAAATTCCTGCAAAAGCAAGCCCGAGATCGTGCAATATTGGGTGGTGATGCCAATCGCTCAACAAAAGCCAAGCATAAGGAATATGTAAGTCACGCGAAGAGTATTTACTATTTTATAGATAATATAGAAAAACCAATTAGCTCAGCACAGGCACCTCAACTGACAAAAGCTGAGCAGTTATTAAAATCGACCGGGGTTTACCTCCCTGCTGTTTACAAAACCGATTATACGAACAGTTCCGAAATCACGACGCAGGTTGGTCTGATTGTTGAGTCAATGAAGGCCGGAAGATAATTTTGATGAAATACCATGAATGACAACTTTATAAATTTAAAAGATCAGCTTGCTTTGGCTCAGATCAAAGCCTATTTTAATAAGCTTCCTCTAAGTGCCGAGGTACTGGAAGCCTCGGATCTGATTCCTGTCAATCTCCTGCTGATTACCGATCCTGTAAATGGCTCTTCCAATCTGATGTATGTACCCTTACCCGAAGATCATTTTGAGGAAATAAGGTTGATGCAGCTCTATTCTTTGATTATTCCCGCTATTAATCCGGAGCGAAAGACTGATTTGTTTTATCTGATTAATGAGATTAATGCGCAGTTACCCATCGGATCAATATCAGTAAATAAGATGGCCGAACTGGGATTTAAATATATTTTTCCGGTCTCACGCTTTAGTTTACCAGAGGAGGATACTTTCATTGAGATTTTCAATCTGTTTCAGGACTGTCTGGTAAGTTTCAGGGATTTGCTTTCTGAACTGAATGAAGGCAGTATTGGTCTGGCAGATGCCATGAGCAAACTGGCGCTAGATAATGAATAAGTTTTGTTATGGCTTTTTTCACAAAGGGAAATCGGAATGAAACTACAAGGCATACTTCTGCCGCAGCATACAGTGCTGCAGGTTTAATTTCATTCCCCGCCGGATCTGTACAAAAAAAGAGTAAGGATAAGGATTATCCTGCACAGACCGGATCGAATCTCCTGCAGCGAAAGTCTTCTGAAGATGCTTTGCCGGATAAACTCAGGTCTGGGGTTGAGCATTTATCCGGCTTAAGTCTGGCCGATGTTAAAGTGCATTATAATTCACCAAAACCTGCACAGTTACAGGCATTGGCTTATGCTCAGGGATCGGAAATACATGTGGCTCCCGGACAGGAAAGACATCTCCCCCATGAAGCCTGGCATGTGGCTCAGCAAAAACAGGGACGGGTTAAACCCACCCTTCAAATGCAAAAGGGTGTTGCGGTAAATGATGATAAAAGTTTGGAAGATGAGGCAGATGTAATGGGATCTAAAGCATTACAGATGAAGCGTGCTGAACCTGTGCAACGGATTAAAGAGTGGGATAAAGATGGGGATCAGACGTTAAAAGATTATGCTTCTGAAATTAAAGCCGAAGCCATTACCATCAGGGATACGGCAGATACCAAAAGAAAAAACAAGGATTTTATCAGTGCACTGATACAGGGAATCAGCGATGCAACCCATAGCGGTGTTATGCTCCAGCAGGTGTGTTCAGAGCTGTACAAGGCCATAAAAAATAAAAATTACAAGCCAGCAGAAGATGAGGAACCCCGGTATTCAATATCCAGTCTGGAGAGCAATGGCTCTTTATCTGAGGATCAGAGAGCTGCTATTGAAGAAAGGATAAGTGCCAGAAATTCTGGTGAAGCGCGATTTAATCTTCATTTCGGCGTGGGTGGAGTTCCAACGATGGATGCCGGCTCTACATTTGGTGGCAAAGGTCGTGGAGATGCCCGTTTACAATTCTTCAAAAACGGGACGATGAAAATAGTGGATCATTCTAACAGGTCGTGGTTTTAGTTGATATAAGAATTACTAAACGAGTCATCTGATGAATTAAAAGGTTTGATTCAATTTCGATTGTTCTTCCTGACAGGAATTTGTATGCTGCCCCCACAGGAATGACAAATTGAGGAAGAGGTTCCCGCTTTCGCGCAATGTCATTATTTAGGCGATTAAATAACTCATTATTCCCTGAAAGTGATCGTTCAGGTCCTGAATTCGTCAGGACAGTACATGTTTAAAAAGAAGGGGCGGTGTTTCCGGCCTTCGGCCGGAAACACCGCCCCAATTCCAAAATAGCCTTGTCATCCTGACGAAAGTCAGG
>CAZGWG010000359.1:0-4067 GCA_964529165.1 uncultured Sphingobacterium sp.
TACCGGGACTGAAGAGGCACAGACCTTGCTTTCTAAAACAAGATAAAAAACAGTATCTCGGCAAGATTTTATGTCGAACTCAGGTTAACATTATTTGTAAATCATTAAGAATATGCTAGACTAAACCGGCTCCAGACATCTTAAAGCAGATTTAAAAGCTATGCAATACTTATTATTCGAAATAATCTTAAGAAATAAGTCAAAAAATCAATCAGGAGTGCAAACTAGTTCTGAATGTCAGAATTCAGGACTCATCCCTTAAATTATTCAGATAAGGTCCTATTTCTTCTGCTTTACTGGTAATATCACGCACAATCTGGTCTAGTTCGTAGGCAGAATTTAATATATATCCGAAAAGCTCCTCTTTTAGTTCTTCTGAATTATTTGGATGTTTTATAATATCTATCAGCCCCATCAACCTGGCGATTGGGGCTCTTACCACATGCGATTGCATCCATGAAATCTCACTGAGCTTCTGATTCTGTTCTTCAATTGCTTTGATATAATTAACCCGCTCAGTAATATTATGTGCCAGAATCAATTGAGCTTGTCTCCCCTTAAACCAAATACTATTGTTCTTTATTTCAACGATGATAATATCGCCATTCTTCTTCAAGTGCCTGAATTTCTCCTTCAACCATCCACCAGGATTGTGAGTAATCCACTCAATTGCTTCGTACAAAATTGGGATATCCTCTGCCGGCCTGATATCCATTAAGGTCAGGGACATAAACTCTTCTAAACTATAGCCATAGCTCTGAATTGCTGCATTATTAACGTCCAAAAACTGAAGTGTTTTCGCATCAAATACCCACATTGGCTCCGGATTAAGATGAAAGAGGTCACTATATCTCTTTTCTGATTCCTGCAAATCCAGTAAAGTCTTCTTTCTTTCAATATTGTATACAATACTTTTGTAAACAGACATTGGATTCAAATCGTCTTTTAACAGATAATCAGATATACCCATCGCCAGGGATTTAACACTAAAATTAACATCAGAAAAACCGGTTAATACCACTATCGGACATCCGCCGCAAATACGAAGCATTTCTCTGATTAAGTTAATCCCGTCTTTATCCGGGAGACTGAGATCCAAAAAAATAATATCAAAAGGAACTGAATCTTTGCCGGTTAAAAGTATTTTTGTCTGATTAAAATCTGAGGAATTAACAATTTCAGGACTAGTTATATACTCTAATATATAATCCTCAACCAAAGTAAAATCACCCAGATTATCCTCTACAATTAAAATCCGATACGGTTTTATATCTTTCAAGAAAGGCATATTCAACGTTTAGGTAATTGAACAATATTGATCCAGAAGTCCTCGATCTTATTTATTGCATCCATAAATTCGGTAGCTCCTACCGGCTTTGTTATATAGCAATTGGCATGATTCTGATAAGAAAGTTTAATATCACGGTCAGAAGAAGATGTAGTAAGCATTATAACAGGTAAGCTTTTCAGATATTCACTTGTTTTGATATGTCTGAGCACTTCATGACCATTTTTTTTTGGAAGATTGACATCAAGCAGTACTAATTCAGGTAGACTATCAGTACCTGCGTGTTCCTCAAGAAAATCAATCGCAGATTTCCCGTCTTTGATTACTGTTGTACTATTGGATATTTTTCCCTCTTCAAACGCCTCTAATGTCAGGAGGATATCTCCATCATTATCTTCAACTAATAATATATGTATCGGTTTCATTTTTTCAGATTTCTATTTGGGAACAGTAAAATAAAAGGTGCTACCCACTTCCTTTTCCGATTCAAGCCAAACTTTCCCTCCCCAACTTTCCACATTCTTCTTTACAATTGCAAGCCCCATTCCTGTCCCACCGTATTCATTTTTGTTGTGCAGTCTTTGGAAGATAACAAAAATTTTTTCGAAATACTCTTCTTCTATTCCAATTCCATTATCCTTTATTTCGAATGTCCAATATTTCTTCCCATCCGATACATTCAATTCAATAATTGGTTTCTCCGAATCTTTGGAATATTTTATCGCATTGTCCAAAAGGCAGTGTAGGGTCTGAGTAAGCGGAACTGAAAATGCCGAAATAACCGGAAGCTTTCCCAATACCAGCTTTACAGACTTTTCTTTGATAAGCCTTGTACGCAATAATTTATATTGGTACATCAGGTCTTCCAGATTAATATCTTTTCTAGTTTCATTCAATTTACCTGCTCTGGAAAATTCAAGCAGATCGAGAATAATCTGCTTCATTCGAACCGCTCCATCAGTGGCGAAACTAATGTATTTTCGTGCCCTATCATCGAGTTTATCAGAATACTTCCTTTCCAATTGATTTAGAAAACTTGTTATCATTCTTAGAGGCTCCTGCAGGTCATGAGATGTAATGAATGCAAACTGCTCAAGTTCCTCGTTTGCAACTTCCAATTCAGCGATATTCCTTCTCAGTGATTCATTTAATGTTTGAAGTTGTTGTTCATATTCCTTCCGATAGGATATATCTTGCATAGCGCCAACCATTCTTACAGGAGCTCCGGTTTTATCTCTGATAACTATTCCCCTGTCAAGCACACTGGCCACTGTTCCGTCTTCCTTTCTAAATCGATATTCTTCCTCCCATAGCTTAATATCCGGGTCTTTGGTTGCTAAATCTAATGTAGCAAGCACTCTTTCGCGATCATCAGGATAGATATTATCAGACCATGCCTCAAGTCCAAGATTATTCCTCTCTATATCGAAGCCAAACAAAGACCGGAATCCCTTCCCACGAAAAAGTGTTTTTTCAGCAATATTCCAATCCCATATCGCTTCATTCGTAGCCTCTGTCACTTTTTCGAACCGTTCATTTGCCTCAATCAGTCGAATATCTACCTCTTTTCGGAAGGTAATATCCTTAAAATAAACAGAGAGCCCGTTTACCGATGGATAAACGGTAACTTCAAACCACTTCCCCTGTGATGCATAATACTCTTCAAATGCGACAGATTCTCCGGATTCTGCGGCTTTGTGGTACATTCTATAAAAATCGGTATCAATAGCATCGGCATATTCAGTCCACAAGTGTTTTCCCAAAATCTCTTCTTTTGGTTTCAATAATACCTCTTCAGCAATCCGGTTCCAGTAAGTCACCTTCCATTCACGGTCTACTGCAAAGAAGGCATCGCCAATACTTTCAAGTATCTGATTGCGCTCATCATAAGCAAGTTTCAATTGCTCCTCGGCTTGTTTCCTAAAAGTAATATCCCTGAAAAATACTGTCAGCCCCTCTTCGCTGGGATAGGCATTCACTTCAAGCCAAATGCCATAATAATCTTCAAAACTAAGCGCATGCCCGGTCTCAAGCACGCTATGATAATTTTTGTATGAAGGAAGATCTACAGAACCTGGGAATGCTTCCCAGAGATTCCTGCCAATAAGATTCTCACGATTTATCCCAAGAAGTTTCTCAGCTGTCCGGTTCCAATAGGTAACCACAAAATTGCGGTCCACAGTAAAAAATGCATCTGCAATACTCTCTATGATATTGGCCTTTTCTTTAAATAGCTTTTTAAGCTCCAGCTCTGCAATTTTCCTTTGATTAATGTTCTGATACGAACCAAAAATCCGTACACATTGATTATCGATAAATTCACCTTTGCCAATACACCTGACCCAAACGAGATTACCCTTTGCCGTTTTAATTAAAAGTTCTTCATCAAATGCCTCATTTTGATGAATCAGCCTTTCAAAGGCTCGTTTTATCCGGCCCTGACTTTCTGGCTCATAAAACTCATATCCACCTGTTGGATTTGGGTCATAATCAGAAGGCACCTCTAATATCTGTCTGACCATGGGCGACCAGTACATAGAATCGCTTGAACTATTTTTCAGATTTAACTCCCAACTGCCAACGAGTGCTAACTCAGAAGTTTCTTCATATAACTCTTTTGCCTTTTCTTCATTAATGGCCTCACACCTCTTTCTTTCCAAATAAATACACACACCCATTTCGGGGTCTTAATTATCGATTTCCCTCCACGGGACCCTACTCATTTTTTGCCAACTTCCAAAACAATATTTTTAGACCATACAATTTTCTAAAGTAGTCC
>CAZGWG010000360.1:0-3962 GCA_964529165.1 uncultured Sphingobacterium sp.
CGGTCAGAAGTATTGCACAGGGTCCGGCTGCGAACCAATTGATTTCAGTGGACGAATCCGGAATGCTCTACGTATTGAAAGCTGTAAATGGTATCCTTGAGCCACTGACTTCCTACGACTTAAAGGATGAAGCGCGTTCAGTAAGCACTTCTCCTGATGGCTCAAAAGCCCTTGTGGTTACCTCCACAGGCAATGGAATCTTACTAAACCTGGCTTCAGGAGGCAATTCAGTCAAAGAAATTACTCGCTTTAGCTTTAGCGGAATAGCTAAACTCGCGCTCTTCAAAAGCACTTCTGAATTTGCAATCCTTACCAACAAAGGCTTAGGGATCTATCGTTCAGAGAATGCTGCAGTAGAACAAATGAAGTTTGCTCCGGGTAATTTCTCAACCATGAACTATAGCCGGAGCGGCAAACTTTACCTGGTATCAGGCAATAAGGCTTCTGTATATACCAGTCAGGAGAACATTCCTGATAAACCTAGCTCTGTAATCAGCCTGAATTCAAGAATTACAAGCCTTGCGATTAGTCCGGCTGAAGATTATTTAGCCGCCGGAACCTATGACGGGGGGATTTATCTCCGTGAACTTAATTCTTCCAAGGCACCGGTCAGTTTTACCCCGCATGCTTCATCAGTAAACGACCTGAAGTTCAAATCGGTGAACGCTAATCTTCAGCTTGCTTCAGCAAGCAGCGATCAAACAATAAAGCTTATGGATGTAGATGCAATGATGACCTCTAAAAATACAGAAGATATACTCACACTCAGAGGACATAATAAATGGGTTTACAGCCTGATTTATACCCCTGACGGTAAATTTCTTTATACAGCAAGTGAAGATAAGCGTATCATTGGATGGCATACCTCAATGAGTGGTATTTATAAATCTCTAACCTCTGATAAGAACTAATTATGATCAATCAATTACGTTTAAGGCTGTTATTGATACTTACCATTTTGATCATTGGCAAAGCTAATGCCCAGGAATGTGGTTTAAATGCATTAAATGATGCCGAAGGCCAGTATAATATTGGCAAGTTTTATGAAAGTATAAACAGATTAAATACCTGTATCTCGGCAAAAGGCTTTAGCTATAGCGAAAAAGTACAGGCCTACCGCTTATTATCCATGTCTTATCTTGCTTTAGATTCTGTTGAAAGAGCAGATGAAAGTATCGAAAGGCTCTTACTCCTGAAAGATAATTTTGAAGCAGATACCCGCGATCCTGATCGTTTCAGACTGCAGGTATTATTCCTCAGGCAGCAGATGCGTGCGAAATTAACATCCTCTGTTTCTAAAAAGGCTGAAAGTATTGAACTGGCACCAGCAACAATTCAGATCATTACCTACGAAGATATTCTGAACCGCGGTTATACCGATGTGGAGCAGCTTTTTCATGACCTTCCTGGTTTTGATATCTCCAGAAACTCCGGTTTATCTTATTCTGATATGTACCAGCGGGGATACCGCACGGCAGCTAATACAGACCGCACGCTTTTGCTTGTGGATGGAGTAGAGGACAATGAGATGTGGTCTAATTCCGCATTTATCAGTCGCCAGTATGCTTTGAGTAATATTAAAAGAGTTGAGATCATCTATGGTCCCGCATCCACAATCTATGGAGCCAATGCATTTCTGGGTGTAATTAATATCATCACCAAGAACGAAGAAGATTATTTCAAGCAGGAGCGTGCATGGAATACAAATGATAAGACCTCCAGGCTGGCAGTGACCGGCCATGGGGGATTGGGCTCATTGAATACGAAATTCGGAGATGTTACCGTCTCAGGAAAGGGCAGGGATATGTTTTTTGCGGTCACAGGAAGGGCTTATCATTCCGATGAGCATGATCTTTCAGCTTATCCCGACTGGGATAGTAAATGGTCGGCCGATGAATTTGGTCCCAACCGTTATCAAAATATTCTTACACAGGATTATACCGCGGCAAGAGAAGCCACGTATTTGGCGAGAGATCCCGGCAGAAAGTATTTTAGCGTGAGTGCCGATAAAACGAAGATTCTGCCAACCGCAGCCGCCATCTCCAGGGCTGATTCATTAGATCAGGCCAATTATAAAAAGGGATATAACGGCATAGGAACCCAGTATTCTGATGAAGCGAAGGATTATTATTTATCGGCCAAACTTCGGGTAGCTGACTTTAAATTTGGTATGGAGTACCAGAAATGGTCTGAAGGCGTGGCGCCAATCTATATTGATAAATATTATGCCGTAAGCAAGGAACTTACTCATTGGGAAGTCCGCCAGCAATATTTTTATGTGCGCTACGATAAGAGTTTGTCCGAGCGGATCTCTTTTTCTAATTTTTCCTATTTCCGTACCAGTGATTTCGGAAAGAAAGCAGTTACCACCCGTTTTTATGGGTTTGCCAATGCCGGAATTTCATTTCAGGATTTAATAAACGGCCGGGATCCATATTTCCTGCCTACCTATTTCTCGCAGCAATCCAAACAGTTCAGGTCTGAGTCAAAGCTGAACTATGTCATTAACGAGAAAATGGACTTTAACCTTGGCGTAGAATTAAGGAACGGTCTCCTTCAGGGCGATTATGTCAACTCAACCACAGAAGATCCGATAACAAGCGGAACCTCGGCCAATGGGATAAAAGGAGGAAATTACTATTCCATCATGGATTTTGGAGTTTACGGACAATTAAGCTATCAGGACAGGCCAAGAAAGCTGAATATCAGCGCAGCAGGCAGAATGGATAATAACAAGATCAATAGTATTTACGGTTACGGGACAGTATTTAATCCAAGATTCTCTGTGGTTTACTATCCGGGCAAATTCATTTTTAAATCCATTTACTCAGAGGCCTTCCTCGATGCTTCAGTCTATAATAAATTTGCAACATCCTCAGCCAGACTGGTTAATAATCCCTTATTGGAGCCTGAACGTGTGAAGAATCTTGAGATTTCAGCCCGTTTCAGTCCGTTTAATCAGACCTTCTTTGAGTTAGCCTACTTTAATGCTGCTTATAGCAATACCCTTGGAACAGTCAATATTGATACCATGGGTGTCAGAACTACCCAGTTTCGCGCAATCGGAAAGTCCCATATTCAGGGTATTCAATTTGCCGGAGAGACAAAACTCCTGGAGAAGCTTACTTTATTCGCCAATTTTTCACTGATCGATCCTACACGGATCTCTACCGGTACAGGGGGAAATGAAAGGGTAAGGATAGGGGATATTTCTAATTACTCGATTAATGCAGGGCTAAATGCGAAATTCATCAAGGATAAACTGAATCTGAATGTCAGAGCGAACTTCGTCGGCGATAAACCTACCGGAGCCAATACCTCAATCAGCGGAAGTCCGTTCAGTGAAACTCCAGGCTATACCCTGATAAACAGTGCAGTGAGCTATAATCTGAATAAGATGTTCATGCTGCAGTTAATTACCAATAATTTATTTGATCTGGATTATGTATCACCGGGAGTCAGGGCGGCCAGTGGTGTCCAAAGCTCCAGGATCCCGCAAGCGGGCCGAACACTTACTGCAAGGATTGTAGCTAATATTGGTAAGTAATATGGCAATTATTAAGGGATTATCAGGAGTAATAAACCTTCGGCCGGAAGAACAGAAATCGTTCAGATCTCTGTTCCTTTTATCGCTGATTACCGGTATAGGACTTTCCTATTACTTTGTTGCTGTTAATACCTTTCTGATTCAAAAGGCAAGTGTATCCAACTTACCTTATGCCTATATTATTTCAGGGTTGGGGGGAGTGCTTCTGATTAAGATTTACCAGCAACGCCAGCGTAAACGTGGCATAATCAACAGTTACCGGGAAAGTGTGATCGCATTTTTTCTCGTTGCTGCCGGTGTTTTCATCGCTTTCAGCAAGCTCGGGGATAATCAGTCCTATGCCGTTTACCTTGCCTACCTGGGCTTTTTGTTTAATATGCCCTTTACTATCCTTTTTGCTTTAAGCTTTTCAGCG
>CAZGWG010000361.1:0-3938 GCA_964529165.1 uncultured Sphingobacterium sp.
AAGCTGGAACCTCTATTTATTGCAGTTGATTGGTGATAACACAACCCACAGGAAAACTACAGATCACCTATACCTTCCAAGTGCTTGGTGATAACACAACCCACAGGTAATACTGGGTTCTCGACTGCGTCAGAACCGATACCTTCGGTTGACAAGCGTTATTAGGTAGTAATGGAATTCCAGCTTCCACTGATAAGAAATTATAAGATGGGTTATAGTAGGTTCTCGCTTTCGCGAGATCCGATAGTTATCGGATGACAAGCGTTGTTAGGAGGTAAGGAGATTCCAGCCTCCGCTGATGGAACCTTTTAATTTGGATTGGGGGAGGTTCCCACTTTCGTGGGATCCGAAAGGCTATCGGATGACAAGTGTTGTGAGGGTGTAGGGAGATTCCAGCCTCCGCTGGAATCAAAATGAGAACCGAATAATAAATTATGTTACCTCTTACTCATTTTTTGTCTTTAGATATTGCTAGGATTGCAATTTTGAGATATGAGGGAATATTTTGTTTATATGCTTACAAATACATTTCATAACGTTTTGTACATCGGTTTTACAAACAATATCCGCAGAAGAGTATATGAACATAAACGAAAGCTCGTTTATGGATTCACAAGCAAGTACAATTGTACTAAACTGGTGTGGTATGAAAAGTTTACTGACGTGAACTTAGCCATCACCAGGGAAAACAATTAGAGACCTGGCAACGATCCTGGAAAAATAGTTTAATTGAAAAACATAACCCAGATTGGCTTGATCTTGCCGCGGATTGGTTCGTTAAAAGTGGTAAGTAAGCTGCTCCGATTCCAGCGAAGGCTGGAATCTCCCCATCCCCCCACGCAAATTGTCATTCCAGCGAAAGCTGGAACCTCCATTTATTTACCTCTCCATTTGTCAGTGCATACTGGAACCTCCCCATTCCCTTCTCCCGATTTGTTATCCGATAACTATCTGGGCCAGCGAAAGCTGGAACCTCAATTTATTTACCTCTCTATTTGTCAGCAAAAGCGGGAACCAGATAGCCTAACCAGACTCTTAAATAATGTCATTGCCTTTCCTGTGCTTGGTGTGCAAGTACTAAGTAAAAACGCCAACCACAGGTTATAGAAAGTTCCCGCTTTTGCGAGAACCGATAAAATCGGTTGACAAGCTTAGTGATGGACAGGAGATTCCCTTTGTTGGAATCGAAATACGAACCCTTTGCTAAATTCCTGTGCCTGATATTATCCCACAATCATGAATAAATCTGCCAGAAAAGTATTATATTCATTTTAAAACTTATTCAAATTGGAAAGAAGAGATTTTCTAAAAACATCCGCGATCGGCTCTGCTGTTATAGCTTCTTCCGGCTTATTATCCTTTCAGCCGGGAATGACTAGCTTACCACCCAGCATTCCCTCTATCAAAAATCCGTTAAACCTTTATGGTTCCTTAGAACCCGTTCTTGAAGGAATCCGTGCAAACAACCCTATGGATCTTAGGCTTGCAAACTGGAGAAAAAAAAATCCGAAAGGCAGTTATAAAAAATGGCAGGCTGCCGCCAGGAAATGTCTGCTGGATGGATTGCACTATAACCCCGGACCATTAAACCTGGCGCCAGAGGTGATTCTCAAAGAAGACAGGGGCAGCCATACGTTCGAAAAAATACTTTTTAATACTACGCCCTGGCATCGGCTTGAGGCTTACCTTTTACTGCCAAAAGGAATTAAAAAACCTGTTCCTGCTATCGTTGCTCTGCATGAATGGGGAGGTCCAATGGGATTTGGTAAGGACCGGATTGCCAATGGCGGCAAGGATCATGAACTATTGGTAAAACATCGTAAGGAATACTATGAAGGAGCCTATTTAACAGAAGAACTGGTTAACAGAGGTTTTGCAGTTATTGTGATAGATGCACATCATTTCGGTGCCCGTGTTCCAAAAGGCATCAATGGTATACCTGATAAGTTTGATCCTTTTTCACTATCCGCTGAAGAATACAATAAGTTTGATACTAAGATACGTGATCTTTTATATTACGGAGTCAGGCAGCTAAACTGGGCAGGGACTACCTGGGCAGGCCTAAACTATTTTGACGATTCAAGATGTATTGATTATCTAGCAACCCGCCCTGAAGTGGATATGAATAGAATCGGTGTAACAGGCTTATCCGGGGGAGGATGGAGAACCAATATCCTTGCAGCGCTGGATACCAGGATAAAGGCTTCTGTGAGCGTTGGATGGATGACTACCGGCGACACGCAGCAGCATTATAATCTGAGTGGGGCTGTTGGAACCTTTTGTTTATTACCAGGCGTTTGGAACAGAATGGACATTCCGGATCTTGCGGCTATGAGTGCTCCTAACGCCTGCATGATTGTGGTGGGCGAAGAAGACCCTCTTTTCCCGGAAGAAGGAAAAATGAAGGCCAAAGCAGAAATCCAGTCCGCTTTCGACTGGGCAGGTAAAGCTGATAATACTTCGTTTTATTCGCCTAAAACAGTACATAATTACAATCGGGATATCCAGGAAAAAGCATACGCCTGGCTGGAAAAACACCTAAAAGGATAAAGAGTTTTCTTTTAATGAAAATTTATAATGGCACAGGAATACATTATTTAGATAAAATGAGTGGAGAGCCTATGGAGTGCAGAGCCTGATAAATACTAGGCATACCCCTACTCGACAAATTAACTTCTATACAATAGCCATTGTTTTAGCCGAAACAACGCAGCCCGTTAGGGGGACTTAATGAGATTGTGCGTGCGCTAGCAAGGGACGAAAGTCAGGACCTGAACGATCACTTTCCGGGAACAATGAGTTATTTAATCGCCTAAATAATGACATTGCCCTACCGGGTCATTAGAAAAACCTGACTTGATTGCAATCAACCGGATTGAATTAAACTTAATTTTAACCGGAAACTACGGATGAGCAAATGAATTTCTAAGTTAAAAGGGATATTGAAATCAGCAGCAAAGTAATTTCCTGTGCCTGGTCATTCTGGTGTACGGTAAAAAACAAGGAAATCATCACGATCAAACTAATCAAAAAAAACGTAGTTCAGACAACAGGTTGTTTGGGGTTGGTATGATCACCGACAAAAATACACTCAGGGCCACCTATTCCATAATTTTACTATATTAGCTCTCGAGTGGTTGGTGTAATATTGGTTGGTGTAATCGCAGCAACCAAAGGGCAAATCAGATAGTAATCAGCATTTTCCCACATTGAATGTCCAACTATATTTGCAATAGCTTAGTAAAAAATAAGTAAATAAATATGTCTGATACGAAAATTTTTGAACCGGGATCATATCGTTATCTTCGAGGCGTAAGGCAGTATTCTGCGGGTATAACGGCACTGGATGGTTATAGATTAGAACGTGTACGATTCAGTCGGCCGCTGCCACTAAAAGAGGGCTTCTTGCGCATCCAACAACATCTCGAGGCTTTAGGTCGTCCGCTCGCTGCATTTGGAGCCTGCGAATTACGTTCACCCGAGCCATTTACCGAACAAGGCTTTGTTGAGTTTAATAACCTTTATATGGATACTTTAAAAGCCTGGGGTATTTACGAAGAGGGTAGTGACAATCCCGTAGCTCGCTCAAATGTCATTCCAGAGTTGAATAAACCATCGAGTCCGAGTATTCATGCTTTTTCTTACACAATGCCTGATGCTAAGGCGAAACCCTCTTTTGTAATCGCTGGCTCTGCTGAAGCTCCGGAGGGTATGAGTGATTATCGTACTCACAGTATTAGTCTTGGTGACGTATCCAAGGAGGGCTTAATGAAAAAAGGACGCTGGGTGCTTAATGAGTTAGAACGCCGAATGGCTGGTCTTGGCTTTACCTGGGCAGATTCTACGGCAACCCAGTTGTATAGTGTTCATGACATTCACCACATCATGGTGAACGAAATTGCAAACCGTGGCGCAGCATTAAGCGGTATTGACTGGCA
>CAZGWG010000362.1:0-3933 GCA_964529165.1 uncultured Sphingobacterium sp.
TCCCCAAAGATAATTTTTTAAACAATTGAATGATAGTCCTCCTAATATTTATCTTCGTTAATGCCGAACTAATAATTATTTTTGAGGATAATTGCAATTAACCAATCTGAGAAATTCGGCACTATGAATTCACATAAGCACTTATTTCCGGTATTTATCCTGTAATTAAAATAAAGAACATCATAATGAGCAAATTTATCGACTATTTACGCACAAAAACCTTTCGGAAAAACCTCATTATAGCCACCGGATCCATTTTACTTTTCCTGATATTCATATTTTACAGTCTTGGATTCTATACACACCATGGCGAAGGCATGCCGGTTCCAAAACTTAAAGGATTAGCTATTGAAAAAGCTGTAGAACTACTGGAGGAAAAAGGCCTGAGGTATCAGATAAATGATTCTATTTACCTGATAGATCAGCCTCCGGGTGTTGTAGTTGAACAAGATCCTGATCCAAACACCAATGTTAAATCAAACCGGACTATTTATCTGATCATTACCCGCGACGCTCCAAACATTAAATTCCCTGATATTCAGGGAAGAACCTTTCTGGAAGTTCGTTCAATACTTAATAACTATCAGCTAAAAGTTGGTGATACCACCTATCGATCGGATGTTGCAAAAGATGTGGTTCTTGAGGCCATATTCGGAGGTAATCTGATTTCAAAAGGGCAATCCATTCCGAAAGGGTCGAGTATTAACCTCGTTTTAGGAGACGGATTAGGTGCGAGTGAAGTAGATATACCCAATTTACTGGGTTTAGAGCTCAGTGAAGCCAGAATGGCCCTGCTTGGTTCTTCATTAACATTGGGTACTGTTAGTTTTGAAGGTGTTAGGGATAGCGCAAATGCCAGGGTAATAAAACAATTCCCATCTATTAGCGATTCTCTTAGTAAAGTAAGTATTGGTACGCCAATTGATGTTGTTCTGGGTGGAGGAAATTAAGAATACAGATATAAGTCCTGCAGAATTCAGGAAAAGAAATATTGAACCTATTCCCTTTAGGATCATAGATGTTAGAGAACAACTTGAATTTCAAACATTTAATCTTGGAGGCCAAAATATACCGCTGGGTATTCTATTGAAAAACCTGGAAGATATTGAGGATTTTAAGAATGACGAACTCGTTGTAATTTGTCAGCATGGCCTGCGGAGCGAAACTGCCAGAAGGTTTTTGCAGATGAATGGATTTAAAAATGTCAGGAATCTCAAAGGTGGCATACTGGCATTGCGAAAATTAAATTATTGAAAACAGAATACATTTTATAATGATGGCACAAAAGTCAAAAAGCATAAGTTTTAAAGCGAAGGTATTATATGCACTAGTAGCGCTGATAATTATAGTCCTGGCAGGTACCGGTGTCAATTATTATCTCAAATATTTTAAACCCAATGTTACGGGAAATAAGGATTATCTCTACATACCTACCGGTTCTGATTTTCAGGATGTTTACTCCATTATAAGTTCTGAAAATATACTTAAAGACACGCTTTCATTTCTAAATGCAGCTCAGAACATGGACTATCCGGTTAAGGTTAAACCCGGAAGATATCGTCTCAGCAAAGATATGAGCAACCGATCCCTGATTAATATGCTCAAAGCAGGTAATCAGGAACCGGTAAAAATATCCTTTCAGAATGTCAGGTTAAAACAAACCCTGGCAGGAATGATTTCAAAGAAGATTGAAAGTGATTCTGCTTCGATTTCACAATTACTTGATTCAGCCGCCTTTGTTGAAAAATATGGTTTCACAACAGATAATGTGTATACCATGTTTATCCCAAATTCTTATGAGATCTATTGGAATTCTAATCCTGAAAAGTTTTTTCTCAGGATGCATGATGAATATTTGAAATTCTGGAATGCCGATCGTAAAGCAAAAACTGCAGCGATTAATCTCAGCCAGGCTGAGGTGAGTATACTTGCTTCTATCGTTGATTCTGAAGCTTTAAATGATTCTGAAATGCCCCGTATTGCCGGTTTGTATATGAACAGACTGCACAAGGGAATGCGTCTTGAAGCTGACCCTACAGTTATTTTTGCTGCAAATGATTTTACGATCAGACGGGTATTGAATAAGCATTTGATCATAAATTCTCCATATAATACCTATTTGAATAAAGGACTGCCTCCGGGACCCATTACAATGCCTAGTATCAATGCAATTGATGCTGTTTTGAATTATGAGAAACATGACTACATCTACATGTGTGCCAAGGAAGACTTTTCAGGTTATCATAATTATGCTTCAAATTTAAATGAGCACCTGAAGAATGCTAGAAAATTTCAACAGGCTCTTAATGCACGAAATATTAAAAAATAATGTTCAGTCACTCTACTAAAATCCGGGTACGCTATGCTGATACAGATCAGATGGGTTACATGTATTATGGTAATTATGCCGAGTTTTATGAAGTGGGCCGTGTAGAAATGCTCAGAAGTCTGGGTATGACTTACAAATCAATGGAAGAATCAGGCATAATAATGCCTGTCACAGAATTAAAATGTAAGTACATCAAACCAGCCTTATACGATGAAGAGATTACTGTTCAAGTTTTCATTGACAAAATGCCATCACTCAGAATACATTTCAGGTACGAACTTTATAATGAAGCAGAAGACCTGATCAATATGGGTGAAACCACACTTGTATTTATAGATCAGGAAAAGAATAAAGCCTGTTTGCCCCCTGATGAATTTCTGGAGAAACTCAGGGTATATTTTAACTAATCTTAAAAAATGATCTGGCTGCATCAAATCCTATTAAGATTCAAACCATACTTTCTGTTGGTCGAGCGGACAAAGACGATTATACTTCCCGGGTTTAGTCCCCTGCCTTTATATACCGTAGCCTCATTTTTTTTTCAGGAAATAGGAAAAGACGAACTCATCAACAAAGCTTCCTCACTGGCCTACAGCTTTATGCTGGCCATATTTCCGGCAATCATCTTCCTCTTTACCCTGATCCCATACGTACCGATCGATAATTTCCAGGAGCAACTGATGAGCCTGATCGCATTAATTCTGCCTGCAGAAGCTTATGCAGCCGTAAAATTAACCCTATTGGATATTGTCAAAAATCAGAATTCCAAACTCCTATCATTTGGTTTTGTATTTGCCCTCGTATTTTCAACCAATGGAGTACATAACCTGATGGAAGCATTTAATAAATCCTCTCTGATCATAGAAACAAGGTCATGGCTAAAGCAAAGACTAGTGGCTTTGTACCTTACCCTTATGGTCTTATTTGCATTAATATTTGCGCTCATTGTAATGACCATTGGAGAATATATTTTAAACCTGTTAAAATCGGAACTTGGCTTCAGGGATTCTTTCTGGATTTACGTCCTTAATATAGCAAGATGGTTAATCATAATAGTTCTCTATTTCGTAACAATTGCTCTTTTATACCGCTATGGGCCGGCACATGCTAAGAAATGGAAGTTCTTTAGTGCAGGTTCATGGATGTCTACGATACTCGCAATCCTGACCTTCTGGGGCTTTTCATTCTATATTAACAATTTTGGAAATTACAATAAACTATACGGTTCAATCGGTACCCTTATCGTGCTCATGATCTGGCTTTATCTCAACTCCCTGATCATCCTCATAGGTTTTGAATTAAATGCCAGTATAGACCTTTCTAAGCGCAGTATTAAAATAGTCAAGCCCGTTTATAACCGGTTTAAGAACCAGGCTCCTGAAGAAAAACTCGAAAAGAAGCCGGAATAAGTTCCCGTTCATCACTCTTTCTTACTCACTTACTGCGACTTACCTTTAATAATTCAAAAAAACTAATTTTTGTTTGCAGATTAAGCACGGTTTTGTACTTTTGCGCCGGAGAGTTGGCAGAGTGGTCGATTGCGGCAGTCTTGAAAACTGTTGACCTGTTACAGGGTCCTGGGGTTCGAATCCCTAACTCTCCGC
>CAZGWG010000363.1:0-3925 GCA_964529165.1 uncultured Sphingobacterium sp.
GAATATATATTCCTTTTTCGCCCAATTTTTTTCTTGCTTCAGACAATGCCTGAAATGAAAAATCAACGCATACCCTATAGGTGTAATTCGCAGAATACTGTAAATAATCGGGGTATTGTAAAGCCCCTGAGGCAGCATCCAGCATATAAGTTCCTTTAGGGTTCAGATAGCGGGAAACCCGGTCGTGACATTTTTTCAGATATTCTTTAGAAACTTCTCTGAGGTCTTCATAGATAACTGCGTCTTCATAATTGCCTTCTTCATTCGCAAACCAACCTTTTTTATTATAAAAATTTTGAACAAGCTGTTTGTCCTTATCTTTTTCTGTTTTAATAAATTTATCAGCAGAACGTGTCAGAGCAAGATCTTTCAATAGGATTACTATACCATTTATAATGGGATAAATATAAGATTGGTCGGATGAGATCAGGCCCTGTTCCAAAGTCTGATGAATTAATACTCCATCTGTCTGCCATAGCTTATCTGCCGCGGCATCTGCCTTGAGCATTGCTATTTCATCTTCAGTAAGAATGCGGAGTTCAAGACCAGTAATCGGGCATTTTAAAATTCCAATCCAATTCATATTCTTTAAATTCATTTTGATAAGGCATTTAATGCTTCCTGCTTTTCTTTTTGTTTTTTCTTATCCAGGTTATAGGTTGCATCAATCAATGCGGCTACGAGGAAAAAATAAACATTCAGCGGGTATTGTGTAATGGCTTCCTGTGGGTAATTGCCTATGGTAATTGCATACACTATCAATACCATGGCAAGGCAGTAGCTTTTGAGTTCCGGATCCTCCATTTTAAAGAAATTTGAAATCCCCTTTTGTAAAATGATAAATAGCAGGGAGCAGAAAATAAACAGGCCAATCCAACCCGTTTCAACGGCTACCCTCACATAACCACTGTCAGGAGGGAATGAAGCCAGAAAAGAACCGGGTGAAAACTTTGCACCCCAAACGCCTGTAGACCCAAGTCCTCCTCCAATCGGGTGTGACCAGATATAAGGCTGAATCATCTTTTGATTTCGGGCTCTTACATTAAATGATGCATCATTAGAAGGTTTAAATGCTGACTGAAAGCGGTATAATACAGGGTTACTTGTTGGCATAAAGATGATAACAGCCATAAAAAGTGCCGCTCCGGTTGTAATCATCATGATCTGCCGGTTGAAAACCAGGATGGTTAGCATTAACATGGCGGCCGGTAATAATACATAGGCACTTCTGGTTCCCGAGAAGAGCATATTGGAAATAAAGAACATCACCAATACAGAGAGGAAGATTTTTTTTCTCATTGATATTGGCCCGAACATCATCCCGATACAAAGTAGACTGCTCAAAATCATGTTATATGAGAATACGGTTGGATCGGAAAAAATAGAAAACTTCCTCCAAACGCCATTAATAAACAGTAGATCTCTGATTAAAGGGTCGGAATACAGGTAGGCTTCTTCGTAGCCTAAAAAACCTATAAACTGTTGTCTATATCCATTAATTCCTCCAAAAACACTTAAAACCAACCAAAGTTTAATAATGAATCTGATAAACTTTATATCCCGAATGTGATAACTGAATATGAAATAGGTTAGCATAACGATGGCCATACTTCTAATGGTATATAGCCACGCCATTTTGGATTGAGCCACAGGATTGGCAACCAATATGAAATTATAAATAATCCAGATAGATATTGTCAGACTAATCGGACTACTCAGGAATGACCAGTCAGGCCTGTATTTAAGTTGAATAAACAGTCCTATAATCAATAATCCAAGAAGCCCATCCATTAAGGTCCCCATTGGGAACTTGACCAGATTTAGCCTTAGAATCCACATGATCAGATAGGCTGCAATCAATAAAGCAGTAATTCCAAATTTTGGTTTAGAAATTACTGCGAACGCGATAATTGGTCCGATTAATAGAACCATTATAATGGCTGCACCCTTGATCTGGGCTTCATTGACAACAAAAGCAAATAAAATAGAAATGGCAAGCAGGACGATAAAGCCTGCAGGTTTTCCCAGGGTTTTAGCGAAAGATGATATACTATTAAAACCTGATTTTATCAATTTAATTGGTGTTAATCCAGAAAATTAAAGAAATAATATTTTTAAAAAGAAGAAAAATACAGTGATAAAGGCCAAAGCCATAGAGCCATATTTACTGAAAATAAGAAACAGTTCCTTGCTTGTTTTTCTGTCTTTTATGTGATTGTATCTCATGATTAAAAACTATATCAATAATAAAGAGTGTTATGTTAAAAATGAAATGACGTTGATGGCATTGAGCAATTAGCTATGAGCAATCGGCTTGAAATCTGAAAAATATCACTAATGTGAGTATTGCTCAAATTAGATGGCTCTTAGCCCTTAACAAATAATAAGGATCAATTACGCTTAACATAATACTAGTTTGAATTTGATTTAAAAATGAATTTATGTATAAAAATGGAGTCATAGACAATTTTTTATATACCTGTAAAAATTAGTTTTAATTAATTTGCTCTTTCCTATTCCCCGCCCGCTATCGTGTTACTATTCGCATTCCCCATTCCCTGTTTCCCATTCCCTGTATAACCCTTTCATTTTTTGACAAAATCTGTGCTCCTAAACCTAACCCACATTAACTATTTAAGTGATACTTCCTCATTTGTTATTCTTCAGGATATTTTCTGCGAAGATGTTTAGTTGCTACTGAAATTTTGTTAGCTGACTTTATCTTTAGCAGTGATAATATCTGAAAGAACATGAATTCAGGAATATTTATTAATGCTTTGTAAATTTTAACATCTGTATCTTTTTGAAATAAAGTAATAGCGAACCCAACTAAGAATCCTATAAATGCACCGATCCATACCCATGCTAAAACCGGATCCAGAAATATATTTAATATCAGGCATATCAATGAAAGAATCAGGAAGATGAACAGTGGAGGTCTGAGCAATATTAGTCCAAATAGTAACTGATTAATACTAAAATTCTGAATCCCTTTGAAAAACAGCTTAAATCCGTATGAAAAATATTTAAACCAGGTATTTATCCACCTTGATCTTTGTTTAACCAGTTGGTCAGATCCAGAAGTCTTTTCATCATAAACGATAGCTTTTTCTGCAAATGCTATACGGTAATTACGTTTTACGATGTCATATTGAAGAACTTTGTCAAAACCGGCTCCACGTATCTCTTTGTTTTCCAAACAGTCGCGATAAAGGCGGACAGTAAAGGCCATGCCTGATCCTGAAAGTGTCGCAGATGAGCCAAGACCAAACAAAACTCTTCCATCGTAAAAATGGTAGTAAAGATCTCTTGCAGCATCAAGTGCTGCTAAATTAGTATCGAGATTCTTTGCTTTTCTTATTCCCTGTACTGCTTCAAAACCCATGTTGAAGTATTTGTTGAGCTCATTTAAGTATTCCCTGTCAACGATATTATCACTATCAATTATTGTAAGATGGGTATGCTCTCTTTTGAAATGTCTGATTGCATAAAAATGCGATCCGGTATTACTAGCCAGTGTTTGCTCCGGTCTAAGCAGAATTACCCTTTCGTCATTGAAGTTCAGTTCACTTATATCACACTTATCGGCAACAACATAAACCAGGAACTTGCTGTAATTTAATTTCAGGATTGAGTTTACGGCTTCGGTAATAAGATCGGTCTGCTCGTATGCCGTGACTATTATTGCGTAGTCAATTTCCTCAGCCGGCTGAGGATCCAATGTTTTTTTTTTAATTATTATTTCTGAAATCTTATAAAAAAAAAAGAGAATCAGCGGTAAAAGAAGATTATATCCAATCAATACCTGAATAAGTACCCATAAATATAATGCGATATGATCCTGCATATCATTCTAACACATTAGCATGATCAATCTGTTCTTCCGGTTTCCCCTGTTGTTGTTTAACTTTGTTCAGTATCCAGC
>CAZGWG010000364.1:0-2210 GCA_964529165.1 uncultured Sphingobacterium sp.
GATAATTTAACAAAGGCCGCCGCCATGGCAGTTATTAAACGGGAGACTGGATTAACGGAAGATCAAATATTGGAAGGACAGGTTTGTGATAATTCTCTAACGGGGGATCAAAACTAATACTCAGTTTTCATAAGTGCAAACACTTATTAAAATTTTTCGACGAATGGACCAAAAAAAACTAAAAAGTACTTATATGCTGATGGTGGCACACCTGAAGCAGGCAAACGAGATAGCCGCAAGGCTCGCAGTACATCTGGATCCTGTCGAGGGTCCAGCTCCCTCGGGGGTTTCGCGTCGGAAAAAAGAATTGAAAACTTCAATCAAAGCCAGCGTATCCGCTCAGAGAATGAAACATATTCTTAAACATCAACCACGTTAATATATGAACGCATTAGCCCTCAAACCAACAACCAATATGGAAGTGGTTGAACAGATCAACCAGCAGTATTCCATTAGCCAATCACCTTATTTCTCACTTGACATCCATAATTATTTGATGGAAAAAGGTGCTGACTTTAAGAAGCTGAGTAACCTCAGCGCGGAATACCGGTATAGAGTAAACGGGGAAGATATGCGGCTGCTGTTTCTGAATTCAGGAAACGTAAAAATACAAGTGGGCTGGATTGAAGAAGAAGGTTTTGAGGACGGTAAAAGAGTGGAAAAGTTTCAGTGGCTCACTGATTACACATTCAGCATACCTGTTGGGACTGATTGCCTGGATAGATTCAAAACGATTTTAACCGCATACGTAGAAGAGCTATGAGCCGTCAACTTTCACATAAAGAACGCGAATTGATTAAGCTACTCCGCAACGTGCAGGGGCAGAGTCCATGGGCTATTACAGTAGCAAATGTGCTTAGCGAAGGTATTGACTGGAAGATTAGGCGGCTGATCGCTGAGTTAAAATCACAACGGTCCGATGATCCGCAGACGATGCGGCTCATAATCGGGCAAGATGCAGCAGAAAAATTACAAAGCATATGATACTATCCTTAGTCCACGTAAACCCGGTAACGTGCCTCATTGCAGGTGTAATAGTGTTCGCATTGTACTTAATGTTTGCGCCAAAAGAAGATAATAGTTACTAACGCTTTCGCCTACCTGTCGGCAGTAAATTCAGGAATGTTCTTTCAGTTCATCATGGTTAGCAATTTTCGCTTGCCGGGTATCGTGAACATTTACCCGGCAAATGGGAGGGTAGCTCAGTTTGGTACGAGCGGTTGCCTTGCGGGCAAATGGTCGGTGGTTCGAGTCCACCCCTTTCCACGATACCGATTTTGGTATCAATCTTCAAGGGTTTAGGTTGAAACTAAGAGGCCCTGGATTTCTATCCGGGGTACATTTTTAAAAACAAGTTCTTTAAAATAATTACAGCAGCAAAAAAGGGTATAAGGCACAGACCCTACTTGATCAATTAAAAGTGCCTGCTGCTGTAATAAATATTTATCCCGGTGAGGTTAGCCCGGAATTATTCATCACAGGGGCGGCTTAAAATATAATTAGGACCAGCCGCCCCTTAAATCAAAAACGACAATGGCAGCAGAAACTAAAACAGGCGTGAAGGTGGAAACATCAGTATCAAAAACACTTCGCGACAAATTTAAAAGGCACTGCAAAAAGATGAATGTCAGCGTAGCACAGCATTTGCGCGACCTGATGCAGTTGGCTCTTAAAGCAAATTAATCACCAGGAGCGGGTTCGTACCTGCCTGCTCCTTTCACTATTCAAAATTAAAACTCTAAAATATGGCCACTCTCATTTTATCGGATTATCAAGCCCGTAAAATATATCCTTCAGCTTCAACTGAACTAAAGACTATACTGGATGATACTTTCGGAAAGTCTTTCTTTTATCAAAAAATAACTGATCGGATAAAAACATTCGAAGATGCGTGTAATGAAACAGGAGATGACCCGAAAGCCGAACACTTCAACACCGGCGCTCCGGATGAGATTGCCTATCGGAAACTAAAAGTGATCATAAAAGCGCTAAATGAGGGTTGGGCTCCAGATTGGGGTAACCTCAACGAAAGAAAATGGTTTCCGTGGTTTTCTCAGTATGGCTCGTCTGCGTTCTGTCTCGGCGGTGTGGTTGGTCATTGCGCGCGGCCGATTGTCGGCTCCCGACTTTTCTTCAAATCTGAAGAATTAGTACAGCATGCTGCGAAATACTTCCTGAATTACTACAAAGATTTTTACACCTCATAAATA
>CAZGWG010000364.1:2310-3919 GCA_964529165.1 uncultured Sphingobacterium sp.
ATCATTGCTGATGGCGTAATGCACATCAATGATCTGAAGTACGGCAAAGGGATATCAGTATCATCTGAAAACAATAAGCAGATGATGCTTTACAGCCTGGGTGCACTTCGTGAGTTCGACTTCCTATACGACATCCACACCGTACGCATGACCATCTACCAGCCCCGCATTGGTAATATATCGACCTGGGAAATAAGTGTTGAGGATCTGATGCAGTGGGCAGAGAATGATCTTAAGCCAAGAGCAGCATTAGCCTTTGACGGGCGGGGAGAATATGAGCCCGGCAAGCACTGCCAGTTCTGCAAAGCTAAAGCCGTGTGCAAGGCACTTGCTGATCACAATCTGGAAATAGCAAAGTATGAATTCAAAGAGAGTGATCTGCTGGCTGACAGTGATGTATCGGACATTCTTTCACGTGCAAAGTTTATAGCCGATTGGCTTAGTGCGGTTGAAGATTATGCATTGCAGCAGGCTGTTGAAGCCGGTAAGAAATGGCCCGGATACAAGGTTGTGGAAGGCAGGAGTAATCGTAAGTACGCTGATGAAGAAGAGGTGGCTTCTGTCTTGACTATAAAGGGTATTAAGACTCAAGACATTTACAATTTCAAACTTAAGGGGCTAACTGAGATGGAGAAAATGTTAGGGAAAAAAGAATTCACTGTGCTGCTTTCTGATCTGATCATCAAGCCCCCCGGCAAACCTACACTGGTCCCTGAGAGCGATAAGCGACCAGAATACAACAGCGCTGAAAATGCAGCAAAAGATTTCGCATAACTATTTATATCACGACAAAAACAAAGCGACAATGAGCACGACGACAAGTCCAGTAGCATCAACAAAGGTTATAACCGGTTTGGTGCGTTTCAGCTACCTGCACATTTGGGAGGCGGTAGCTATCCAGGAAGGGCAGGACAAAAAGTATTCTGCTTCCCTGATCATTCCCAAAAGCGACAAGGCAACTTTGGCGAAAGTAAAAGCCGCTATTGAGGCAGCGAAAGAACAAGGTAAGGTTAGCAAGTTTGGCGGTAAATTGCCTGCCAATTTAAAAATCCCATTAAGGGATGGCGACATTGAACGGCCTGAAGATGACGCTTATGCTAACAGTTATTTCATCAATGCCAATGCTAAAACAAAGCCCGGTATTGTTGACCGTGATCTTAACCCGGTTCTGGCACAGGATGAGGTGTACAGCGGCTGTTATGGCCGTGCCAGTGTGACCTTCTACGCTTTCAACACAAGCGGCAACAAAGGCATTGCTGCCGGGTTGAACCACCTTCAGAAAGTAAAAGATGGTGAACCTCTTGGTGGCCGTAGCACGGCTGAATCCGACTTTGGCGAATTAGAGCCAATTGAGGATGACGATCTTATGTAAATCCTATGGCGGTGGATGCGTCTGCCGCCCTTTTTCCAACCTACAATTATGCAAGCAACACAACCAATAACAGACAATAGCCCCATGCCATTTGGCAAGTACCGTGGCAAAGCGATGGTGAACATTCCTGCCTTTTACCTGCTGTGGTTATACAATAATGGCTGTGACCATGAAGGTGTGAGAAAATACATAAATGACAACCTCGATGCGCTGAACAAAGAAGCAGGAAGGGTAAAA
>CAZGWG010000365.1:0-3877 GCA_964529165.1 uncultured Sphingobacterium sp.
AGAAATTGCAGGATCTCTTCCTGCTTTGTCCCGATGTTATCCAGCTTCCGGGTAATTTGTTCAAGATCTGACATGAGGATACAATTGCACCACAAATGTCAATACTCAGACTATAAGAACTTACTCATATTCACTCATAAAGTATGAGTAAGGCAAAAAATCGTATGAGTAAATTACTCATATTCACTCATAAACGTCCATAACACACTCATAAACGCAGTTTTTGATCAGCGTTTTTTCTTTGGCCAATAATACCAGATTAGTAATGAAAATGGCAGGAGTATCACAAAAGAGAAAGAAATATCGATATCATGATCTGACCCAAGTCCGGCAAGGAACCCATCGTAACTGTCCACAGCTATCCGATAGGCCTGCTCAAGAAACAGCAGAGCAAGAAATACGAGGAACGCATTTAAAGAAAAGCTATTCCAGGGCCAAATCTGCCGGATCTTTTCCCATCCCCCTGCTTTTACTTCGGGTTCAAGGCTTTCGGCATCGAAATCTGCAAATCCATCGATAGCCTTTATTTTTTTCAGCAATTCCTCACTTAACTTAACTTTCCCATTCTCAATCAATGAATAACCGGACTGGCTGATGTTCATTTTGGCGGCCATGTATTCCTGATCCAGGTCAAGAAGTCTGCGCCTTTGATACAGTTTCTCTTCGAGTTTTTTAGGGTTCATAGCCTCAGATTTAAAGGTACAAGGAGGAAAAACCGCAGGAATATAGGTTGGATTTATAAATAATCCTGATCAATGATGTACTTAGCCATCGCTGAATGCGATCCAAAATAATCCATAATTTCAGGACTGTTTAGGGGTATTAAATCTGGTTGGAAACTTTCCTGCATCCCCGGTATAACTTCGACGACAGCCTGCATTCTACCAGCATGAGCTTGAAGCTCGAGTTTAATGCTTTTAAAACCATTCGACTTTAAGACACTGATCATTTCAGGATTTACCTCCCGGAACGGCTTCGAGAGAATAAATGTCCGCTTTTCGATACCTGAGTCTTTTAAGTGAATTCTTGAATTTTTCATAGTTCAAGTAGTGTTATGTTAAGCGTAATTGATTTTTTTTTTCTATGGGCTATGAGCCATCGAATTTGAGCAATACTCACATTATTGATATTTTTTCAGATTTCAAGCTCATTGCTCATTACCATTAACGTCATTTCATTTTTTGCTGTGGGCTGTGGGCTATGAGCCATCGAATTTGAGCAATACTCACATTATTGATATTTTCTCAGATTTCAAGCTCATTGCTCATTTCTCATTGCTCATTTCTCATTGCTCCGGGAGAAGAATTGACCTTATTCCGGCTCTTTTAGCAGTACATCTGCAGAAACCTCTAAACCATCAGCCAATCTATGGATCGTGATTAATCGAACATCTACTTTGCCTTTTAAAATTCGCTGAACCTGGCTGTATTCAAGTCCTGAACGGGCTGCAAGCCCCCGGATACTTAAACCCTGTTCCAAACGGAGTTTTCCTAAATGATGCGCAAAACTCTCTTTTTTTTTTGATCATAATTTTTCATAAGATATTATTGGAAAGTTCAGGCAAAATCAGATAAGTATTGACGTAGTATTCTACATCAATTTCAGGGTTTATCATATATGGGAATGTAGGGCTGAGCTTTATCCCGCCCGGGAAAGGGTTGCTACCAAAGCTCTGTGTTGTAGACCGCACCGCGATTCCAGCTGGAATCTCTCTTCCATCTCATCTGATTTGTCATCCGATGACTCGGATCTGGCGGAGGCCAGAACCTCTCGCCCCTTAACTTTATGACATTGAGTGTACGTGTCGCGTGTTCTTCTAGTGGAACGCGCGGCACGCGCGCACCAGCAACAGATTCTACGTCAATTTCAGGGTTAATTAAATGCGGGAATGTAGGGCTGCACTTTATCCCTTCCCTGGAATAAAGCTCGGCTACTGATGCCGGGCTAATCTTTACCGGGTGAAATTTTATCCCTTCTTTCTGTAATAGCGTTCTAAGAACCTTGCGACAAAAGCAAACAGCAATCCATTTACTATTGAAGCAATAACTACCGCTCCCGGGGCGAGTTCATCCTCCGGCGCAATACGGTTGATAAAAATCATTTTAAACATTAAAAGGAAGCCAATGACACCAATAAAAAAGCCGATGATGATACCTGATTTATTTTTCATATTATATTGAATTGAATATTGTTTCTAAACATTGAACCTGCCATTACCGCAGCACGCTCCTATTAATTTTCCTTCGTGAAGACTCTTTCACCACGGGACCTTTTGATAGTCATCTTCTTTTTCTCAGCGTCGAATTCAATAAGCATTGCCCCTTCGATCTTGAATTTATCCTGTGCCATAGCTTCGAGCGGGACAGCTGATTGTCCCTGAGCTTGCAGGTAAAGTGTTCCGCCATCCCGGGTAATCGTGAACTTAATGGGAGCCTCTGGTGTGGAGTAAACTCCAATATATTTGTCCAGAATTTCCGCACTAATCACCAGCGATTCAAAATTGGGAAGAGCGAAGGGTTTGTTATAGTATAGGTCGACAACCCCTTTCATGATGTCAGCCACCGGGTAGCCCTTTGCATTCGAAGCATAGGCAACAGCCAGTTTTTCTTCCGGCAGATAAGCCAGCCATGCGCCATAATTATCGCCTCCTCCGGTATGTCCGAAGAATGTTTTCCCGGCAAACGAAAAAGTTTCCATCCCGAAACCATCGCCATCACGCATTGTTTTCGCTTGATCCAGACTTTTACGCGATATTAATTTAAAGTCAAATAACGCTTGTATGAATTTCGCCATATCCCCAGGTGTTGAAATAATCGAACCTGCGCCAAAGAGAATGCTCGGATGGGTTTCAGGAACCTGCTTCCAGGCAGCGCCCGTGTAAAAGTATGTAAGGCTTTCACCTTTACTCACGTCTATATTCCCTGTCGCGACATAAGTATCCCTGAGACCGATCGGTAAGTTAATCCTTGCTTCGAGTACCTGAGCATATGATTGGCCTGTTAGCTTTTCCAGTATAAGTCCTAAAAGAAAATAACCGGAATTACTGTAAGAATGTTTTGTATCTGGTTCGAAATCAGGTATGGCCTTGCATATCAAAGCTAATATCTCTTCCTTCGTCATAGCAATTGTGCTTGCCTTACCTGTTCTTACATTAGGGATGCCGCTTCGGTGGGATAAGATCTGTTCAATGGTTATTTTCTGAGCATTCGGTACCTGTGGGAAAAACCTGGACAGATGGTCGGTCAGTTTCAATCGACCTTCTTCTACAAGCTGTAAGATCATTACTGAAGTAAACATTTTTGTCACGGAAGCGATGCGGTATCTACTAGTAGCAGTCAATGGCTTTGTCTCGTTCTCACTTATCTGTCCGTAGCCTATCGAACGGCTGTAAACAACATTTCCATCCTTTGAAATCACAAGGCTTCCCATCCCTTTATTGTTTTCAGCCAGGTGGTCAAAGAACTGGTTCATTTTAACTTTATCTGGCATCTGTGCATATCCCTGAATGCACAGCATCATGGATATCATAATCGTCGTTATAGTTTTCATTATCCTAAGTTATTTTCCAATTAAGCATTACAAAGTTAAGTAAAAGTACTTTTAATTTCAAAGTGCTTTTACAATAAAAATCATAATAGATCAAAATCGCGAAACCAGAGCCAATAAATCTACCACATAGCTTATGATACGGCCCTGAAGAAAAGTGCGGACATTATATCCACACCATTTCTGCATTGGTATATAATTGGACTTTTGATGAAATACCTGATCTATCGGCCAAATCAGATTGATTGTCAGTTCACTAATAACTAGTTCCCGGTAAATTTTTGTGCTACCCTCCTGGTGGTTGTATGGTTACAGAAATACACCAAAGGCC
>CAZGWG010000366.1:0-3868 GCA_964529165.1 uncultured Sphingobacterium sp.
TACGAATCAATCCCCGGCAAGATCATTCCACTCTGGGTTCAGTTTTTCAATTTAGATATTTACCTCTGCTTCGTGATAACACCAACCAGAGGAAATTTTCCATTTCGAGGATTCCCCCGATAATATGTATTTTTGAAAAATTTTGATTTCGCTGGATGACTAAAGACAATTTTACTGCCCTTGATGGCAAGTATTGTAATTCAATAAATACCTATTCCAGATTTCTGACCCGTGAGGTAACAATCGGTCATGTTCCTATGGGAGCACACAATCCGATCCGGATTCAGAGTATGACTACTACAGATACTATGGATACCCTGGGTACAGTGGAGCAATCTATCAGGATGGTTGATGCGGGCTGCGAATATGTGAGGATTACCGCCCCGAGTGTAAAGGAAGCCAAAAATCTTGCGAACATTAAAAAGGAATTAAAGCTGAGAGGTTATGATGTACCCCTGATTGCCGATATCCATTTTACACCCAATGCCGCCGAAGAGGCTGCCAGGATTGTTGAAAAGGTGCGTATCAACCCCGGCAATTATGCAGATAAAAAGCGCTTTGAAAATTTTGAATATACCAGTGCTGAATATCAGGCTGAACTGGAAAGAATATATAAGAAATTTGCTCCGCTGGTAAAAGTCTGCAAAGAATATGGTACGGCCATGAGGATAGGAACCAATCACGGATCCTTATCAGACCGTATTATGAGTCATTATGGGGATACCCCCCGTGGTATGGTTGAGTCGGCAATGGAATTCATGCGGATGTGTGAAGATTTGAACTACTATAACCTTGTTATTTCGATGAAATCCAGTAATCCGCAAGTGATGGTACAGGCCTATCGTCTGCTTGTAGAAACAATGGTAAAAGAGGGAATGAATTATCCGCTTCATCTTGGGGTTACGGAAGCGGGTGATGGGGAAGATGGGCGAATCAAATCTGCTGTAGGAATAGGGGCCTTACTTGAGGACGGACTGGGAGATACTGTCCGGGTATCCCTGACCGAAGATCCCGAATTTGAGGCACCTGTTGCCATTGCTTTAGCTGACCGATACAAGGAAAGGGAGAAGTCGCTAAGCCGCAAATACTTAACAGGTGAATCCGATATAAAAAATGACTCCGGCCTGGCAGCAGACAACAGGCAGCCGGTAAATCACAGCCCTTATGAATATCAAAAACGTCATACAACAGAACTCAATACGTTTATTGGCGGACATCAGGTGCCTCGTGTTGTAATTGACATTTCGAAGAAGAATCTTAAAGATCCGGCAGTTTTATCGGAAGTGGGATACCTGTATTCTGCCATACTTGATAAATATAATATGGCTGAGCAATCAACAGATTTTGTTTATCTGGCTGATGCACTCCCTTCTTTTAATTTCCCAGGGAATCTGAAGCAGCTATATAATTATTCAAGCTGGAAAGGCCTGCAAAATAAGAGTAATTGTCATCCTTACTATTCTCTGAAGGAATATATTGAGGCTGATGTGCGCGATACTTCACTGAATCTGGTTGCAATTTCCAATTCGGATCTGGGTACAGATTTATTCAATGAAATTCCTTTGGATAATACCCTGGTGTTTGTTCTTGAAACCCGGTCGGTCTGTGGATTGCAGGATCAGCGTCAGGCATTCTTTAAACTCGTGGAAATGGGGCTTGAAATGCCTGTGATAATTAAGCGGTCATATCGGGTATCAGATATCAGGTATCAGGTATCAGGTGAAACCGATCCTACGGAGGAAAACGCTAAGTTATCAACTACAGACTCTCCGGCAACCAACAACCAACAACCAACAACCAACAACGAGAACTTTCAATTGTATTCTGCAACTGATTTTGGTGGCTTGATGCTGGATGGTTTCGGTGATGGGATTTGGGCCGATGCACCGGACGTTCCGGGTAAAACTATACTTTCAACTTCTTTCGGAATTCTTCAGGCAACCCGTTCCAGAATTTCGAAGACTGAATATATTTCATGCCCGAGCTGTGGAAGAACCCTGTTTGATCTTCAGATCACCACTCAGATGATACGGAGTCGTACAGATCATCTCAAAGGACTTAAAATTGGTATTATGGGATGTATTGTGAATGGTCCGGGCGAAATGGCTGATGCCGACTATGGCTATGTGGGTACCGGACCGGGGAAAATTACACTTTATCGGGGTAAAGAAGTTGTCAAGAAGAATGTAAACACTGAGGATGCACTGGATGAACTGATCGGAATTATCCGCGATGATGGTAACTGGCTGGAGCCTGAGCATGAATAAGATAAGAAATACAGTGATTATTCTGATTATCATGCTCAATCTTGGCTGTGATCAAATTTCAAAAACGATTATCAGAAAGGAAGTAAATCACTACGAGATTATTAATCTGGTTGGGAATTGGTTTACCATTACTAAAGTCGAAAATACAGGAGCATTTTTAAGTGCAGGAAGTTCTCTTCCTTATTTTGTTCGTCTGATTGTGCTTTCAGTGATCCCGGTTATTTTCCTTGCTTATGGCTTTAATATGCTTATGGTCAGGAGAGAGATGTCTAATTTACTGATAGCAGGATGGTGTTTTGTTATTGGAGGTGGAATAGGGAATCTCTACGACCGTATTATACATGGCTCAGTAACTGATTTTATGCACATTAATCTGGGATTGTTTCAGACCGGTATTTTCAATCTTGCTGATGTTTCGATTATGTGTGGAATGCTTTTGATTTTAACCGGACAATTCTTCTGTAAAAAGGATGAATCCCTGACATTCTAGACTATAAGATTGCGTAGTTTTATTTTTTGCTTTTTCGGTTTTCAGCAACTAAAAGTTATTTATAATCTTTCTAAACGTATGTGTTTACAAAGGTGTGACAGAAGGAAAATCGCTTATATGTTACATTTGTCTCGGTTTTTTATTTAGGATTAGCAACTTGAAGTATTTAAAAGTTATTGCCTTTACTCATAAGTACGTCGACCTCAAAGATTTAGGTAAATTCGTTATCTGTAATGAGTGTTTGGAAAGTAGTCTTGAAAGCGTTAAAACGAAGTTTGATATACCTGAGATATTTTATCTCGGTACATGCAATCGCGTGGAATTTATATTTACAGCCGATCAAAGTCTTGATACTCATTTTGTTAAGGATTTTATTAAAACACTCAACCTTCCGGTTTCAGAAGATCAGGTTGATACCTTTGTGAATCAGGTAGTGGTCTACGAAGATGTTGAGGCCCTCAATCATTTACTCCGCATTTCATGTTCACTAGAGAGTTTGGTTGTTGGGGAGAAGGAGATTCTTGCCCAGGTTCGTAAGGCTTATGAGACTTGTCGTTTGTCCGGATTTACAGGAGATTATTTACGCCTGATTATGAATCGTGTTGTGAAAACAGCAAAGGAAGTGTATACAAATACAGGTATTGCGCGCAAGCCAATCTCTGTCGTTTCTCTCGCCTATCGCAAACTCCGCGAGTTAAAGATGTGTACCAATGCCAGAATTTTGATCGTGGGGGCAGGAGAAACTAATCGTAATATTGCCAAATACCTTAAAAAACACAAATTCTCTAACTTTGCTGTTTTTAATCGCAGCCTGGAGAACGCTAAGACACTTGCCGCTGAATTAGGTGGAGAGGCCTTCGGTCTTGATGGCTTAAAAACTTACAAACAAGGTTTTGATGTCATTATCACCTGTACCAGTGCTACAGATCCAATTATTACCAATGATATCTATCAGTCACTTTTAAATGGGGATACATCCAGAAAAGTGATCGTTGATCTTGCGGTTCCAAATGATACTAGCCCGGAAGTACTGGAAAAAAATCCGGTTACTTTTATAGAAGTTCACAGTTTGCAGGAAATAGCAAACAGCAATTAAAACGAAACGTATGAG
>CAZGWG010000367.1:0-3861 GCA_964529165.1 uncultured Sphingobacterium sp.
GGTTACTCCGAACTTATCAATACGGGTACGAAGGATATTAAATGAAAGGTCAATTGCTCCATCAGCAGATTTTCTCAGAAAGTTTAAAACATCCTGATTGCTTGCATCAATTTTAAGATTGGCTGAATTTTCTTTTGTCGCAAATAATGGAGATAATTTGGTGTTCGGGCTTAATTTTTCGAACTCTCTTCCAAATGAACCGATGAAATCACTTTCACCTTTAGTCATGGCTAATTCAGCATTCTTAATCGCCGCATTAAAATTTGCATCGTTACTGTTGTTTGCAAGGTTACGAACCATATCGCTCAATGAGATCTCCATGGTTACGTTCATACCACCCTTAAGGTCAAGCCCAAGCGGAATTTCGCGTTCCTTTGCGTACTGATAGGTAATATAGCTCAGGCTGCTAAAGACCGGTAATGAAGCAACTGAATCAAGATAAACTTTTTCTTTTACAGCATCACCTTTTGCAAATTCCTGTGCATCTTTTTCAACTTTATTCGCTATCCACGTAAACGAGAGGGAATACAAGCACGCTATTGTTAGCGATATTGCTGCGAATTTTACTAATCCTTTACCTTGCATTTTTTTTTAATTGTCTATTAATGTTGATTTAAGCCTATTTTGGTTAAGACGCCAAAGCTAACTAAATTTTTGTTTTTTGGAATATTTCTTTAACACAGAAAATTACAGAAGAAATTCAGGCTTTTTTGTATTTGATAAAACTATAAGAA
The DNA here is from genome assembly GCA_964529165.1 of uncultured Sphingobacterium sp. Taxonomy (GTDB): domain Bacteria; phylum Bacteroidota; class Bacteroidia; order Sphingobacteriales; family Sphingobacteriaceae; genus Daejeonella. Next base: position 735 of record CAZGWG010000367.1, read on the forward strand.
TATAAGTTCTTTTCATCAGGTTCATTGAGAATTTTTTCTTCTTCTGTCCATTCATCCAGATTAATCTCCGGAAAAAATACATCAGCATCAAAATCCTGATGTATAACCGTTAGATAAAGTATGTTGGCTAGAGGGAGCGCCTTCTCAAATATTTGAGCCCCACCAATTACAAAGACATCTTTCTCGGTTTTACAAAGTTCAATAGCGTCTTTTAATGAACTGCAGACTTCAGCTCCGGGAATAGTGAGTCCGGATTGCCGGCTTATTACTATATTTCTTCTATTAGGCAATACTTTTCCGATAGAATCATAGGTTTTTCTTCCCATGATAATCGTATGACCACTGGTAATTAATTTAAAGTGCTTCAGGTCTGCAGGTAGATGCCAGGGCAGGAGGTTGTTTTTACCAATTCCATTCTTTTCGTCAATAGCAACAATCAGATTAATATTCATATCAGATAGCAACAGCCCCTTTTATATGCGGATGCGGGTCATAGTTCTCCAGACTGAAGTCTTCAAACTTAAAATCAAAAATATCGCTGATCTCCGGATTTAACTTCATCGTTGGAAGAGGTCTGCACTCACGGCTTAATTGCAGCCGGGTTTGTTCCAGATGGTTATTATAAAGGTGGGCATCTCCTAAGGTATGTACAAAATCACCAGCTTCAAGTCCGCAAACCTGTGCAACCATCATCGTGAGCAGGGCATAGGATGCTATATTAAACGGTACACCTAAAAAGATGTCGGCACTACGCTGATATAGCTGGCAACTTAATTTGCCATCGGCAACATAAAATTGAAAGAAACTGTGGCAGGGAGGAAGCGCCATGTTCTCAATCTCGGCTACATTCCATGCCGAAACGATCAAGCGTCTTGAATCCGGATTGTTTCGGATCTGCTTTATGACCTGTGCAATCTGATCAATATGCCCCCCATCAGGAGTTGGCCATGAACGCCATTGAGAACCATATACCGGTCCGAGTTCCCCATTCTCATCCGCCCATTCATCCCAGATGCTAACCCCATGATCCTTTAAATATTTAATATTGGTTTCACCCTTTAGAAACCAGATCAGTTCATGAATAATAGATCGCAGGTGTAATTTCTTTGTGGTTACCAGTGGAAATCCCTCCCGGAGATTGAAACGCATCTGGTAGCCAAATACACTGATCGTTCCGGTGCCGGTACGGTCATGCTTTTGAGTTCCGTTTTGCAGAACATGCTGCATTAGCTCGTGATATTGTTTCATGATCTGCTTATCTGTTATCGATTGTTAGTTTTATGCTGTCCGTTGCCGGTATCTGAAAGATTTAATTCGTATGACCTGCAACTTATAACTTAATCCCTGCAACTTTAAGTGCAAATAAAATAAATGTATTTTTGGCATCCTAAAATTGTTCATAAATATATCAGTATGTTCACAATATGATCCTCTTTCCGAATGCCAAGATCAATATTGGTTTAAATATTATTAGCAAGCGTCCTGATGGTTACCATAATCTGGAATCGATTTTTTATCCCATTGCTATCAGGGATGCTTTAGAAGTGATTGAGGCTGATCAGCTCCGGTTTAGTTCATCAGGAATAGCTATTCCGGGTAATGCTGATGATAATCTTTGTCTGAAGGCCTACCACTTACTCAAAAGAGATTTTCCCAAACTACCAGCCCTGCACATACATTTACACAAACATATTCCAATTGGCGCCGGACTAGGGGGAGGGTCTGCGGATGCTTCATTTTTCATCAGGCTATTGAATCAGAAATTTAGTCTGGGTATTGACAATTCCCAAATGGAGCAGTATGCCTCGAAAATAGGTTCTGATTGTGCGTTTTTTATTCAGAATAAACCTGCTTATGCATTAGAGAAGGGTGATCAGCTTAGTCCGCTGAATCTGGATCTGAGCAGTTATTTTATGGTACTGGTTATGCCCGATGTTCAGGTATCAACTGCAGAGGCTTATCAGGGAGTTAGGCCCATGCCTGTTTCTGTTCCTCTGAGTGAGTTGCTTAAGCTGCCTGTTGAGGAATGGAAATTACATATCAAAAACGATTTTGAAACTTCAGTCTTTTCGAAATATCCTCTAATATCCGGAATAAAAACTGCATTGTATGATGCTGGCGCCCTTTATGCTTCTATGAGTGGTAGCGGTTCATCAGTCTATGGAATATTCAGGGAGGCTATCAAACTGCCGCAACTTGAAAAGGAAAATAAGGTTTTTTATATGGATAGTTGACAGTTGTCAGTTGACAGTTAACAGTTGTCAATTGTCAATTATCAATTGTCAATTATTATTACGGTTCCGAACCTTAAAACACTTAGGTGATGTTTTTACCTGATATAGTCGCGATCTTCCTCACTTAGTTGATCACGATCCTTTTCGATATAATCATAATCGGTATTTTGGACAGGTTCTGTGGTACTTAAATTATCAGGCTGAATTTTCTTACGCGGTCTTCCGGCCATGAATCCTATGATCAGTCCTAGTCCGAACATGACTCCCAGAACAGCCAATTTAGGTATTCTCGCATTCCCGAAAATCCAAAAGTTTATCTCATCGGTATTATTCATCAGGATGATGGTAACCAGGACCGAAACAACGATTATAAAGATGGTTTTAAAGGTCATTGTGAGAAAGGTTTGTTAATGTTCCGAATATCGGAATTTAAACCCGAATTAATATATTTTACCTGAGTTCGATAAGTATTGTGTTTTTCAGGCATGAGGTGTCCGCTATCTTAAAACTGCGTTTATGAGTGTTATGGCCAAATATGAGTAAAATATGAGTGGACATTTTTTTTGAGCAGTGGCAGTTGTAGTGCAATTGTATCTGCTATCAGTTTTTGAACAGATGAAGCGGAGGCTGGATATGAACTGAAAAATCTGGAGGAGACACAGGAAATTCAATTATTCACAACTAGTGTTATGTTAACAATGAAATGACGTTGATGGCTTTGAGCAATCAGCCAGGGGCAATCAGCTCTGCATATCACTAAAATTGAATATTACTCAAATTTGATGGCTCAAAGCCTATAGCCCATAGCAAAAACCAATGACCAATTACAATAAATAACACTAGGATTTATCAATTATGGTAATCGCTGGAAAACTGTACAACGGCTATTAAAC
>CAZGWG010000368.1:0-3843 GCA_964529165.1 uncultured Sphingobacterium sp.
CTAAAAGATCGTGCTGGGTACAGGCTGATGGAAAATTTGGGAACACAACCCAGCGTGTACTACTTACCACCCAGCAACCGGGTTGTTGAATTTGAGGAAGGGGTAGAAAATTATACCGATTTCAAATCAGTAGAAAAGACAGATGGAATATGAATACTAATTTTGATCAATTGGTAGATGATCTTGCGCCTAAGAAATTCAGTTGGAAGGGAAAAGTATGGGTGGCCTTTCTGGTGTTACTAATTCTGTTCGGACTATACGCATATATTCAGCAACTACGCCAAGGTTTAATTATTACGGGTATGAGAGATTATGCTTTGTGGGGCATATACATTTCAAATTTTGTTTTCTTCGTGGCCATCAGCCTGGTGGGTTCCTTAATTACGGCCATCTTGCGGTTATCAGGTGTGCATTGGAGTACACCATTAACCCGGATTGCCGAAATTATCGCTGTGGCAGCTATAATCATGGCAGGGCTCACAATTATCATCGACATGGGGCGACCGGATAGGATGTTAAACCTATTTATTCATGGCAGGTTGCAGTCTCCTATTATCTGGGATGTAATCGTAATCACTACTTACCTGGTAATAAGCGTGCTTTTATTGTACTATCCCTTGTTGCCTGATTTCAGTATCCTCAAGAAGCATACCCAAGAAAGTGCGCGTGTAAGAAAATGGTATTCTAAACTTTCATTGAACTGGAGTGGTACTAACGATCAGCGAAGAATCTATTCACGATCTATTCAAGCGCTTTCCATACTCATAATACCGGTTGCCTTTGCAATCCATACAGTAACTGCCTGGCTGTTTGCCACTACCTACAGACCAGGATGGGACAGCACTAATTTTGGCCCGTACTTTATTGCAGGAGCATTTGTTGCCGGTGCGGGCGCTGTAGTTGCGGTCATGTATGTACTTCGAAAAACCTACCGGCTGGAGAATTACATTACTGACTATCATTTTGACAGAATGGGAAAGATGCTCGTTTTACTTTGTCTGGTTTACCTGTACTTCAATATCAATGAGTACCTCATACCCACCTACAAATCAACGGAAGAAGAGGCTGTACATCTCCAAAGTTTGTTCACAGGGCAATACGCAGCACTATTTTGGACGGCCATCATCGGTGGCCTGATACTTCCTGTAATTATTCTGCTATTTCCGCAGGGAAGAAAACCGCTCCCTTTGTTTGTAGTATCGCTTGCGGTGGTGTTGGGCGCATGGTGGAAACGGTATATTATTGTTATTCCAACGTTGAGTCATCCCTTCCTTCCCATTCAAGGTGTACCTGAATCATGGCGTCATTACTCCCCTACATGGATGGAGTGGTCGATCACACTTGCCACACTGGCGGCTGCGCTGTTGATCATAACAATCTTGGTGAGATTTTTGCCTATTATTCCGATTCAGGAGACGGCTGAGGAAAAGGGACTCGTTGGTGTCACACAAATAGGCGAATCATGAAAATTGCATTCAAATATCGAATTATTATTCTATTCTCCATTGTATTTATAGGCCTTGGTGTTCATGCCTATTCACAGGACAAAAAATACAAAGCCAGGGTCTCATTGCTGTACACGAAAATTATGGACAAAGAGTCATACATCGCTATCTCTGCGAAGTATAAAGGTGAAGATGGGTTTGCACAGGCATCAGGCCTTGAGTTTAGTGTTTATAAGGTGGGAACTGGAGACTCGTTGGCTTATTTGGGTAAGGTTAAAACCAACAGTGAAGGCAAAGCGAAATACGCTATTTCATCCAATGATCTTAAGAACACAAACGAGGTTTTTAATTACCTGGTGAAAATTGAAAACAATGAAAGATTTGAAGATGGCGAAACATCGGTGAGCTTCTCCGATGTACGCCTGACTGCTGAAATAAAAGAGATAGATAGCGTAAATACCGTTTTGGCGGTTTTGACAGATGCTACCGGAAGTCCGGTGGAGGGGGCATTGTTAAAGGTTGGCCTTAGACGTTTATACGGATTGCTTCCGGTTGGGGAAGATAATTATGAGACGGATGCAGATGGAGCAATACTTGTGCCTATTGAAACACCAATGCCAGGTGTTGATGGTAATTTAACTTATGAAGTCGTATTAAGTGAGAGCGAGTCATTTGGTACCGTAAAGGCAATCGTAAACGCTCCTATTGGTATTCCCATTAAGGACGAATCCACCTTTGACAAAAGAACCATGTGGTCTCCACCCAATAAGACGCCTCTTTACCTGTTAATTTTTCCAAATCTAATTATCCTGGGCGTATGGTTGCCTTTGCTCATATTAACATATAATCTCTATAGAATTTCAAAATCTAAAACTTAGTAAACTATGAAAAATCCGATAATCATCATTTTAGCAGGCTTTCTTACACTGGGGCTATATTCATTCACACAGTTGGATCAGTCCAAAGATTGGGTTGTACCCGAATCTGCCAAAAAAATGAAGAACCCGACCGACAAAACCAACAAGGCAGACCTGGCTGTCGGGAAAACGTTGTATTCCAAATATTGTCAGTCATGTCATGGAAAAGAAGGATATGGCGATGGCCCCAAGGCCGAAGAGATAAAAGGGGATATGGGCGATTTTTCATCTGAAAAATTTCAATCACAAACTGATGGAGCTTTATTCTATAAAATAAAGACAGGACGTGATGATATGGCCAGTTTCGAGAAGAAAATCCCCGATGAAGAGGATCGTTGGTTGATCATCAATTATATAAGAACGCTGAAGGAGTAGCCTACAATAGACTGATTTGATCTATTAATTATTTGCAGTATGAATGAAAAATCGCAGAAGATACCACGTTCAGTAATGGCGGATAGATTCATTGAATTAGCTAACGAACTAGCTAAAACGGAAACTAAGGAGCGGGTAGGAGCAGCGATCATGTTTGCTTCGTCTCGCTATAATGCTTATGAGGCTTCCTCCAAATCTGATGATTTGGAAAAGGATAAACTAGACGCGCTTAATTGGTACAGCCAAGAATACCGAAGGATGCTTGATGCGAATATAGATGATTTGATAAGCATGCTTTAGTTAACTTTTTTATTGAAAAAACACACTTAATAAAGAATGATGAGATTTTTAGTTTCTATAATTTTTGTGGCCAGCATTACCTTGGATGCACAAGCTCAACAGGATAGCAGTGGAGTGTATATGACTTCGAATGATTTTCAAAATGGGAAACTTGCTTATGCCATCAATTGTAAAACGCAAAAACACAAAATAAAGCTGAAGGAATTTTTTAGTAGGCCTTTTATCGTAGTGGTGCATAACGATAGTTCATACACATTGCCGAAAAATGAGGTCTATGGTTACCGTGACTGTGATGGGGTCTCATACAGATTCGTTGATGAAAACGTTTATAAAATCCTAAACCCCTTCGAGCCAATTGTTATCTATCGCTATTTTGTCTATATCCCAAGGGATCCTGTAGTGGATTATTTCTTTAGTATGGGTAACGAAGGACTGGTTGAAGAATTAACCAAAGCAAACCTGAAGCGAGCTTTTCCTGATAATCACAAATTTCATGAAAATTTAGATTCCCTCTTTGAGCGGAATTCGGATCTGGCTTCATACAACAAGACAACTAAGAAGTTCAAGCTCTTAGTCGTCTACGAGGAGAGTTTAGATTAGTTTAATCTTTCCCAGGCTTCATTGGTTTGTAGCCGACTTATAATTCTCCAACTCAATCCTGTCCGGAAAAACCTTGGAACTTCCAAAATACTCTTAACTAATTTTTATCAAGGTCAATTAACTATAAATAATAACCAAAGTTATTTCAGGTCTTCAGTTGTGTCACACGTTGTTTGCAGTACGTAAGCAAGGTTCTGATAAAAGTC
>CAZGWG010000369.1:0-3836 GCA_964529165.1 uncultured Sphingobacterium sp.
CTAATGATGAAGGTAAAACTTGGAGTAAGCCATGGAAGTGCATTCCTGATAGGAAAGGATACTTCCAGGTGAACAATGACCGGGTTATATTATTGGAAAATGGGAGATTACTGATGCCGGTTGTAGAACATAATGTTAGTCACCAGAAATGGGATAGCCTTGCAAGCAGGGGTATCATCTGGAATTTTTGGCCTGATGATATGGGGGTTACCTGGACTTCCGGCAAGAATATGGAATATCCTGTTAATTCCACTGCAGAAACAATCATGCAGGAACCTGGGGTGGTAGAATTAAAGAATGGTGATATCTTAATGTATATGCGAACAAGTTCCCATGTACAATATATTTCTTACTCAAAAGACCAGGGGGTAACCTGGAGTCCGGCTATACGCAGTAATATTGCTTCCCCGCGCTCTCCCGCTATTATTAAACGTATTCCATCTACAGGGGATCTGATAATGGTGTGGAACAATAATGGTGAAAATGAAAAAAGAACCCCCTTAAGTGTTGCCATATCTCGAAATAATGGTAAGAGTTGGGAGAAAACGAAAAACATTGAGGACGATCCTAATGGGAGTTTTAGCTATCCTGCAATTCATTTTACCAATAATGATGTTCTTGTGTCTTATTGTGCCAAAGGATTATCAGCTACATATATTAGTAGGTTAAGCCTAGATTGGATATATAAATGATTTATAACTCATAGTCAAATGTCAAAAAAGATCATTTATATAGATTCAGGATTTTCAGGCCCTGGCGTGTTGTTGACGGCTGGCGTACATGGAGACGAATACGAGCCTATCTTAACTGCTTTGGAGTTAGCATCTTCTTTGCCGGGATGCCTGGTAAAAGGCAGTGTAACAATTGTCCCTGTTAGCAATGAAAGTGCCTATGCTCACAGCAACCGATTCGGTGAGGATGGATTGGATCTGGCACGGGTATGCCCTGGAAGTCCCAATGGTAGTATAACTGAAAGAGCTGCGTCACAAATCACTGCACTTATTAATGAAGCAGATTATTTCATAGATATGCATACTGGCGGTTTGTCTTATGATATTTATCCCTTGGCAGGGTATATGCTGCATCCTTCTCCTGAAGTACTCAAAAAGCAGCAGGAAATGGCATTCGCATTTAATCTTCCTTTAGTTTGGGGAACTGATTATCGACCCCAAGGCAGAACACTATCTGTAGCAAGAGATGCGGAAGTTCCGGCGATTTACGTGGAGTATGGTGGAGGTACTGGAATTCGGACTAAGGTAATTCAGGAGTATAAAACCGGAGTTTTGAATGTGTTAAGGTATCTGGATATGCTTAAAAATCCAACTACTATTCAGACTGAATGTGATAAGTACTGGATTGAAGATTATCGTCAGGATAGTGGTTATTTACAGGGTAAAATGCCCTCACCTGTGGATGGGATATTTGTTGCTGAAGTGAAAATTGGTGAAATGATTAAAGCAGGTGAGTTATTTGGAAAGGTGATAGATTCTATTTCTGGCAAACAAGTTGACTTACACGCAGATATAGATGGTTTGGTTTTTTTGCTGAGAACAATGGTGAAAGTTAAACAAGGTGATGCATTGGGCGGGATAATGCCAATTGGAGATTTAAATGAAAGAGTTATTTATGAATACTAATAAAGTTGCGATAATAACTGGTGCATCAAAAGGTATTGGCCGGAGTACAGCTTTGAAATTTGCAGCTAACAACTACAGTGTTGCAATAGTTGGTAGGAATCTGGAAGAATTGGATCAGCTTAAGCTTGAGATTGAACAGAAATATGACACGGAAGCACTTGTCTGTGCAGGTGATCTGGCAAGTGAAACGTTTTTAAAGCAGATAGTTGAAGATACAGTCAGGAAGTGGGGAAGAATAGATGTTCTGATCAACAACGCTGCCTGGAGAACGATTGAGACCATGAGGGTAATCTCCTTGGAGAACTGGGAAAGAACGATTAGGGTCTGTTTAACGGCACCTGCCTTTTTAGCGAAGTATGCAGTTGCTGTAATGGAAGAAATGAATATAGCAGGTGTGATAGTTAACATTTCAAGTGTAATGTCTCAGCGGGCAGGGGGCAATAGTCCGGCTTATTTGGCATGTAAAGGAGGACTTGAAAGCCTGACATTCGAATTGGCTGTCCTATACGGGCCGAAGAACATCAGAGTGGTTTCGGTCAACCCAGGGAATATAAAAACGGACTTAAGTAGTGATTATAAGGATGCTGAAGGAAATAATATAAGTGAACGATTAGAAGAACATATGAATGAAAATACACCACTTAAGCGAGCAGGTACTTCAGAAGAAATTGCGAATGTATCTTATTGGCTTTCAACTACTGAAGCATCTTTTATAACAGGAACGAGCATTCTGGTTGACGGAGGATTCTTCCATAATTTTAATTCTTACCCAATGAAGAAAATTCAATATCCAAAGGAATTTTGAAAGGAATCTGGAAATACAGTCATTTACTTCCTCAGATAGAGGAAAACTGTAAATTAACATTGGGAGAAGGTGGAACACCATTGGTCAAATCGAAAAGGTTGGGGCCGGCAATGGGCCTTGATAATTTGTATTTCAAATTAGAGATGCTCAATCCTTCAGGGTCTTATAAAGACAGGTTCGCTACAATCGCAGTTTCTGATCTGTTGCAAAAAAAAATGAAATTTTGTTTGGCTACTTCTAGTGGAAATACAGGTGCTGCTCTGGCCGCTTATTGCGCAGCCGCGGGCATAAAGTGTTTGCTTACTGTCGTTGATGGGGCTCCTTCAGGGAAGATGAAACAAATGCAAGTCTATGGGTGTGAAACATTGATGATCAGAGGGTTCGGTACAGACGTAAGTGTAAGCAAGAATGTTATGGATCAATTGAAAGATCTGGCTGAAAACCATGAGACAATCGTACAAATCAGTGCTTATCGGTATAGTCCTGTTGGGATGGCTGGTGTGCAGACTATTGCTTATGAAATTGCTGAAAGCTTGCAGAATAGAACCGACCATATATTCTCTCCAGCAGGAGGTGGGGGCTTAACTCTGGCCCTTTTAAAGGGCTTTAATATTTGGAGGGATCATATGCCTGATTTCAGAATTCCACAGGTGCATTGTGTACAACCAGAGGGGAATGATACAATTTCAGGCCCTTTAAGAACAGGTCTTTCTGGTGCTCTGGAGATTTCCGGAAGCACAACTACAATAAGCGGTTTGCAAGTTCCGAATATACTTGATGGAAATGAAGTTATGAGCATGTCAAAGGAACTAAATGGCATGGGATACACAGTATCCGACCAATCAATATACCAATGCCAGGAAGAATTGGCAAAAGAGGAAGGTATTTTTTGTGAACCTGCGGGTGCTGTTGCTCTTGCGGGTGTGAAACTCGCATTAGAAAATCAGGAAGTAAAGAAAAATGACCATATCGTATGCTTGATTACTGGACATGGTTTTAAAGATCCTGTTTCAGCCGATAGAATTGCGGCAAGTACTGCTGATCATTATTTTTTAGACAGTAAAGAATGTATTAACTATATAAATTTTCACGTAAACTCAATCCTTTAATATTTATAGTAATGAAGAATAAATTTCAAGGCTTATGGCCAGCAATGTTAACTCCGGTACAAGCGGATGGACAGCCCAATTTTGACGAATTGGGCAAATTGACTGAATTGTTAATCACTCAGAATTTAGATGGTCTATACATTTTAGGTTCTACAGGACAAGGTGTGCTTTTTACAGAAGAACAGAGAATGAAGGTTACTGAGGCTGTTAGTGAGGCCGTAAATGGCAGGATCCCGGTTATTGTACAAGTAGGTGCGTTGACAACTGACGAATCGGTAAGACTGG
>CAZGWG010000370.1:0-3798 GCA_964529165.1 uncultured Sphingobacterium sp.
GGTTTCGGGTATCAGGTGTCAGGTAAACTACTACTAATCATTATTTGCATTGATAAGTGGTAATAACTTGCCTTGCAAATACTGGGTCCAGGCCGGGGCGCAGGCTTCGTAACATTCTGCCTGGGGGTTCAGGCCTTCGTGGGTAAATACTAATTGGGTTTTGCCGTTAATTTGTGAGATTTCAAAAATTATTCTGCTGCCTGTCCATTCGTCTTGCTTTTGAATGAAATTCAGCTTGCATTCTGTAGTGAGCCAGACTACTTTCTGGTTGGGGATCAGTTCTACCAATTTATGCCTGGTAAAATGGACTCCATCTCCGGCACTGAAACTAAACTCATCGTGGAGTTTCTCTGTGTTACCAATAATCTCTTCCGAATAGTATCCCGACCACCACTTGCGAACATTATTAACGGACTGAAATACCTTTTCGGGACTCTGATCAGTCAGCAGGATTAGCGTGAAGTCTTTTGTTGCCATAGGTCATTTAGATTTGTATGAAGCAAAAATATTTGCTTTAAAGCATTTCCGCAGGTGGCTAAATAGACATTATAGTGGGTTGATATAGACATTAAGTATACTAGCTTTGTACATGTGCATTATGTTTTTAATGCTCAGTAGACCTTTCTCAATTCCCAAAATGAAACATATCACGATTCTGGTCCCATCAGGCGAAGCCAATAACCTCAGCAGCATTGTTGGTGCATACAAAATATTGTCGAGGGCTAATGCCTACTGCCAGCAGAATGGCAGGGGCGAATTGTTAAGGATCCAATTAGCTGGTATTTCGAAAACAGTTGAGTATTACGAGGGTTTGTTTGCCGTTAAGCCGCATGTTCATATCTCGGCAATCAGCAGTACTGATCTGATAATTATCCCCTCACTGAATCATAATTACGAGCAAGCTGTCGCGCAAAACAAGGTGATGATGGACTGGATTGAACAACAATACAAACAGGGTGCTGAAATTGCTTCGATCTGCACCGGCGCATTTCTATTGGCTTCAAGTGGTTTGCTGAATGGCAAAAGTTGTTCGACACACTGGGCTGCTGCAGAAAATTTCAGGAGCCTGTTTCCGGAGGTGAATCTGCAGGCAGATAAGCTGATTACGGATGAGAATGGGATTTACACCAATGGGGGTGCCTATTCCTTCCTGAATCTTATCATTTATCTTGTTGAAAAATATTGCGACCGGGAAACTGCCATTTATTGCTCCAAAGTATTTCAAATCGAAATGGACCGGAATAGCCAGTCGGATTTTACCATTTTCACCGGACAAAAACTACACAGTGATGAAGTGGTTAAAAAAGCACAGGCTCATATCGAAGCTGAGTTGCATCAAAAGATCTCTATTGAAGAATTATCTTCCAGATTTTCTGTCAGCAGGCGGAATTTTGACCGCAGGTTTATCAAAGCTACGGGCAATACCCCCGGCGAATACGCACAGCGGGTTAAAGTTGAAGCGGCAAAACGGGCCTTAGAAAGTAGTCCGAAAACGGTGAATGAAGTGATGTATGAAGTGGGATATTCTGATTTGAAGGCTTTCAGGGAGGTTTTTAGAAAGATTACGGGGATATCGCCATTGGAGTATCAGAATAAATATAATTCGGCTAAACTTTACCAGAGATAATGAAGTATGGGAAACCTTACTGTCCGTAGAGACGCTTCGCTTAACTCTACGGACAGTAAGGTGGATTGCGTCAGTCACATCTCTGGATTGCGACTGACGAATTTAACCGGTATGAGGCCGATGTAAATTCGTAAGTCTTAAGGTTCGGACTTACCGAAATCACCTGGGCGATAAGAAAGTGGATTTCGTCAGTCACATCCAGGGATACAACTTGCCATGGAATTTGGAAAAAGGGTTTGATGATAGCAAGCTTAGGAATATGCGGGCATTTTACTTGGCTTTAGCAATTTAGGACTCATTGCGTCACGAATTGAGCTGGACACATTACCGGATTATTTCCCGCCTGGAAACGGAAGAAATTAAAGATACCAAAAGCTGTAAACTAAAAAGTGTTATTTTTCGTTTTGTCTATTTTCAAAGTTGATTGGTTCCTGTCTGTTATCCCAAAAAAAGAGCACCTCAATCTTATCTGGTTTAACCTCATAAAAAACAGATGATATTTTCTTTATTAATCCAATTCTGATATTCGGGTCAAAATCTGTTTCCTTATAAATAAACGGTGAACTGCCTATTAACTCTAAAGTTTTAATTGTATTTCTTTTAAAATCATTAAGGGCTTTATTTCCTAATCTTTCCACTATTTGATCGCAAATTGCCTCATAAGTTTTAACGCCGGTTTCGGAAATAATAACCGGCAAACTCATTTGATAATAGCTATCTTACCTTTAAATTCTTCTAGTGTTATACTTTTACCAGCTTTGATATCTTCCTGTCCCTTTCTAATGCCTGAAACAACATGAGCAGGTAAATTTGCTTCCTTTTTAATTTCAAAAGGAACTTCTAATGCTTTTAAAAATGCTTTTAACGCCTTTTCCTGAAATTTATCGGGACGCACAACGTAGGTTTCCATAATACAAATTCGTTAATATCTTTCTAATGAATAGATTGCCTCAGTCTATCTTTTACTATTACCCAGTAGCTTTTTTTAAGTTCTTTACTTATACACTCATATTAAATCAAATTTACAAATTATCATACAATAATCATTCTATCCATTATACAAGGTTCGAATTACGAAATCCACCCTATAGCTATCAGGTCACTCAATCAAGGTGCGACTGACGGATTTATCTTGATGACACCTAAGTAAATTCGTAATCAATCTGTCCGTAGAGTTAAGCGAAGCGTCTCTACGGATTGTCCAATGAAGGGGAGTCTTCAGACTCCTCAATCACAAAAAAACAATATCAATCAATCCTTTTCCATTGCCGTAATAATCAATTCCGGAGGAGTACAAATAATCCTGTTCAAATCTTACAATTCCCGCCCTTACCGGGTTTGCATGTAAATAGATCATTCTTGATTTCAATATTTCATCTGTTGAGCATTCAACCGGATGATTATCATGCTGCCAAAATTGGAAGTCCTTATTTCGTTTATTACGCTCACCAGCCTTTTTAAAGATCCATAACATCCAGTTTTTTCTACTTTCTTGTGGATTGTCTCTTATTGCATTAACAATGGCAAATGAGCTGAACTTTTTAAAATCCCTAATTACATCAGAAAGCAGGTTAGTGCCATTTGAGGATATGATCAGATGTATATGATTGCTCATAATACACCAGGAATGAATGACTAAGCCTTTATTTTCCTGGCAAAATTTTAAGCTATCTATTAAAATATCAGCATACATTTTTCTGGTGAAAACATCTACCCATTCTACTACAGAACACGTAATAAAATGAACATTATATTGATTTCTGATTTGAAAACCTCTATCAGACATATTTCCAAATTTTAGCGGTGGATTATTCATCCGTAGAGGCGCTGCACTTCACTCTACGGACAGTAAAGTAACTAATATACCAGGCGCTATCAATTATTGGGATTGTAGTTAGTTAACGGTCTTCATGCAGGATAAACGGTTTTATTTTGTAAGCGAGTCCGAAGACTCTTGTTCATTTATTAATCCGTAGAGACGCTGCGCTTAACTCTACGGACAGTAAGATAAACGGTTTTATTTTGCAAGCGAGTCCGAAGACTCTTGTTCATTTATTAATCCGTAGAGACGCTGCGCTTAACTCTACGGACAGTAAGATAAACGGTTTTATTTTGCAAGCGAGTCCGAAGACTCTTGTTCATTTATTAATCCGTAGAGACGCTGCGCTTAA
>CAZGWG010000371.1:0-3776 GCA_964529165.1 uncultured Sphingobacterium sp.
TTTATGGAACTGGATCTTGCCTGGGCAACAGCAGCGGGTATGGACCCGGTAGCATTATTCAAAAAACACCCCAACCGATTCCCTTTATGGCATGTTAAAGATCTTGACAAAACCACTAGCAAGCCTTGCCCGGTAGGAAAAGGAAAGGTTGATTTTAAGCACATCTTTGAAAATTCAAAACTCTCTGGCGTAAAGCATGCCTTTATTGAGCAGGATGGTGCAAAGGTTATCGATGATCCTGCTTCAAGTGTATCCTGGTTAAAAGCTAATATTTACAATAAGTCCTAAGTAATCTTATTAGATTTCATTCTGATCCTGATTGTTATCAAACAATATATCTGGGATCAGGATGAAATTCAGATCAGGAGATTGCTTGCCTTATACGGACTAATTTAATCAACAGGTTTTCCAGATTATCCAAATGAAGCATATTTGCGCCATCTGATTTGGCATTGGCAGGGTCGGGATGAGTTTCTATAAATAATCCATCTGATCCAACCGCTATAGCAGCTTTTGCGATAGTTTCTATCAACGCTGGCTTCCCTCCTGTAACCCCACTGGCCTGATTGGGTTGTTGCAATGAATGCGTACAGTCCATTACTACAGGAACACCGAAAGATTTCATTTCTGGTATACCCCTGAAATCTACAATCATATCCTGGTATCCGAACGTGTTACCCCGGTCAGTAAGTATTACGTTAGGATTGCCAGAATCCTGAACCTTATCAACTGCAAAACGCATTGCAGATGCAGAAAGAAACTGCCCTTTTTTTATATTAATTGTTTTACCGGTCTTTGCTGCAGCAATCAACAGATCAGTCTGACGACATAAAAACGCAGGAATTTGTAATACATCAACATATTGAGCTGCCATTGCAGCCTCATGACTTTCATGAATATCTGTTACTGTTGGAACAGAAAACTCGCGACTAACTTTTAATAGTATCTTAAGTGCTTTCTCGTCACCGATTCCCGTAAATGAATCAAGACGTGAACGGTTTGCCTTTCTGTATGAGCCCTTAAAGATCAATGGAATAGCTAATCTATTGGTAATATTTACAATCTTCTCGGCTATTCTGAGGGCCATCTCTTCACTTTCTATTGCACACGGCCCCGCCATGAGAAAGAAATTACCAGAATCAGTATGTTTTATTTGGGGGATATTATTAATCATTAATTTCCTAATTCTGATATAAATTTAATACGCATCAGTTGCACTTCTTCGCGGGTATAATCATCTGTTCCAAGCTCAGCCATTGCAGCATCAATAGAGTCTGTTTCAGTCGATCTGAAATAATCATACACTTCGTCTTGCCGATCTTCCTCTATTATCTCATCAATGTAGTAATTAAGGTTCAATTTAGTTCCTGAGTTTACAATGGTTTCCAGTTCCTTAAGAATATCGTCATATGAAATTCCTTTGGCAGATGCTATATCTTCCAATGCAATTTGCCTATCTATATTTTGTATTATTGACACTTTAAGGGCTGATTTGTTAGCCGCACTCTTAATTACAAGATCGACCGGTCGATCAATATCATTATCATCAACATATTTCTTAATGAGATCAATGAATGGTTGGCCAAATTTCAATGCTTTCCCTGAGCCTACACCATGAATCTGCTTAAGTTCATCAATTGAAACCGGGTAATGAATACACATTTCATCGAGTGATGGATCCTGAAATACTACAAATGGCGGTAAATTTTTCTGTTTCGCAATCTTTTTTCGAAGATCTTTAAGCATTTGTAAAAGCTGGGTATCGAGTGCCCCACTCTGTTGTTGAGATTCCTCAACCTCATCTTCCGCTTCATCCATAAGGTAGTTTAGGATAAACTTTAATGAATGCGGATTTTCAATGAATGAATTTCCGGACTTAGTCAGTTTTAATAAACCGTAATTGTCTATATCTTTCTGAACATAGTTATTGAGAACTGCTTGTCGCAACAGAGATTTCCATAGAACTTCACCCTGCTCCTTTCCTGAGCCAAAAAGGGGATGCTTACTATGCCCGTAAGAAGCAACCTGAGCATTTTCAACCCCCATCATAATATTAATGAAATACTGATCATCAAATTTTTCTCCAAGCTCCCGGATTAATTTTAATAAACTATGTAAAGGACGTTCTGCATCAAAATACTTTTTAGTATGACGGCAGTTATCACACATATTATTGCAACCGGTTTCATTAAAGTTCTCACCAAAATAATGCAATATCTGTTTACGTCTGCATACAGAAGACTCCGCATAATCAATTACTTCTTTAAGTATCTGAGTTCCTATTTCTCTTTCAGAAACAGGCTTATCCTTCATAAATTTCGTTAGTTTATCAATATCTTTCTGTGAGTAAAAAGCGACACAAATCCCTTCTCCTCCATCCCGACCTGAGCGACCTGTTTCCTGATAATAACCTTCCATACTCTTTGGAATGTCATGGTGAATGACATAACGAACATCCGGTTTGTCGATACCCATACCAAAAGCAATCGTAGCAACGATCACATCCACATCTTCCATCAGGAAATTATCCTGAGTTTCGGCTCTGGTCTTAGGATCTAGTCCGGCATGATAAGGAAGAGCTTTAATTCCGTTAAGTTTTAATGCCTCTGCTACCTCTTCCACTTTTTTACGACTCAGGCAATAGACAATTCCAGACTTCCCGGAATTCATTTTTGCATATCTGACAATTTCTTTAATTACATTGCGCTTGGCACGTACTTCATAAAATAAATTGGGTCTGTTAAAAGAGGATTTAAAGAGAGCAGCATTATTCATTTGCAAGTTCTTCTGAATATCCTGCTGAACCTTAGGAGTTGCGGTAGCCGTAAGCGCAATAATCGGAATATGATCTCCGATATTATCAATTACCTGACGGATTCTACGATATTCCGGTCTGAAATCATGTCCCCACTCTGAAATGCAATGCGCTTCGTCTACAGCAACAAACGAAATGGAAATACCGCGCAAAAAATCGACATTTTCAGGTTTAGTAAGCGATTCAGGGGCCACATAAAGCAATTTGGTTTCACCTTTAGTCACATCCTCCTTTACCTTGGTAATCTCAGATTTATTTAGAGAAGAATTTAAAAAATGTGCAATACTATCAGTACCTCCAAAAGCCCTCAACTGATCTACCTGATTTTTCATTAGGGCAATTAGCGGTGATATGACAATTGCCGTACCTTCGCTCATTAGTGCGGGTAACTGGTAGCAAATTGATTTACCTCCACCGGTAGGCATTATGACAAAGGTGTCTTTCTTTTGAAGAATACTCGTTATAATGGCTTCCTGATCACCCTTAAAGTTATCAAAGCCAAAAAAATTCTGTAAATTATCAAACAGGGATTTGTTTATTTCCATTGCATGATTGGAAAAAATTGAAAATGGGTCATAATAATATTCAAAATAACATATTTTTGCGATTAATTATCTTTTTATTAAAAAAATATCTCATTGAAAAGCAATGCTGAAATATTAGAAATCGCAAGAAAAACGCTTCAAATTGAAGCTGAAAGTGTAAAAAGGCTTGCAACTCAATTGAATGATAATTTTTCAGAATTAGTACATCAAATTCTGTACCTAAATGCCAGAGTTATAGTAACTGGCATAGGAAAAAGTGCAATAATTGCTCAAAAAATTGTTGCAACTTTCAATTCCACCGGAACTCCTGCCATTTTTATGCATGCAGCAGATGCCATTCACGGTGATTTAGGAATGATTCAGAAAAACGATCTGGTGATATGCATCTCAAAAAGCGGGAATACACCCGAGATTAA
>CAZGWG010000372.1:0-3742 GCA_964529165.1 uncultured Sphingobacterium sp.
ATCCGACTGCTCCCTTAATGCAAACCGCGCTTGTTGCCGGTTTGTCAATTTTCTGCTGCGGCAAGCAACACCACAGAATATGATCAGAGCCATAGCCCCGAATTGTATTAGTGTTTTCATTTGCTATTTTTATTTTTATCAGTCAGGGTATCTGATCCCCGTATCATTCTGGCCAGAAGCTCCTCCCACCTGATACCTGAAACCTGATACCTGAAACCTGATACCTAATCCCCATACCTCGCCACCCGATCCAGCGACCTAACCTGCCTCCGCTTCCGGTACACCCCATCCCCTTCCCTGCTGCCGGGATCATTGGTATTGCCCTCCACCGTGATTAGCCAGTCGCCTAGCCATTGATCCACAAAACCCACATGTGCAATGCGCTTTTTATCGGGGAAATAAAGGCCAAAAACATCTCCGGAGCGTGGAATTAGTTCTTCACGCTTATCAATGCTTAAGGTATTCCCGGGCGTTTTCAGACTTTGCAACGGTGTATTCTGTATCTTTTGAAGTAGTCCTGATTCCTGAATCCTGATTCCTGGCTCTTGATAAAGGTTCTCCTTCTTCCTCCAGATCACTTTCTTATCGGGAAACAAAGCGGGCGACCAGCCTGTTCGGGGGTTGTCGACTTTTGCCTGCCCAAAAACCCAGCAGACAAAAGCTGCACACCAGGGATTTCCTTTCGGAAGGCCAACGTAGCTGAGATATTTTTCTATTGCAGGTCCTGCGTTTGAAGACCTTTCGCGTACTCCTATCTCAGAAGTATAGATCAGGCGGATTTTCTGCTGCACAGTATTGCTGAGCTTAAGCGTACTATTGAACGGAAGGCTTTGCACCTGGGCATTACTGCCCTTTACTACGCTCAGGCATAGCATGTAAAAGATGGACAATATGATTCCAAGCAGGATCAATGTGTTGGGATATGGATTGAATCTTTTCATGGTTGTTTGCTTTAATGTGTCAATACTTTTCCGATGTAAGCACTGTCAGAAAAGGCTCTCCCATCGGGTGAATGAAAAGCCAGCCATACATGAATTTCATGTCCTATAAAGAGCTCCGGTATACGGATAGTACAAAATTCATCATCCCTGCGGATGCCTGAGTCAAGCTTATACCAAAACTCGTTCAGTGCGCTGCAGTGGATCAGGGGGCATAATACATCCCCTCCATCCACATAGCCGGGATTAGCTACGATCCAACTAAAGTCCAGTTCATTCGCCCCTGCCACATAGTTCATGGTACAATGAGGTCTTTGCAGCTTACCCCGAATCAGTGTGATCCTGGGAAAGTCAAGTTCAAAGTCCGGATATTCACCCCGGATCGCATCCTCATAGATCTGATTGAATACCACTTTCATTCCCGTTTTCCTGGGATTTATTTTCCGGTAGGATTCATTGATCACCTTTATTAGTGGAAAGAGGAAACCTGAGACCAAACAAAATTTAGCCCTTTGGATCAATTGTTTGTCGCTTGGAGCTTTTCCTGATTTCTTTGCTAAGCTTCTTACATAGTTTTTCCCGTTCCGGATACAGTATATTTTATCCCCCATCCTGCCGGATATCGGATATAGAATGCCTAATTGTTGTGCCATGATTTCTGATTTTTTGTTGATAATTCATTAAATAAGTGCTGCCAGTACAAGGATGAATGCATAAAACAGCAGCAAATAAAAGCCGAGGTAGATCATCACTTTCTGCCCTGTTCGCATGGACCTGAAATTGCTTTCGAACTGCTGTTCTGAATATTCCGCAAACACCGGCCATATCCCTTTGATAAGCCACCAGGTGAGGGCTTTAAATGCCAGAATGGCAATAGCTGCGAGGATAAGTGCACTGATAATCCCCGGATCAATGGCTGCAGCGGTCACATCCACCTGACGGATAAAGTATGGGAACAGGAAAAAAGCGGTAATTAAAATTATGATACCCATAAGTTCCTTTCTTAAAGGAAAAAACCAGGGCTGTTGATATTTTTGAATGAGTTTCATGTTATTAGTTTTTAAGATTGATGAATTGACCGGATCAATTTGTGCCGGCCTTGTTTTGTTTTTGCGAGGGGTGCGAAGCAATCTCAAATCCGATTGCTTCGCTGAACCTCCCACAAAGGCGGGTTTTAATTCCCCCTGCTTAATTAAGCCACAACAATTTCGCCCGCATGAACGCTTGTGGAAAAGTTGGCTCGATCAGGTGTCATCGCAGCGACCCAGACCTGAAGGGTATCTCCCGAAAATGAATCCGGCACCGCAATGCTGACCATTGCTGCATTCCGGTTCACTGCGTTTTCAAGGCTGTACACAAACTTCGACTTCGCCGGATTGTAAATCAGGATCACAACCTTATCTGTTTCTTTCGCAGTACCGATTCCGGTATTGTTCTGCCAGACAAAATTGATCTCCCCCGCTTCGGTCGACGAGCCGGCAAGGTTCCAGATCCCCTCCAATGAACCTTTACTGAACAACACTTTGGTGTAGTCGAGTTCAAAGTCGGGATAGGTCCCGGTGATGGCCTCAGCAATAGCATGAGCAATGGCCATATTAAAACCGGTTTTCTTCGATGTTTGGGTTTTAAAGCCCAGATTGATCAATGAACCGACCGGACCGAGGAAGCCATTGGCAAAGCCGAACTTGGCACGTTGCACGAGCTGAAGATCCGATGGGGCTTTGGACGATGGCCTTGGAAGACTCCTCATGTAGTCGATCCCATTCCAGGTGCTTCCGATGATATTTCCGACCTTGCCGGAAAAACCGCCCATTAATCCTTTAATGAATTTTCCCATAATTGATAAAATTTAAAAAATGAAACATTGAATTACTTGTGTACCGGTACAGCACAAACTTGAAGAGAAGCCGGGAGCCGTCAAAAAAATGACCGAAATTGACCGAAATTGACCGAAAAACCGGTCAAAATTTGACAAAAGCAGATACCAACATGGTGTTTTGTTCGTACCTTCTTCGTACGTTGTTCGTATAACACCCCCTCCAGACCACCGCCAGGGCACTTTTATACGAAGAAGGTACGAACTTGGTACGAACATGGTACGAACATGGTACGAAGGAGGTGGCAAGGAAGTAAGAATTTTATGTTCAGTAAGTTTCGTCCTGAAATAGCTTCAGGTTAAAGGATAATTCCGAGAATGACTTTACATGGGATATGGTTTTTCTCGAAAGATTATACACGGCAATTTGTTATTTCTGATTCAGCTTTACGGGTTGATTGTTGTTCAATTCTTAATTTCTCTTCTTCGGCTTTTGGTCTATGCCCCTGCAGTTAAATGCATTTCCCCGGGACTAGGTCGACCGGGCCGAATCTGCTTATAGGGCGCAATATTTTGAAGAATTTGTTGCTGAGTTTCAAGTAGCCACTGCATGGAAGAATATAAATCAAATGTAGACTTTAGAAGTCAGTTCATCTGTTCAGCAATGGCGTTTTCATAAAGATTTCCGATCATGTTTAAGGCTATTCCGTTCTCTTTTTGCGTTTCCATACACGTGTTTTTTGCTTATAGCTTTTCCAGGAATGGATAGAAGGGGCAAGATTCAGAAAATGTTCAGTCTTACTTCATGAACTGTTTTCTCAATTTATAGATATCAGGGGCATAGTAAAGTTTACTGCCTCCGATAGGATGAGGAACCAGAACACCCTTTTTACGCCTGCGGTAAAAGGTGCTGGTACTGATGCGCAATATTTTCATTACTTCAAGGGAGTCTAACCAGAGGGCCGGATTATGGCCTTCAATAGCCAAT
>CAZGWG010000373.1:0-3716 GCA_964529165.1 uncultured Sphingobacterium sp.
AGCTACAATTGTCTGAATATCAGTTTACAACGTTTGCTAAATACTTTATGTAGATATCAAGCGGTACCAGCTGGCCCTGATAGCTATCGGGACGAACCAGCAACACAAGGATTTTCTTCCTTTGCTCTACCAAAGAGCTATGGTACCAGACCATACCCGTTTTGTTCGGGAAGCAAATGTTTGTCTTTTTTCGTTTAAGAAAATAATATTTGAAAATTTCTGAAAGGATTAATTATCATAATTTAATAATTGGTTTCATGATCTGAGATCCTCTGCAGCAAAGTGCTGAACATCAGTTTACAATGGTATAGTTCTTTGCTCTATCAAAGCTATGGTTATCCCTTCAATTAGCATGAGTTTAAATTACCCGGGTAATTAATTCAATACTTTAATGGAAAGCTAAGCTGATTACTATTCAAGCCCCCTCTTCAAACTTATCGATGATCACCTTTACTTTATTATCCGGTCGGTCTTCCATTTCGAATAAAAGGAATAACTGATCGTCGATGCCCTCAATTGTAAGTACCACATTTTTATGCTCCCCATCATCGGTATTGAGGGTTGCTTCAATCAGTGTTTTACCCTTTTTAAACGGAATATCCCAAATACATTCAATTGATTTTATAGTACAAACAGTTTTTGATTCGTCCCTGACGTTTATGGTGATCAAGGATTGACTGATCTGAACTACAGATTTTTCAACTTCTGTTCGTGTTATAGTGCCGTTTCCATCCAGATGAATGGTTTTGGATGAAGTTAAGCGGATATTTTTACCGCATTGTGCATAGCTGTTTTCAAGGGCTGAAAACAGAAAAGGGAAGATTAAGATTAATAATTTCATGATTCATGGAGTTTAACTATGTTTAGATTTAATTTTTAATTATGTCGCATACTATAACCTGATACTGTTTAGCCCGCTCTGATTGAAGATTGTTTCATTATTTTTTTAATGTAGGATTACCTTATTATGTTTCAACAATGAACAAGGTTAGCCAACTATCGCCTCATCTTGTACTAAATGTGATGGAATAAGCTAAAAATGTGATGGGTTGGATTTTCGAAAAGCTCTTAAGTCCCTGGATAAGTTCTTGGAACTCCGGTTTCTTTTATATTTTCACATTAAAATTGTGAAGTATTGAGAATGGATATTAGCTTCTTACTTGAATACAACCCTATTTTTTTAGCCTTTGTGGCCACGCTTTTTACCTGGGGAGTTACTGCCTTGGGAGCATCCTTAGTCTTTTTCTTCAAAACAATAAACAGACGAGTACTGAATTTAATGCTGGGCTTTGCTGCTGGGGTTATGATTGCTGCCAGTTACTGGTCGCTTCTGGCTCCTGCCATAGAAATGGAAAAAGATTCAGCATACCCCTGGCTACCTGCTGTAACCGGTTTTTTAGCAGGCGGTGCATTTATCTTGCTTATTGATAAAATATTGCCGCATTTACATTCCAGGTTATCCATTGATAAGTCGGAAGGAATTAAAACCTCATGGGACAGGAGTATTTTATTAGTACTGGCTATTACATTACATAATATTCCCGAAGGACTGGCCATTGGGGTTGCATTTGGGGCATTAACAAATAACCCGGATTTGGGAGTACTTTCGGGCGCTGTCGTTTTGGCTATTGGAATAGGCTTGCAGAATTTCCCGGAAGGCACTGCAGTTTCTGTCCCGTTACGACGGGAAGGTTTGTCAAGAAGAAAAGCATTTTTCTACGGACAATTATCAGGCATGGTGGAACCCCTTGCGGGAGTCCTTGGAGCTTATTTAGTGGTTACAATCACGCCATTACTCCCTTACGCTTTATCTTTTGCTGCAGGTGCAATGATTTTTGTGGTGGTAGAGGAATTAATACCTGAATCACAAACCGGCGGCGAGACTGATCTTTCCAGCATTGGGGTGATGATTGGATTTGCATTAATGATGTTACTGGATGTTGCTTTGGGATAGATTTCACTTTTTTCCTTTAAAAATATCCATTTTTTTCTCTCGCTAAGACGCAAAGGGCTACAGATAAATATTAGGTACCATATTTGGCGTCTCTGCGTCTTTGCGAGAGCTTGATTACATTTTTAAAAGCTCATCCCAGATCCGTTCGTCTACAGGAATTCCATTCAGTTCATTCCTTCGGCGTGTTGCCAGGGTATTTTCGCCGGGATAGCTGATACGACCTCCGGGCTCGGCCGGGGCACTTGATTTTGTATACTGTATGATTTGTTCAATCAATTCCTGATGATAATCGCTCTTGTGTAAACAGAGAAAGAACTGCGACACCCCCGATTCTTTAACTGTGGAATTAATCGCTGCAGTGGATTGTCCGCCACTTATTGCAGTTAGTAAAACATCCAGGATGAAGGCCAAACCAGAACCTTTCCAGTAACCTATGGGCAGAGCCCTCCTGGATTTGATGATAGCCGCAGGATCATTACTCAAATTTCCATCCTCATCATAACCACCATAAACCTGCATTTCCTCATTATTCAAACTACTTAGCTGTAATTTACCATAGGAGAACTGAGACATCGCCATATCCAGCACAATATGGCCCTCTGCGCGAGGAACAGCAATAATCAGGGGATTATTCCCTAAACGGGGTTCTTTACCTCCCCAGGGAGGCATATTAGCCATGGTATTCGTAAAACAGATACCGATACAACCTGAATCAGCAGCCTGCCAGCCATAGGTCCCACCACGCATCCAATGGTTTGTGTTCCGCATTGCCAGACAGCCAATTCCGTTGATCTTAGCGAGTTCAATTGCCCTGTCCATGGCTTTACTGGCATTGTACATACCCGCACCTGAATGTCCATCCCAGATTTCAATTAAACCATGAGATTCCATAAAGCCGGGCTCCGCATGGATATCCACAAGCTTCTCCTTTATAGTATTAACAAAAGCAGAGAACCTGTTTAATCCATGAGAATACACCCCGTCCCTGCTATTGCCTGCAAAAATTTCAGCGCATAATTCGGCCTTCTCTTCGCTAAATGACAAATTGAGCAAGACACGTTTAAACTCCTTTTTCAAATCCGCAAACGGAACAAGCATAATATCTTTATTTGAACCCCTGTTCCAGCAAATTTGCAGGATTTTAATGACTATTTGAGGATTTTATTTTTGTTGATGAATTCAAAATTCAATCCCTCTATTCCTCATTACCTACCCGATAAATATCGAGTCCCCATTACCTACCCGATAACTATCGGGTCCCTATTTCCTATTTCCTACTCCCCCCATTTGCTAATTTGCTAATTACTAATTTGCTCATTCCCCTTTCATTTCCTTATTTTGCCTCATGATCGTTTATAATCCAAAGGACTGGTTCTACTCCACCTTTTATCTTCATAAGTCTGATACTGCTCGAAAGCTTTTTCCGCTTATTATTGCTCTGTCCATATATTCTGCAGGCATTGCCTATCTCGAACTGGAATATATCAAGCTTTCGGATGTTAGCTGGGTAAAAAATATTACCATCGTCCATAACCTTTTAGGTTTTGTGATGTCTATTCTACTCGTTTTCCGTACCAATACGGCATACGATCGCTGGTGGGAAGCTCGTAAGCAATGGGGAACACTGACCAATATAAGCCGGATGCTGGCTATAAAGATGAATGCTTATCTACAGCCTGATGATCAGGTAAACCGCAGCTTCTATAAAAAAGCAATCCCCTTGTTTGCCGACACGTTATTTCTCCACCTTCGCTCTAACAAG
>CAZGWG010000374.1:0-3707 GCA_964529165.1 uncultured Sphingobacterium sp.
CGAGCCTGTATTTTTTACCAGAATGGCTGTCAGCAAAAACCTGCAGCTTCAATACAGTAGCGGTAGTAATTTCGGTTTAAAGAACAAGAAATACCTGCAGGCAGGGAATGGGGTATTTAGCGTCGGACTGGTTTGGAATATGGGTGGAAATAATGGGGCGCGAGTTGATTGAAGGATCTTAAAGACTGTTAATTGGGGCTTCCCTTTCAGGAGTTAAAATCTTATCTCACTGATTGATAACCCGCTAAATTTTGTCGTTTAGTTAATACTATATGCCATAGCTGATTATATCGTGCGCGAAAAGTTGCCGCACTAGCACAGAGGTAATAGCGCCACATACGATAAAAGGTTTTATCATAGTCTGCCTTAATACTATCCCAACTTTCTTCGAATTTTTTGACCCAGGCCATTAATGTGGGGTCATAGTGGGGTCCGAAATTATGCCAGTCTTCCAAGCCCCTGCCAGGATTTGGACAGCTGACTTGCCGATGGAATCACGCCATTGGGGAAAATATATTTATCTATCCATGGATCGGTAGTTTTGGCATCATGCCCCCCTCCGATCGTATGAATCAGGAACAAGCCATCATCGGTAAGGCATCTGGCTGCAACCTCCATATACTCTCTATAGTTACGGTAGCCCACAGCCTCTAACATCGCTATGGATACCACCCTGTCAAATTTTCCATTCACATCACGATAATCCTGTAACCTGATCTCAACAGGAAGCCCTTCATTTAATTCACGGGCAAGAATAGCTTGCTGTTCAGATATGGTTAAAGCCGTAACAGAAACACCGTAATTTTCAGCAACATATTTAGCAAAACCACCCCCAGCCACAACCAATCTCCAACACCTTCATGCCTTTTTCCAGTTTCAACTTGCGGCAAATCAAATCAATCTTTGCCTCCTGAGCTTCCTCAAGATTGTTCGCCTTTTCCCAATACCCGCATGAATACATCATACGTGAATCAAGCATTTTTTCAAAAAGCTCATTACCTATATCATAATGTTTAAAAGCAACTTGCTTTGCCCGGCTTTTGGATTGCAGGTTTTTAAATTTTGCTGCCAGTGCCAATAAAAGGAAGCTATAGTTAAACACAGGTAATTTTTTATGCAGGCGATGATGAAATACTCTGAAGAAAAACTGATCCAAAGCTTCACAGTCCCACCAGCCTTCCATATATGACTCACCAAAAGCTAAACTACCTCCACTTACAACCCGCTCATAAAATTATGTATTTGTATATCCCAGGACCTATCACCATTAACAGTAACGTCTCGTCTATACCAGCAAATGCTTCCCCAAAAAATTTGCTCAAGTGATCTCATGAATTTTAACCTTTAGGTATGCGCCAAAAATATAAATTTATTCAGTATTTCAATTTGTAAGGAAACGAGTAGTCTAGAAATCAGATTGACTGAGCTAGTTAAAATTTCTAATTCCCATGCAGGGCTACTAAATAAAAAATAAACATTAAAGCCAACAGATCAAACATCGGAACAGATGCCAGGAAACTCAAATTTTGACCCAATTTGGCACAATTTGGCCCACCTCTCAGTTCTGAAAGAGGACTTTCAGAAAAAAAACGATCCATAAACTCCTAAGCTTAAACCGGAAATGATAGAAGAAAAATGCACATTTTGTTCGACAGTTGTTCGACAGTTGTTCGGCTGCGCTTCGACAAAAGGGTCTCCCAGTCGAAGAATTGTCGAAGCCGGGTCGAAGAATTGCCGAACACTTCCCGAACACTTCTTGAACACTTCCCGAACGCTTCCCGAACAAATGTCACCTTGTCTTATACGGAAAAATCTTTTAAGATAGCTAAATGGTCAACAGCATAGTATTTACAAAAATACATTCGTGTCGCATTATCACATCCTCAATTTTACCTTAACAAAAGAAATATTAATTTATTAAAACATTGAATTACAAATCATTCATTAATTTACATATATCTAATTATTGCATGATAACTCATTCGATATTTTATATATTATAATAAATACTTATATTTGCATGAATTATCATACAATAAGTATATGATTAAATATTTATGACTGATATATCATACACAAACTGGGATTCAATGAGCGATAAGGCTTTGGCCGGTCAGATTGCTGCATTTATAAAGCACCATCGGCTGGAGCAGAATAAATCGCAGGAGCAATTGGCCAATGCAGCCGGTATCAGTCGCTCGACCTTAAGTCTGCTGGAACGCGGAGAAACCGTTACCCTGGCTACCCTGATCCAGGTTTTAAGAGTTTTGGATTTATTGCATATCATGGATGTGTTTACCGTTCAGCAGAGTATCAGTCCGCTTGCACTTGCAAAAATGGAACGAAACAAGCGTAAACGTGCAGGTGGAAGAAAACTGAATCCTTAAAGCAGGAAGATCAATGAATGTAGCAGAAGTAAAAATCTGGAATGAGCTGGTTGGAGCAGTTGCCTGGGATGAAAAAACCGGGTTGGCGAGTTTTGAGTATGATCCTAAATTTAAAAAGCTGGGCTGGGAACTTGCTCCGTTAAAAATGCCGCTTAATTCGGGCAGAAATGTGATCAGCTTTCCAGAATTGAGGCGGAATAAAAATACGGAGCACGATACCTTCAAAGGCCTGCCCGGCTTATTGGCTGATGTATTGCCTGATAAATATGGAAATCAGCTCATTAACCTCTGGCTCGCACAGCAAGGGCGGCCTCAGGACAGTATGAATCCTATCGAAATGCTTTGCTTTATAGGCAGCAGAGGTATGGGTGCTCTGGAATTTGAACCGACCAGCCTGAAAGAGAACGTCAGAACTTTTTCAATTGAAATAAATAATCTGGTGGATATCGCCCAGAAAATGCTCTACAACAGGGAATCCTTCGCAACAAATCTGCAAAAGGATGAGGAAAAAGCGGTGCTGGATATCCTGAAAATTGGCACTTCGGCCGGTGGTGCCCGGCCCAAAGCGGTTATTGCCTATAATGAAAAAACGGGAGAGGTAAAATCAGGACAAACGAGGGCTCCGCAGGGATTTGAACATTGGCTGATCAAACTGGATGGGGTAAGTGATGTACAATTGGGGGCAACAAAGGGCTATGGCCGCGTGGAGATGGCATATTACAACATGGCCACAACTTGCGGTATTGATATGATGCCTTCCATGCTTTTGGAAGAAAACGGACGGGCCCATTTCATGACCAAACGCTTTGACAGGGAAGGCGGAGAAACAAAACATCATATTCAAACCTTTTGTGCACTGAAACATTTCGATTTCAACCTGGTCAGCAATTTTAGCTATGAGCAATTGTTTCAAACCATGCGCGAATTGAAACTGGATTATCAGACCATGGAGCAACTATTCAGACGAATGGTATTCAACGTAATTGCCCGGAATTGCGATGATCATACGAAGAACTTTGCTTTCAGACTTAAAAAAGAAGGCAGATGGGAACTTGCTCCGGCCTATGATATTTGCCATGCTTATCGTCCGGGCAGTGATTGGGTGAGTCAGCATGCACTAAGCATCAACAATAAACGAAAAGATATTTTAAAAGAAGATCTCCTGATCATCGGCGAATCGATTAAATGCAAAAAATCTACCCATATCATTGAAGAAATAAGTGATACTGAAAACCGATGGAGGGAATTTGCGAAGGAGGTGGCGGTGAGTAAGGGACTGACAGAGGCAATTGGGGATACGTTGCTACGTTTTTAGTTATC
>CAZGWG010000375.1:0-3697 GCA_964529165.1 uncultured Sphingobacterium sp.
TACGGGGGAATAATGTGTGAGAAGTTGACGGTCTGATGTCGGTTGTAAGGGTCATGGTTAAAGTGTGTTAAGGTGTATCACAGGTTAGCGTAGATCATGCTCGTTTATGCCGTCAATCTATTAACTGAATAATTGTTTTCTTTAGCCCAAATAACATCCGTTTCAATCTGCGTATGGTGTTCTGCACATACAGCCAGCCAGTTTTTTACGTCCGTTAAGTTCTTGCCTATTCTCCCTGCTTTGTGGTGAATATGATCGCTCTTTTTTGTGCATCCCTGAACCTGGCATTTAGGATTTTCTGCCATGAATTTCTTCGCCTCTTTTTTGTACCCCTTCATTGCCTCTTTCATTTTCACCGAACGTTTGTTTATTTCTTTTTTGGGCGCGCTCTTTTTCGGCTTTTCTTCCTTTTTATCATCTTCTTTTTTGGGTGCGCCCATGTGTCCGGGAATGCGGCAATACTTGCCATAAGCGTAGCATCCTATATGTGTGCAGAGGTTAGGCATGTTCTATTATTGTTGCGTTTAAATCGTTGTCGTGGCGGCAAGTAATACGGAAGGACGTTTGACAAGCATTTCACCTGCTGCTTTAACCTTTTCGGTTAACAGTTGCTTGTCATAATCTGAAACCTCAAATCGAATTATATTGATGTTCTTGTAATAGCCGTCATCAATTAAGTAGGGCAATTCATCTTCACTTGCCGACCATATCCAGTATGCATTCGGGTTGCCCTCTGACAGTAGTTTTATTTCTGATAGTTCAGATTGATACGGCATGTATACAATCAATTCAGCGAAGCGCTTACCGGTTAATATTGCGTTTGAAACAAGCTGCCAGTAGTATTTATCGCCTTCCTTGTGTTCTGCCCGGATGGTGTCCATAGCTTCCTGCCCGGATAGTTTATTATACAACGGTTGCACAAGCTGGCAAAATGATAACAGGGTCATAGGGCATTTGATGTCAATTACAGTATCGTCTTTTGTGCCGTCTTTTGAACCTGACCAGAAATCAATCTCCGGGTGTACGTCCGTTTCTGTGCTGCTTAAAGTATATTCAAGCCCAAGCATTTCAAAGGCGCGGCTTTCAAGTAGCTTGCCCCATGTTAAAGGGCGTGCGTTTGATTCATCTGTGATTGACCTGCCCAATCTTCTTTCGTAGTTTTTTTCTTCTATATATGTGAGGGCAGGCGCTCCCCATGTTCCGGCCTTCTTGCCTTCTTTTAAAAGTGCAGCTATTTTTGAGCTTGTGAAATTTCCTATCCGTTGCGTGTTTGTTATTATTGACATGATTATAAATTTTCGATTAGTTGATATTTAATTTCCCCAGCTTCAAAATCTGGTCTTTCTATTAAGAGTTGAAGATCGTTGTCGGCGGCCCATACCTGAATTTCATTCAGCGTATTGCGGTCAAGGCATGAAGCATCAAAGTACAGCGTCTTAACCTCGCCAAGTCCCAGGGAGGCAATACGTAGGGCGGAGCAGTATAATTTTGACAAGCTGATTTGGTTTTTATCGAGCGGAAATCCGTCAACCGTGATACCATCGGGGGTGATGTTGATACCTGCTGGCATGTTAGCAGACTGTATCATCTTTAACCTTTCTGCCTCTATAGCTTTTACTGCTGCATCCGCTTCCTCTGCCTTCTCTTTAGCTGTTTCTGTGAAGTTTTTGTAATCAATATAATTTTGATACTCCTGTGCTTTAGTGTTGGTTTCAGATGCTTTGAGGATTTCAGCATCTATTGCGTCAAGCGTTTTGCTGTCGGGTACTTCTGGTATGTATTCAGGTTCTTTCGGGTAAAGCAATTCGCTATTTTTCTTTGGCTGTGGAGCGGGAATTGATTTAATATAATCGGATACCTCTTTTCCGGTATATCCGTTATTTTCAAGAATCTTTAAAGCAGATTCTAATGCATCAATTTTTAACTTAAGCTGAAATTGTGCGTTATTAAACTTCTCACAGTCTTTATCAATCTCTCTGCATTCGGCATCCCATGCTTTCCTCTTTTCGTCATTACTCTTTTTGTTTTCCAAGTACAAAGCGTTAAGCCTGTTTTTTTCAGCATCTCTTTTTGCTTTTAATTCGGTAAGGTCTACGGGGTCAACCTTATCAACCTTCAGCATAGCGGATAACTTCACATGATACCTTTCTGAATCTCTGTTCCTTTCTGTACGGGCATCATAAGCCAGTTTATACCTTTCGTCAATGTCTGTAAAATCAAGTCCTATAATAGCCTGTAATTGCTCTGATTGCTTTTTTGGTGCAGATTGTAAGAACTTATCTATGTCGAACATTGGAGGGAAAAAACGTTTGCCAAGATCAACGGTAACAGATTGCTTTATGCCTGCCTGCGTTACGAATGTTAGCTTATCCTTACCCTCAACATTATATTCCCAAATGAATTTTTCCCCGGTATCCAGTGTCATCTGCCCCTTGCCTTCGGTTTCACCTTTCTTTACAATAACATCAGGGCGTATGAATCTTATTCTATCTGGTATGCCACGCAAAAGGCTTGTCTTGCCCTTGTTATTGGCTCCGGTTATAATTGCTGTACATCCGTTAAAGTCTGCCTGAAAGGCTTCTATTGCTTTGAAATTAGTTATTGATATTTCCTGAATTTTTGACATGATTATTTAGATTGAAGTATTTTTAAAAGTTTTGCGTAAGAGGTAACCTCTTTATTGTTGATGATTCTTTCTGCTGCCTTCAGTTCATCGGCATGTAGCGAATCTTTTTTCATATCGAAAAGTAGCTGTAGATCTTCCAGGCTAACATCGTCTTTGCCGTTGATCTTTGTACCCACTACGGTAGCGTCAACATCCTGTATGTCACCATCGGCTATTTCGGTACCATTGATGGTATTGTAGAGCCATGCCCTTGCTTTGCGCGTTGCCTTGCCTATCACAGCATCAGCGCCCATGTATGCATTAACTTTAATTGGGAAATCAATACTTTCTTTTTTGCTCACACCGTTTAGGCTATACTCAATCTCCATCACAATCGCAGCGCTTCCTTTATTTGAATCTATCCGGGGCAATTGAGGGATGATCTTATATGTTAAGCCGGGGAATCTTGCAAGTAAGTAACCGAATCCCTCCTTAGTTATATAACAGTTGCCGGCTATGATATTGAACTGGTTGCCGAAGGGTTGGACACCTGTTAATACGGCTTCTATTAAACAATTCTTTACGGTTGATTCCGGGTAGCCCGTTCCCTTGCCGCCGCCCTGGGCTATATCCTTATCTGTTTTAAATCCAAGCCTGTTGCCCTGAAGGTTCATGATAGGCTTCATGTATTCAGGTGTTAATAGTGCTTGTAATTCACCTGCTGCGCTGGCTATCTGGTATGCTTTTTCAAAGCCTATAAGGCTATCTTTTCCGATAACAGAAAATACGCTATTGTTCAATTTTTCTATTATAGGGTCTTTTGTTAATTCGTTTGCCATGATCTTATTTTTGATTTTGATTAAACTGTTTCCAATTGATCCGCATATACCTCTGCCCAATCCTGTTTATCAATCCACGCGTCTAAATCCATCTGCTCATACATAATCGCTGTGAGGTCTACTGTATACCCCGTTGTCATGTTTTTTGCAATGACTGATTCTATACCGGTTACTTCGTTTTCTTCGGGGTCATAATCCACCTCAATCATCAATTCGCTTTCAGGAATCGGCTGCATTGTCTTTTTGTATGAGC
>CAZGWG010000376.1:0-3691 GCA_964529165.1 uncultured Sphingobacterium sp.
AAACCCGATGTGCCCGATTCAGGAGAATGATTTTAAACTCTTCTATGAACTCGATAATCTCAAAGTTCCAATTCCTTTGTAGTACCTGAAATGTTTCAATAGAAGAGCTGATTTTAGGTCTATCACTTGCTTTAACCATTGTCTTGTAGCTGATTTGTACTTCAGCTACTTTTAAATTTTGTTTAGTTTCCATAATGATTTGAATTAATTATGGTACTCTCATGGGTTAAGAGCAATCAAGTCCAAAAGGAAACGATATAAATGGAAAGAGAGGAGGGAATGAGCGTTTATGCTCGGCAATCTTTTGGACGCTTCAGCAGCTCTTAACCTAACTTTGTATCGATCATTGATTCAACAACAAACTGTTCAATCTGTGTCTTTAGGCAGATAGGGCGTTAAACTGGCGTTTATGTATGAAATGAAGCAAAAACATACTTTAAGCGTAAAATGATGCAATAACAGTGGTTTTGCGTCAAATAGTTACAATGTGTCCTTTTTTCTGTGAAATGACTTTTGGTTCTCTATATAGGTAGTCATTTGAAATATTTTAGGACAAGTTAATCTACAATAAGACTTACAGGTGTTTTTAAGTTATTGCGAAATATTAGAATTATAAAGAATCGCGAAGGTGTGTAGGTTTAAATGGAGTGAACAAAGGCTTAGTTTGTATCGCACCCTGACTTCTACTGGCTGCGATATCGCTTTCGTATTGCAGGATACTCCAGTTCATATTAAAATGCTTCAAGTAATCTCTCATTGGTGGTAAACCTACTTCAGCTCGTCGCTTGTCAACATTCTCAGGATCATTTAAGGGAAGTACATAATTTAATCCAGTCTTGGTGTTCTTACCAATTTGACTACCATATATCTGCCTCTTGCCTGCTCGAACCAAGGTTCTGTCTGTAAGCAAAGCT
Source organism: uncultured Sphingobacterium sp. (assembly GCA_964529165.1). GTDB lineage: Bacteria > Bacteroidota > Bacteroidia > Sphingobacteriales > Sphingobacteriaceae > Daejeonella. The sequence continues at coordinate 915 of CAZGWG010000376.1, forward strand.
AAATCTGAAGCTGAGGCTTTGCCAGCCTTTGTTGCCTCTTCTAGGAGTGGAAGGTATTTTATTTGTGTAGATAGATCTGAATGCTGAATAACCAAGAATAAAGCTGAGTTTCCATGCGTTCCTACCTCTTCAACACCCAACCACCCATATTTATCCAGAATACTCTGCACTTTTATTAGGTTTATTGAATCTTTCTTAGCTATAGTCTTCCATAAGTCTTTAAACTCTAAGGATGTGGGAGGTAAGTGGCTTAGAGTCCTTCTATCCGTTTGATCATCGGCATATATGGTTTCCAACTCAGATCTTACCCTAGCCATTTCAGATGACAACTGTCCGTAGACAGTGGTTACAATTATTAACTTGAGGACAAAAATGATGTATGCCTTGTTCATTAACCAATATTTCTATAATGCAATATAACCAAATTCAGTATTGTCATAAAAGTTGCCGAGTGCCTTCAACTTAACTATTGTAGCAGTATCAATGAATATTTTAGGACATCTGGACTAATGAGATTTTTGGGTTGTATCTCCACCTTATTTCTTTATAAGGAACACAGTGCGTTTAGCCTTTTAAAGAAGTAGCTGGGAGTGATGCACTGTTAATTCTTTAAGAAATTCAACACATATTCATTGATTTCTTTCCTTTGACTTGAATTAGCACGGTCATTCATATCATTATGAATTGTGTTTGGCAACTTTATGATAGTCATTCCGAATCGCTTCTTTTCTTCATCGGTAGGTAGCACACCTTCATCAGCTGGTTGGTCACTGGATCGTAATGAGTAGACTTTAGGGTTCTCTTTTGTTCTTGGCAAAGTCATTCTGCGATTATCTAACGTAATGATCTTATAAGCGATGTTAGGATATTTCTGCGGAAACAATGCCACCATATCTGCTCCGTTAGAATGTCCTATAAGGACGAGGCGTTTAAAGTTTAATTCAGCATTTGACTTCTTTAATTCATTAATTACATACATAATGTTATCTGCACCTCTATCCCAGAACTGTCTTCGCACCACTTGTGGAATTCCATCTAAAGGGATTAAATCGTCCGTGGGAAGCTCATGTTGGATGCTAACTACGAAATAACCTTTCTCTGTCAAGTATTTAGTCAGATATGAATATGCTAGGTAATCACCTCCCTGATTCTGTCCATAACCATGACTAAATATGATGATCTGTTGATTTGCCTTTTCCTTGGTTGGTTTAGAAAGAGCTATCGGAATCCGTCTTTGCCTCAGGTTATCAATCAAGGTAACCGTATCAACATCTGCTTCAATAGATTTACAAACAGCAATACTTGTTGATCCGTTAATAAGCAGAATGATGATGAGTATTAATTGATATGGGTGTCTGAAGATCATAAAGTGGGTTCCCTAAAGATAATATAAACTAACTAATTGTGTCATATCTTAAATTGGCTCATTTATGCTTTTGTGCATCAGCGTAGGTTGGGCAGGTGTTTGCATGTTTGTCGAATAAGGTTTGATCACATCCTTTATAAGGTAAATAGTGCGTGTAGCTTTATAAAAAGATAGACAGAATCACTTCTTCAAGACATTTAACTTATCAAGAACATCAAAAACAATATTCAAGCGTGCATTTGCAAAATCATTATTCCTGATAGTTGTCTGTATACAATTTGAAAAGTAGTAAGTGTTGTCCTTTGTAGTAACATAGCCAACATACCATCCAATATATTGGTTGTTCTGTTTACCAAGACCTGCTTTAGCTCTCACGACATAACCTAAAGTGTCTTTAACAACCATGATATCCTTAACGATATTCATATTGCGTCTGGAGAATGGTAGCTTGTTATCATGTAATCTTCTTAGCAAATCAATTTGCTCCATTGGTGTAATGCGTAAACCTCCGGTAAGCCAAAAAGCATCTATTCCACCACTGGTGTCAGTATTCCCGTACTTTGTCCTGTTCAGCCATAAATTCATTCGTTCTTGACCAATTCGTCTTGCAATCTCCTGGTAATACCATACTGTCGAATTCTTAAATGCGTTTCTCATATCAGTATCAGCATTCCACGCAGGAATTTGTCTTTGCTGTCCATCCCACTTAAAAACGACATTGTCATTGTCAATAACCTTGGTTTCCAAAGCAACTAAAGAATTAAATATCTTGAACGTTGATGCAGGAGTAAATGGTGTATTGATTTGACTCTCATTGTAGACAATATATTTCTGCTTCTTCTGGTCATACAGAACAAACGAGCCTTCAACTTCATATTTATCGTAAAGTGGTTTAAGGTCATCCCTAACTTCCGGGTTCGATTTATTTATGAATGATGCTAAACCTAAAGCTAAAATTGCAACTAGGGTTACTGTGGAGAACCTTATCGTTGAGATATTCATTACGCAAATAAAGATATTATATAAAACGATAATTCAACTCATTCTTTTATAAGGAAAACAGTGCGTGTGCCTTATAAAAAGATAGCTTGAAATAGCTACTCAAATGGAGATTTACATGTTTTTGCAGCAAAAAAGTCTAAACAGATAGTTTAGTCAAAAATGACGCTAAACAGGTGTTTTTGCACGAAATTGAATAAAACAGTGCTTTTTGCATGTGATTGGTCAAGTGTCCTTTTTTTTCTGAATTGACTTTGGTTTCTCTATAGAAGAGGTCATTTGCAAAATTTTAGGACAGGGTAGTTAACAAGAGCTTTCTTATCTCAGGAATGGGATTGATGGTTGATAGAAAACACTCTTAGCTTTAATACAACGAACAGTGTTAACTATTATAAATAGAATGTTGATTGCA
>CAZGWG010000377.1:0-3670 GCA_964529165.1 uncultured Sphingobacterium sp.
ACCTTGCTTTATTGTCACAGGGTATGCTGACCGGTTCAGAGTTAACTGAATTTGTAAACAGAAGTGTGAGTTTAATCTGATCCTTTCTCAAACCATCCATCAGATAAATTAAAAAAGCATCCTTTCTGTACAGAAAGGATGCTTTTTTTGTTCAATTGAAGTTTAAAATTGAATGATATTCCGGAGGTAAATACTATTTTAGTCGAATGGATTTGCTCAATATTGTAATGGAAAACTATCAGGCATTTGAAGAAATGCAAATAAAAGATCGTTTTTTCAAACATGAGGATCTCCTGAAAATGCTAAATGCTCTAAAGTCCAAACCCGCCTTCAATCTAAAAGAAGTTGGGCGTTCAAGTATGGGCTTATCTATAAACCTTATTACCTGGGGTAAAGGACCTAAACGGGTATTTCTCTGGACTCAAATGCACGGTGATGAAGCAACCGCCACCATGTCTGTAGCTGATCTTTTGAGTTTTTTATCGCAGCCCGGCGGATTCAGACCAATTCATGATTTGCTATCCCAAAAATGTACTCTTTATATTTTGCCAATGCTAAATCCGGATGGCGTTGAAGTTTTCAAGCGCCGGAATGCGATGGATATTGACATTAACCGTGATTTTCTTCGGCAACAGAGCCCCGAAGGAAGAGTTTTACGAAGTTTAAGAGATGAAATAAATCCTCATTTCGGATTTAATCTCCATGATCAAAGCACTTTATGGTCAGCAGGGACTACCGGTAATCCAGCAACAATCTCATTCCTTGCTCCGGCCTATGACGAATCTCTTAATGTTAATTCAACAAGAGAGCAGGCGATGAAAGTGATTGCAATAATGAATTCAGTTATTCAAAAAAATATATCAGATCATATTGGTCGATTTGACGATGAATATGAACCAAGAGCTTTCGGTGATAACTTTCAGGCTGCCGGAACAAGTACTATTCTTATCGAAGCAGGTGGTCATCATAATGATCCTGAGAAGCAATATATCCGAAAAATATACTTCAAAGCGATCCTTTCTGGCTTGATATGCATAGCAGATGAATCCTATCTGAAAGCCAGTACAGAAAATTATTTTTCAATTCCCCGAAATAAAAGTCTACATTTTCACATATTACTCAGAAATTGTAAACTCAAAAAAAATGGTCTCTCTTATTTAATTGATATTGGACTTAGTGCGGTTGAAAAAGTCAGAGAAGATAAGCGATCAGTAAACACTATCTATCTTGTAAGTGACTTGGGGGACCTCTCGCAATATTATGGCTATAAAGAAATTAATTGTGAACATTTTACGCTTACACAAATAAACAAATTGGAGATTGATAATCCTGCAGATTTGATTGTCCATGACGGAACGAATATCCTTGTTTCTATTGAAAATGGAGTTTTGACAATGAGCAATATAGAATAAATTTTGTTGTCTTTACCTGTTGTATGGTATACAAAGACTATTATCTGACAACTCGTAACTGATACTGATAAATATAACTTTATGGCATTAAACTACATCTGGATTGGTTTTTTTGTTATTGCATTTCTTGTTGCATTGGTCAAGCTGATAATATTTGGAGATACTGCTATTTTCAATAGTGTGGTAAATGGAATGTTTGATAGTGCAAAAACTGGTGCAGAGATATCACTGGGCCTGATAGGGGTCATGACTTTCTGGCTGGGCATTATGAAGATCGGTGAGCGGGCCGGCATGATCTCGCTTTTTGCAAAGGGTGTAAATCCCTTTTTTAGCAGATTATTTCCTGAAGTACCTAAAAATCACCCGGCAAATGGTTCAATCATAATGAACTTTTCTGCCAATATGCTTGGGCTGGATAATGCTGCAACTCCGGTAGGATTAAAGGCCATGCAGGAATTGCAGGAACTAAATCCTGAAAAGGATACGGCTACAAATGCTCAAATTATGTTCCTTGTATTAAATACTGCAGGAATTACTTTGATACCTACCGGGGTAATCGCCTTGCGAATGGCTAATGGAGCTGCAAACCCGGCGGATGTATTTATCCCTTGTCTGATTGGCACGTTCATATCATTTTTAGCTGGGATGATTGCGGTATCTATCTATCAAAAGATTAATCTCTTTCAAATCCCGATTATGGCATTTTTTGGGGGGTTCATCGCCCTGATGACTGCATTATATTTCTGGCTTGGAAGCCTCCCTCCTGATCAGATACAGACCTATGCCGGTTTGCTCGGAGGAATCATTATTTTTTCGATTATTACCTTGTTCATTGTTTATGGCGCTTCCAAAAAGGTAAATGTATATGAGGCATTTATTGATGGTGCAAAAGAAGGATTCAGTACCTCTGTTATGATCATTCCCTTTCTGATCGCTATTCTGGTTGCTATCAGTGCTTTTCGTACCACAGGCTGCATGGATTATGTAGTGAACGCTATCGGCGCAGTAGTTGGAGGAATTGGATTGGATACCTCTTTTGTTCCGGCTTTGCCTGTTGGTTTGATGAAAACGCTAAGCGGTGGTGGTGCAAGGGGCTTAATGGTTGATGTGATGACCACTTATGGTGCTGATTCATTTCAGGGGCGACTTGCAAGTGTGATCCAGGGAAGCTCTGAAACTACATTTTATGTACTTGCTGTATATTTCGGATCGGTTGGAATTAAAAAACCCCGGTATGCATTAGTCTGCGGACTTATTGCAGATCTTGTTGGACTCATCGCAGCTATTTTCCTGACCTACCTCTTTTTTGGACATACCATTTAACTTGACAAGTGTTATGTTAAGTGTAATGATCTCTAATTTTTGTTATAGGTTATGGACTAAGAGCCATCAAATTTGAGCAATACTCACATTATCGGTATTTTTTTTTCAGATTTCAAGCTGATTGCTCATAGCTGATTGACCAATGCCATCAACCTCATTTCATTTTTAACATAACACTAGTTTGTTAAGAATAATTAAAATTATTCCAGACGAATCATATTTGAATATCCGCGGGCAATTAATCTTTCCTTAACGGGAAGCCATAATTCGCATTGCAGGTTGATTATCTGTCTGCCTCGTTTAACAACAGAGCTTCGAGCCTCAATAATATCTCCTGCACGGGCAGGTGCGAAATAGTCTATATAATTATTAATAGTAGTATAAGAATGGCTTAGATTCATTGTAAAAACCGTTGCACCAATAATATCATCAATTATCCCTGCGCTAACTCCTCCATGGAGGACCTGCATAGGATTTGTCATATCCTCTCTGACTTGGTATTCGAAAATCAGAGCACCTGATTCAGCACTCCTGATAACAGGTTTAAGCCAATGAGTAAAGGGAGATGGACTATTACTAAACTCCTTGCCTATCCTATCCTGAATTGCGGCTAGCGCATTATTAATCTCGCTCATATCAATATGATTTTTATGCTAGTGAGAATTAAAATGTTATTTCTGTAAATATGCTTATAAATATTGGAGATGTTCAAGAACGGATTCCTGATTGATTGGATAGAATTAATGCCATTCCGAACACTAACACCGGATTTAAGCTTTTTTCTTTCATTAAATTAAAATACTCGAAAACATCCAATCAAAATTGCTTTATGTAAAGGTTCTTTAAATAAGAATACCCCTTCAACGGAAGCGTTGAAAGGGTACCATTATTATATGAGTCCGGAAGCGGGCTCGAACCGCTGTAAAAGGTTTTGC
>CAZGWG010000378.1:0-3667 GCA_964529165.1 uncultured Sphingobacterium sp.
GGAGGAAGCACAAAGTTTATCTATAACGTGTTTGATGATAATAACGGAACTATTCTATCTACCTTTACTTTAAACGGTCCGGAATTCAGCAATACAACTACGATTTATACGAATGCGGGGTCCCCATTTCATACCAAACCTAGAATTATAACCACAACCGTAAGTCGAGGAAGTTCATCCGTCACGACTATCAACAATCTGGAATATTATAATACAGGAGCATTAAAAACCAAGAAAGAGCTGGTGGGGTCAGATTGCGAGGTCACTACGAAATACTATTATTACAATTTTGGAGGTTTGTTTTTGGAATCTACCCATGCAAATGGTTTGCCCAATCGCAGCAATAGTTATACCTACGAGTCGAAAGGGCGTTTCCCGCGTTTTGTAAGAAATTCTGCAGGTCAAACAGCAGAATATACCTATCATCCGCTCTGGGGTAAGGTGCTTACCTACAAGGGAATTGACCAGTTGACCACCAGCTATACTTATGATGGTTTCGGACGAATGACAACAGCAGCCATGCCTCAAGGTTATACCGTAGGGACTTCTTACGGCTGGGACGTACAAAATACGCGTGTCTATTTTGCACTCAACACACACCCCGGAAAACCTGATGTCAAAACTTGGTATGATAGATTGGGACGGGAAGTACAACAGCAAACAGAAGGCTTTAATGGTAATTCAACCATCGCGACTACGCATTATGACAGCAGAGGAAATGTATTCAAAAAAACGCAACCCCACTTTCAAAGTGGGGAAACAATTCTATCTTCAACCTACGTCTATGATACTTATAATCGGCTTGGAAGTGTGATTACGAATACAGGAGCCTCTTCTTACGATTATGCTTATTCATCCGGAAATTTGACCACGACCTTTACGAACGAAGCCGAACAGATAACGACCCAAACTACCGACCCTACAGGAAAAATAATTTCTGCTACTGACCCGAATGGAACTTTAAATTATACTTATGACGGATTCGGGAATGTGTTGACTGTGAAATCCGGTTCTACAGAACTGATTAAAAACTCCTATAACAACTGCGGAAAGCAGACCCAAATGATCGATAAGAATGCCGGAACAACAAACTATGTTTACAATGCTTATGGACAATTAAAATCACAAACCACGCCCATTGGTTTTGAAAAATATACCTATAATAATTTAGGACAAGTATTGACTAAAGACATCAATGAAGGGCAGATTGCGTATTCGTATGTTACGAATCCCAATGGTATAAATCAAGTAAAGACAATATCAACTAGTTACAATAACGGCTACACACACGGACAAGAATTTGAGTATGACGGATATTCGCGCCCTACGACTGTGAAAGAAACGATTGATGGTTCGTTGTTTTCTAAAACGATTACCTACAATTCGTATGATGACCCTACTCAGATAGCCTATAATTCAGGACTTACCCTGAACCGGCAGTATGATGCCAATGGCTATTTACAAGAGATTTCTCACGGCACTACGCCTATTTATACCGTCAATAACATGAATGGTTTGGGACAGTGTACAGAATATGCTCTCGGAAATGGCAAAACCTCTACCACAACCTACGAAAATGGGTTGCCAACTCGTTTTTATACAGAAGGTATTCAAGATTTACAATTAGGAGTCAATTTTACCAACGGCAATATTACTTCAAGACATGATGCGATAAAAAATCTGACAGAGAGTTTTACGTATGATGATAATGAAAGGCTACTTTCTGCACAGGTTGGGAGTTTACCGGCTTTAACCATGACCTATGCGAATAACGGTAATATTACTTCCAAAACAGATGTTGGAAATTATAGTTACTATGCAACTAAAATAAATGCCGTAAAAAAAATAACAAATCCTGATGCGGTAGTACCGAATCAAGAGCAAAACATATTGTATTCCTCATTTAGTCAACCCACGAAAGTAACCGAAAATGCCAAAGAATTGAATGTTTTTTATGGAGCTGACGGAGAACGAAGAAAAAGCGTACTTACAGATCTTACAAACGGCAACCCGATATTGGCGCGCTACTATTTTGGCGACTATGAACGCCAAACGATTTATGGTGGAGGGCAGCCAAGCACACAAAACATACACTACATTAGCGGACTGAACAGTTTGATATGTATCGCTACAGTAGAGAACGGGACTCCTAACTTTCATTATACTTACACTGACCATCTCGGCTCTATACTGACTGTTACAGACGATGACGGGACACTAAAAGCAGAGCAGAGCTTTGACCCTTGGGGTAGAACGCGGAATTATAAAAACTGGTCGTACACCATACTTACTAATGCACCAAACTATTTGCCAACCCCCAATTGGCTATACAGAGGCTTTACGGGACACGAACACTTGCTGGACTTTAACCTTATAAATATGAACGGGCGGATGTATGACCCGTTGTTAGCACGCTTCCTTTCCACTGACAACCACGTGCAGTATCCTTATTCTACGCAAAGTTATAATCGCTATACTTATGTACTGAATAATCCGTTGAAATATAATGACCCGAGTGGGGAGGATGGTTCAGATGCTTTTATTGCGTGGGTTGCAGCTATGAATGCTTTAAATATGTATGGAGGAGGAATGGACCCGGGTGGAAGAAGAGGTGGGTTAGACCGTTCTGGCTGGGGCTTTGGTTCTGAAAGCAATTATGGCTACGAAGAAAGTTTTGGTGCGAGCCTGATTGCAGCAAATGCAGAATGGTGGTGGTCGGATGCTATTGTTGCGCTAGAAGGTAAAGGAGGAACAGAAGACAAAGGTAAATGGAAAGATATGGGGCGGCTCTACGTGGAATACTCACTTGAAGCCAGCAATGGTAAAGATGGGAACCCAAAGGGAAAGGTGGTGGAAGATGAGAAAAAATGGGAAAAAAAAGAAGCTATTGACAAAGGCATAGACGGACTAGGCGCATCGATGGCTATTCAAGAAAAAATAATTGAAATGGCAAAAAACACGGGAAAAGCAGGAAAATTTGCTTTAAACTTTACTGAGGCGATAGGAAAAGGAGTTGGTGTTTATTCGACAGTTAGCATACAAATAGATTACATCAATGGAAATATAAGTAAAAGCCGAATGTACATAGAGCAAATGTCTAACACATTCTCTACGTGGGGAGGACCGGTGGGTGCATATTGGGGAATAGGATGGGGAGTTGGACGGCTTATTGCTGACCAGCCATATTACAGACAAAATATAAGACCTGTAATACAAGATGTGATAGGTGTACCAAGAGACGAGTATTAAGAAAGATAAATTATGGATAAACTATATTACTACTATTATTTATTTTATACACGAGTTGTGCCTGAAAATTCACCTCGTGCTACGACAATTTTTGCTTTAAGTGCATCGGAGGGGTCTTTTGTTAATGGGCTTATAAACGTTTTTGCGATTAATAAGTATTGTGTTTTTCTTGATAAATGGATAATGATTATGATACTTCTTATAATAATGGCATTAAACTATATGTATTTTTATAAATCGGGTAGATATAAGAGGATAGAACTTCAACAGCCGATGTTTTTTAATAATCATAAAATCTCGATTTTAGTTTCGGTGTGTTTTTTTCTGTTTACAGTCTCGTGGATATTTTGGGTGCCAATATATGGAAAACAGATACTAGAAAATTGTAGATAATTTCCGACTGGGTTTGTCTTCCCTG
>CAZGWG010000379.1:0-3656 GCA_964529165.1 uncultured Sphingobacterium sp.
CCGATTTATGTATCTGAATATTGACTGACTAATCCCAGAGCAGTAAAGGCTTCGGCAGATTTTTGCTATTCATTTACATCCCGGCCATCGCGAGCCGAATCTTTGCCGGACTTGTGTCAGCCCTGACACAACCCTGTCCCGAACCAGAGACAAGCACCACTCGGGCCTGACTCGAACGGGACTCGAATGCCACTCGAATGCCACTCGAGCACGACTCGAACAAAAGGGCAATTTTTCCGAACAATTGGATAGATTTCCCGAGCACGACTCGAATGAATGTGATTTTTCCCGAACAACACAGTTTATCGGAAAGATCAGGTTAGAGATTGCCAGGGCAAATACTCATTACTTCAGGAAATAATTCCTAAGGGCTTCGATCTGATTAATGTCAAACCAGTTTTGTTTTCCAATAGGGATAGGGGTAATTATCTTTGACTTAATATTACGGGATAAGGTGCTTTTGCTGAACTTGAGTATTTCCCTGACTTGGTTGGAATTGATGAGCCGTCCAAGGGTTTCAATATCAAGTTTTGGTTTCCTCAACTTTTCTGAAGTTTTGATTTCAGCAGTTCCACAGCCCCGAATTTGCTGCAGCATCTCCTCATTCAGCTCCACGAGCCGGTCGATTGATTTGATGAGGTGATCGAGTTTGTTCACAATTCGAGGATTTACTAGTATAAAATTGCACTGAAACCTCTGAAAATGTTATTTATTGCAGTAATAATTTCTCAAAATGGACAAATAAATAATTAATTCCGGGTCGCTGAGGTGGTAATTTTAAATGAAGTAAATTTCTTGAACGGTATGTTTAACTGATCTGCAAAGGCAAGTAATCAGGGCTCGAGATAATTATCAAGCCTTGTTGAGGATTTATTTCTGATTTAGGGATTTATTTAAGGGTAATAAAAAACCGCATTTCACTGCCTCTGAAGCCGGTTTTTGAATTGCAACGATGAATCAGGTAAAGGATAAGGTATTGCAGAAGGATATCAGTTTAATTATTTTTAATGTATAAGGTGCTGTGCTTATGTGAATTAAAAATTAAACATCTATTATCTACTCCAAATCCCCAAACTATGAAAAATTTCCACTTTGGAGAAAATCTCCGCATGATGCGTAATTACAGAGGTTACACCCAGGAAGCCATGGCAAAAGATCTTAACATGTCACAGGGAACCTATTCCAAGATCGAATACAGCAATGAAAAACCGGACATTGAAATGATCTACATACTGGCAGAGATCCTTAATTTCAGACCGGATGATCTAATTTCAACCAATTGGTATGCAAACGAATTTAATGGTATCGGAAAAAGAAAGATTACTATAATTAATAAGATCGGGCACATCGGCTATATTATTCTGCTTTTTTCTGCCTGGTGGGATATGAGCCGTGGTTTTATTGATGGGGCAAAGATAGAAACAATTGATGCAAAGCTTTTTTCTGCAATTATTATTGGGCTAGGTGTGGCTCTCTTTTACAATTTTTCTGTGACGCAGGTTGAGGTCAAAGTTCAGAATGGGCAATTTTCTGGTGAGGATAATGGGGGGATTTGATAGTGTTGGGAAGGGGGGAGTATGTTTTTAATTTTAATGGTAAAGAATGTTTTCGGGTCTAATTCCAGCAGGTATACCTGGCAATTTTGGACTTGAAGAAGATGCCAATTTGGGAACACTTCACTGTCCACCAAGTATAGAACTTGAATTATAACCATTGAGTCGCAAAATATTCGAATTGAGAGAAAAGATGTTAAGTCAGCAAATCATTCTCAGGATATGTTCAGATGATATAATCTTAGGTTTTTTCAAAATACCTTAAATGGAATTGTAGAAGTCCTGTAGAGATATCCAATGACCTTCAAAGTAATGGTATCGATGGGAGAAGATGTTTTTGTCACCTTTTTGTGGGATTTAGTGAGATAGAAGAAAGTCATCCTCCCGTAAGAAGCAGGTATTCCATAATAGTATGAGGTATGGTATAAAATAGTCATTAAGAAGTATGTGATTTTCTAAACATGGTTAGTTTGAAGATCAAATTTTCCAATATTTTTCTACCTAAAGAGCTTTTTTGTCTACTCAATCAAGCCGTTTGTATATCAAATACATGATTGTGTCCCCATAGCGATTGTTACTTGTTTCACGTCAGGCATAGTGGCTATCTTGAATATCTAAACCTAAAACCAGACTATATGAATTCATCCCATCAGTCAAATGATGATTATTATAACCTATCAATTACATGGTAATGCGTGCAGTAGTTTTATTGATAATGATTTTCTGTATCAATGGTCAGGTATATTCTCAGACGGATTCTATTAAAAAGAAAACTGAATACTTTTCAATAGCGGGGGAAGGGTATTTCCCCACCACCACTAGAATAGTTAGTGATGGAAACAGAAATCCCCTTGAGTATTATCGCATGCCCGGATTTTCTTTAGGTGGAGATTATCGAAGAGTAAGCAGGAGCGGTTTTACGATTGTAACTGGCTTACATTATAGGAAGTTGCCAATCAGCTTTCAGTATACAGTGCGTCCTACTGACTACGATGGGCCACCAGAATGGAAAACGGATTACTTCGAAAGGTATGCAAATCTTTCATTTGGTCATGTGTATGTACCCCTTCAGTTTGGATACACCGTGCAATCTACAAGCAAACGATGGACCCCTTCTTTTATGGCAGGAGTGAATTTTAACCATTTACTGTCTTACTCATCACAGTACTACAGCATACTTGGGGACCCTGGAGAAAGAATTGACCTATTTGAATTTGAGGTTACATCGCCAAATACCTATAGTAGTATTTGGACAACGTATATCGCAAATGCAACCGTTTCCCGGACATTAAAGCGAGGAAACCAATTTTATATAGGGCTGGTTGCAAATATTTCAACCACTACCGTATATAATGGCAGATATGCTTTTTTCTTTAAAGACGGAAACCAAACAGGTTCGTATACAGATAAAGGGAGTTATGTCGGCGTACATTTTGGCTACTCCATTTTAAGAAAAGCTAAATAACAATAATGTCTTATCCTGCCTTCCAGTTTACGGAACTGAAAGGCAGGCTTGGTTATTTGCAGTAAGTAATGATGTATGGTTAGATCAATCCCTCTTCTGTAGAACTGCTAATGCTTATTGATTTTTACTTATGATTCCAAGTGTGAGTATAGAAATCTATAATTTCAGTTCTTATCTCAATTATTATAAATTGCCTGTTATTGAATCTGGCTTACAGAACTTTGTATAGTTCAGCTTCTTCAACATGGTTGTTGCCTTGACATTTCTGCTACTTGCTTAAATGTTCATAGTGTAATTACTCCTGAAGTAATTTTACAATGAGGTTTGCGGTGTTAAGGGAATGGGTTAAAATTCTATTCATGATGAAGGTATTATTTTGATAAGATTTTAATTTCTTTTTGTAAATCTGCTTATTTGCTTTGAAATCCTCGTTTATCTTGTAGCACACCCGGATAAGTTGGCAAGTTTCTTCTCCCTGGTTAAAAATCATTTTGTATTCTAAGAGGTAAATTAACGTGAGTTCGACATAAAATCTTGCCGAAGTACTATTTTATCTTGTTTTAGAAAGCAGGATCTGTGCATTTTCAGTCCCGGTAGCCCCGTGTTCTGCCCTGGTTTTTTGCAGCAGATTTAATAGA
>CAZGWG010000380.1:0-3645 GCA_964529165.1 uncultured Sphingobacterium sp.
TCGCGAAGGCTTCAGCTTTTCACAATTATTGAATTTTCCTATGCCATGGCTAATGGATCAATAATTCCGCCAAGCTTCGTGTTTTCTGAAGGGAAAACATATCACTGGATCACTCTTCGAGTTTTACTCCAGTGACCTTCGCTCAGTCGCAGACGGTCGCCTGAACAATCCATGCCTACAAGAGCATTATGTGTTTAAGTGCTATAACCATTTATAAAATCTTGCTTTAGTTTGGTATTGGTTTTAAAACTATTCCCATGACTATTCCGTCAATCAATGAAGGAATCTCATCCTCGTGATCAAATTCAAACCCACTCATATCTTTGTGTAAATTGATAAGTTTTAGAGCTCCTTTCGTTATGTAATGCCGATGTTCTTCTGTATTAATTATGTATGTTAATACTTTCCCACTGTTGGTCACTATTATAAACATTCTAACAATTCCTTTTTTGTAATGTCTCCAAACACGATCATATTTTTCACCAGAAGTTTCCACATAGAAGGGTTGTCCAATCACTTTCTCAACCACCGATATATCTGTTTCTCCTCTTATCTGTGTAAAGTCATAGACAGTGTCAGGGTCTGTTATGGGAATACAAGACCCTAAATGAATTGTAAGCTTTAATCACGAGTTCGCTATCTCTGTCAAAGACAATGGTGAGGTTGTTGTTAAGAGATTAAGTAAATCATTGAACTGATGAATGTGGAGACCCAAACTCATTTAGTTAAAGGGCAACAAAGCTAAGTTCCTTGTAAACCAATGAGGTGGATGGGAACTGAATAAGCATTTGCCTATAAAGTCAATGTTATTCTTTAACTTAGTTCTTAGTAATCAACCGCTTTGATGAAGAATCTACTTCCTTTTGTACTTGTATTTATTGTAGGTGCGATATTTTACCTCTCTGGCGTCTTAATGCTTCGATATCCACCTAAAAAGATAAATTACTTCTACGGATACAGGACACCTTCTTCAATGAGGACACAAGAAAGGTGGGAGTATGCTCAACACTATTCTGCGAATCTGATGAAGAGGTTAGGATCTTTTTTAACACGTCTGTCTGCATTAGGATTAATAAGTCTTTCTTCATTCGGGTTAATTGATCTAATGGATGGCGCCAATGGTAAAATCATAGCGACAACAGCCATAATAGTAGCAGTAATTTGTCTTATTGGTCAGACCGAATGGTCAATTTATGAGAATTTTAAAACGAAAAGATAATTTCAAAAGAGAAGGTCTCAGCTACTTCTTTAAAAGGCTAACCTTTTAAAGGAATGAGTTCAAACTCACCACTTCCATACAACTCTCACAACATCACCAAACCAAACTCTCAAAAACCTACACTTGCCTTCATTGGGGTGTATAAACCTGAAAAATCAACTGAAGTGTAGGTGAACTACTAAACTGTTTCAGTGTTTGAGTATAGTGTAGCCTTCCCATTTTCGGGGAAGCTTACACTCCAGAGCAACTGGAACTTTGAGATAATCGAGTTCATAGAAGAGTTTAAAATCATTCTCCTGAATCGGGCACATCGGGTTTTGGGAATTGTACCTATCAGTGTAGGTGGAACAGCAGGAACAATCTGTGATCCTAAAGTCATCTATGTAACTGCTCTTAAATGTAATGCTGCTTCGATTGTCCTGGTATATAATCACCCATCTGGAAATTTAAGACCTAGTCAGGCAGATATAGAGCTTAAAAGGAAATTAAAGAGTGCTGAACAATTTTTAGACTTACCTATAATTGAACATATTATTTTAACGAAGGAAGGTTATTTAAGCTTTGCGGATGAAGGGATGATGTAAAAACTTCATTAAAAAAGATAACTTTACATGAGTCAACAGATGAGTCAAATTAATTAACCAGACTCACGATACAAGGCTTAAAAACATTAGCAGAGAGCTTGAATGGCGTACATCTCACCATTCATAACCCTGAGGTCGGCTCCCGATGGCTATCGGGATCGATCCTGCTCCCCGCTACGTTAAGGAGCCTCTTTTAGTTTCTCTTTCTCTCGTGCGTCAGTAAATGAGTCAAAACGCATCCGGAAATCGAATCAAAGCAGTTGAATATTAGCCGTTGCTACTTGGAGCCACTTTCACATTTAGCACTATGCTTCATTCAAATATCCGCCCACGGCGAACTTTAAACCCTGTAGTTGAACTCTTACCTCGTTAATCCGGCGAAAATTGCCTCCGGATTATATTGAAGTACTGCTCTCCCACTGCTAATTGCCCGATATAGCTACTGTGTTTGTCATCAGCCACAGTTATTGATACAGGAGCAGCTTCATCGGTTGTTAATTCCTGCCTTCTGGGATACCCGATTGCTGATGCAAGTTTAATATCAGCGTATTTTTTTGACAAGTTGCGGAAGCCTAGATTTATTGAATCTTCCCCGGATGTCAGCCGATAATTTAACTGAGTAACTACCCATAGATACTCTCCAAATTCAGGGTATTTTGAATGAATATGTTTGTCAATATCAGACTTGAGATTATCCATAAAATAGTTCATGTATTGCTCTCTGGTGAGCTTTTCTGAATCACCTTCTCCCTGCCACCAAAACACACCCGGAAAAATTATTCTTGCGTCAGGTAGTTCTATTTTTAGATCCCTGATCGCTCTGTCCAAATAATACTTAGTAGCAATTGTATCTAAGGTATTCGACCAATTTCCAGGTTCCATTACGCCCTTGGGGTTTAATACAGTATTTCCAATTCCTGCCTTTACGATATAAACTTTCGCATTCGGGCGTGCGTCTAATATTTTTTGTGCAAAGGAAAGTTCTGCTCCGAAATTACCTGCGGCAGTAGCAGAGTTGACTCCCGCTTGATACGCTTGCCATTCTCCGTTATCGGCAAGGTACAGTGATAGCGGGTCAACGTAGTTTACGGGTTTGTAGTATATCTTAACATTTGAAGGCGTTCCGGTATACTGTGCTTGCGATGTTCTAACCGTAGGATACCCTTCGGATATCCCGCGGTAATTATATTTCGTATTGGCTAATCTGCTTGCACTGGCCCAGCCTACCGAATTGGATTGTCCGATCATAAATATTAAATACACATCCTTGGTTCCGATAGTATCTAAAAAGGACGTATTGGGGATTGATTTATAGTCGAGATGTTGTTTTTCATAATGATTACTGAGATATCCCGGAGTTACAGCCGCTTTTAGGCCTGCAGTTGAAATTTCCTGAGCAGACAGCAGACCAGCCAGGAATAGAGATACAATTGCTAAAATTTTTCTCATTGTTTGACTATTATTTTTTTTCAAGTTCAGTTAACGAATCAATCTATCTTTACAAACTTCGCATTTTCGGGGAAGCTTACACTTCTAATTGATTTGACATTTTGTGCAGATAATGAATGGGTAATTAAGAATACTAAAACGGCTATAAGATTCTTTTTCATTGGTTAATGATAGTGAATAAACTCTGGTTTAATAAAAGTACTAATACTTTCACATAGCCCAAATAGGAGATGCCAGCATGCCCAACCCATGCCTTTTTCAATTTGTGGCCTGGACAGGGTTAGTCTGTTGCTCTTCTTCGTTATAGCCTTTGAAAACAGGTCGCAGTAAATTGGTCATGCTCCAGCTTAGTGTCAGGCCTCTCGTAGAAGTCATAATAGTCACATCTGCAGG
>CAZGWG010000381.1:0-3635 GCA_964529165.1 uncultured Sphingobacterium sp.
CACCAGAATAAGAACAAGCAGGTAGGCTGTTTAAAAAATAAGCGGCCAGTTCATTTCCATTTATTGAAATAATATATTTATTGCATGAATATATCACATTTCTATCAGAACTAAATGCAGACAATATGTTTTAGTCTGTATTTAGGAATTGTAGTAAATGCATTACAAAATAGAGACTTAGGTCATATTCTTATGCTTGTTTAAAATGTAACTTTGCAAATATGGATAACCAGTATAAGTTTGCTGGCACAGGCTGGCTTAATACCCGGTAATGACATAAAATTAGCTTAAGCAACACCGAATTAACAGGATTAAAAAAACAATTGTATTGCAATGAGAATCATAGTTTTAGCTTTATTATCACTTTTTCTTTTTTCCTGTAGAAATTCTGTTGAAACAATCAAACCATCCATCCAATCTATTTCTCAGTCGGTTTATGCATCAGGTGTGCTGAAGAGTAAAGATCAGTACCAGGCTTATGCTTCAATCAGTGGAATAATCAATCAGATATTTGTGATTGAGGGGGATACCATAAAAAAAGGAGAAGCGATTCTGACTGTCTCAAATGAAGTTCAGAAGTTAAATGAAGATAATGCCAGAATAGCGTCCGATTATAATTCTCTATCTGCCAATCAGGGCAAGCTGAATGAAGCATCATCATTAATTGAATTTACAGGGAATAAGATGCGAAATGACTCTGTATTATATTACAGGCAAAAAAATCTATGGGAACAGGAGATTGGAACGAAGGTTGAACTTGAACAGAGGGAATTGGCCTGGCAAAATTCAAAAAACAATTATAATTCGGCAAAAATCAGGTATAACGATTTAAAGCGACAACTTAATTTTGCATCATCCCAGGCCAAAAAGAATCTTTCTATTTCTCAAACTCTGACGGGTGATTATACACTTAGAAGTGAAATTGATGGCATTGTGTATAATATTTACAAGCAGAAGGGGGAAATTGTAAATCCTCAAACCTCGCTGGCTGTTATCGGAGCTTCCGACAAATTTATATTGGAGATGCAGGTGGATGAAAATGATATTCTGTTGATCAGAAACGGGCAAAAAGTACTGGTTAATCTCGATAGTTATAAAGGGAAGGTTTTTGAGGCCGAGGTAACCCGTATCAATCCGTTAATGAATGAACGGAATAAAACTTTTTTGGTAGAAGCAGAGTTTACTCAAAAGCCTGAACGACTCTATCCCAATATTACCTTTGAAGCAAATGTGTTAATACAGGAGAAAGAGGGAGCCTTGCTTATTCCAAGGAATTATTTATTAAAAGACTCACTTGTAATTAAAAGCAGTGGTGATACACTGAAGGTTAAAACGGGATTGAAAGATTATCAGATGGTTGAAATCCTTTCGGGGATCAATAAGGATGATGAGTTGTTAAAACCTGTACAATGAATTATAAACTAATCGCCGACGTTTCCCGCTCATTATTGCTAGCTCGCTGGAAGCAGACTTTGGTTGCTGCGATTGGGGTTACATTTAGTATAACCATGTTTATCAGTCTTTTAAGCTTTATGTCTGGCTTAAATGATCTGCTTGATGGTTTAATCATTAACCGGACACCCCATATCCGCTTGTATAATGAGATTAAACCATCAGCCCATCAGCCGGTTAGCCTTTCAGAGAAGTATAAGAATCATTATAATTTTATAAGCAAGATTAAGCCCAAAGAGGAGAGACTTGAAATTTATAATAATGCTGCAATTATGGATTATCTGAGAAATGATCATCGAGTTCTCGGTATTGCTCCTAAAATCACGACTCAGGTATTCTATAATGTTGGTACCATTGATCTAACAGGTGCTATTAATGGTGTGGATGTTGAAGCCGAGAATAAATTATTTCTATTCCAGAATTATGTGACCGAAGGGAATTATGTGGATCTGAAAAATATCCCGAACAGCATTATACTTGGAAAAGGATTAGCAGAAAAGATGCTTGCGGGTATTGGTGATGTAATTCAGGTGACAACCACCAGGGGTGAACGAATACCCTTGAAAGTTGTGGGATTTTTTCAGTCGGGTTTGCAGGAAATTGATAATACCCAAAGTTATGCCTCTATTACTACTACCCAGAAACTATTGGCTGAATCGGGTTCCTATATTACAGATATCCAGGTCAAACTTAAAGATATTAATCTTGCCCCATCCTTAGCATTGGAATACCAGCATTTATTTGATCTGGAATCTATTGATATTCAGACAGCCAATTCACAATTTGAAACGGGTAGTTCTGTCAGAACCATAATTTCTTATTCTGTAGGAATTACACTGCTGATTGTAGCTGGATTTGGTATCTATAATATCTTAAATATGATGATTTATGAGAAAATGGATTCAATAGCAATATTGAAAGCTACTGGCTTTTCCGGAAAGGATGTGAACCGGATTTTTATCACGATTGCGCTGAGTATTGGTATTTTTGGGGGATTACTCGGATTGATATTTGGGTTTGGCTTATCTTCATTAATTGATCAGGTTCCATTTAATACTGCGGCACTACCTACAATAAAAACATACCCGGTCAATTATAGTCCTGTTTATTATATCATTGGCGCAGTTTTTTCAATTGTTACCACCTATTTCGCCGGCTATTTTCCTTCCAGAAAAGCAAGTAAAATCGATCCTGTCATTATAATCAGGGGTAAATAACATGGATCAGAAAATTCTAGAGGCCAAAAATGTTACCAAATATTTTCATGATCCTGTTACCTATCAGGTACTGAAGGAAATTAGTTTCTTTGTTAACAAAGGAGATTTTGTTTCTGTAATCGGTAAATCGGGATGTGGCAAATCTACTTTGCTGTACATTCTTTCAACAATGGATACCGATTACGAAGGAGATATTCTGATAGATGGTCAAAGTATGAAGAATAAAAAGGAAGCTGAACTTGCGAAGGTTCGAAATGAAAAAATAGGTTTTGTTTTTCAGTTCCATTATCTTCTGAATGAATTCTCCGTTTTAAAAAATGTGATGCTGCCAGGCCTTAAACTGGGCAAGTATTCGGCTGCTGAAGTTGAACACAGAGCTTATGAGAAATTAAAAATTCTTGGAATAGAATCTGAGGCCTTAAAAAAGCCAAATCAGGTTTCTGGAGGACAGAAACAGCGTGTAGCAATTGCCCGGGCTCTGATTAATGATCCGCTGATAATTATGGGAGATGAACCTACTGGCAATCTTGATAAAAAGAATAGTGAAATAGTGTTTAATATTTTTCAGGAACTGGCAGAGGTGTATAATCAATCGCTGCTAATTGTAACCCATGATAATGAATTTGCGGCACGTACCCATCGCATTATAGAGATGGAAGACGGCAGAATCATTAAAATGTAGAACTATCCCTGTGTTAGTTTGCAGAGTTCTTCAACTTCTTCGATTATTCTCTTAATACGGAGATCTGAAATTTGAATCGATTTCAACGCTTTTTCATTACCGATCAGGCTTTTACATAATATTATCCCTTTATCAAGTAATTGTTGTTTTTCAACTTTGCTTAAAGTTAATAAGCTGGTTAAGGGATTTAAACCGGATTGATCTATCAGTGATTTTAAGCTTTTTCCTGCCGGATATTCCCAACTAAGCAGATACATACCCATACAAAGTCCATACTCTAGTGC
>CAZGWG010000382.1:0-3634 GCA_964529165.1 uncultured Sphingobacterium sp.
TTAGTCCGCAGGTAATACCTGCACTGTTAAGTAAAGTGTTTCCTTTTGCTGATGCTGCAAATCCCGCTACCGTTCCTTTTAACCGGGAAAGATTATAATAAAAGTTCCTTATTGTGTCATCTACACTGACCGAAAACTCTTTATAAGGCTCAATGGTTTTGTATTGTTTTTCGCGCTCTAAAAATGTCTGTACGGTTTCATCTGGTTTCCCTTTGCCGATTATAACCCGAACTGAGCCGCCGTGGATATTATATTCTTCTACCCTTAAAACTTCAAGACCTTCTGATTTACATAGCATGGTAATCGGGTAGATAGAAAAATAGCTAAGATGCTCAAAATAAACCGTATCAAATTCTTTTCCTTCTATAAAATTGATCAGGTAAGGAAATTCCAAAACCAAATGCCCATCCGGTTTAAGAACATGCTTCGCCGCCTGAATAAATTCTCGGACGTTGTCAACGTGCGCAAATACATTAGTAGCAGTTATTAGGTCAGCTTTGCCGTGCCCGCTGTTTATTATTCTTGTAGCTATGTTCATTCCCCAGAACGCTGTTAGAGTTGGGATACCCGCAGCATGGCAGATGCCAGCTAAGTTTTCCGCAGGATCAACATTTAAAACCCTGCCATTGACCACCTTCTTAAACTCTGATAATAGAGCACCATCATTACCTGCTATGTCTATATGAAAGGAATCTTCACTTAAATTAAATTTATCTTTCAGGTCAATAGCCATATCCCGGCAATGGTCTTTATAGCCTTGTGAGATAGAGGAGCGATAAACGTAATGCCCGAACAACTTTACAGGATCAATAACTACTGAGAGTTGAGACAATCCGCAATCAGGACAAAAGAGCACCTGTAAAGGATATTTCTGATTGTGGATGGGATCTAAAATTGAGCTGGCCAGATTATTAGATAAAGGCATCATTCCTAAATCTAAATAAGGAATTAAATGTTCATTGCCGCACACCCTACATGTAGTATGTTCCATTAGTTATGAATTAAGAGGCAGCCTTTAACTTTTGTCCATTTATCGGCGCCGTATTTTTTAATAATATCGTTGAAATAAGTCCAATCGCTTGAATGAGCTGTCGTGTCGCGCCATCCTACCTCTTTAGCAGTTTCCTTGCGAACCATTACCCCCGCGCAATCTATAAACCCCAATCTTAAACTACAAGGTATTACCTGCCATGCCTTATAAGAATGAACCATATCAGAACAATAAGCAGCCACACTTGAAGGATTATTAGAAAAGCCCTTTAGCAGGTATTCAGTATAAACAGGTGCATGATAATTATCTGCGTTGGTAATTACCACGAAGTCGGCATCCGGTGAAAGTGTGTCTATGTTTTTCAGTGCCCAAGCTCTTAATGAATGTCCCCAATTGCCGGCTCTTTCTTTGGTTTCTATGTATTTGATTCGCGGGTCAGTAATGAGCGATTTTAACCCGGTGGTGTTATGTCCGTCATGTATTAATATAAGTTCCCAATCAGTATGAGTTTGTAAAATAAGAGATGATATGATCTGTGGGTAGGACTGATAAACCGGGCAAATAAATACGACTTTGTTTTTCTTAGGGAATACCCTTTCATGTTCTTGGCCGCGCGGTATTCGTCTGTGATAACCTGTGTCCCAAAGAGGGGTCTTTTCTCTTACGTCCACAGCTACCACCCTAAGCCCCATCTTCGTTATTTGCTCATAAAAGGCATTCTTAGAGCGGTGCTCGAACTGATAGCATTCTTCTTTAGTGGTTATGGGATCAGCCGGGAAAGTTAGTTTTTCAGCTACCTCGCGTTTTATCATAAATCCGGTAGTCCTGATATGTGTCTTTACATAGGGTGAAAGGTCAGTACAAACCACGCCCACATTATCTACTAATTTAGTGAGGTAAGGCGTTATGAAATCTTTCCGCATCGGGATAGTGTCATCCGTGATCCATAGGATTTTATCCCATTCGCCTATGTCTATTTTACCTTTTACTATATCCTGGAAAGCCCCAATATCCAATCCTATATTTTCCCTTCTGATGTACTTTATGTTACCACACAGTTCTTTTATAGCGTCCGACCCATCGTAATTATGAATAACGATAAGTTCCCCTAATTGTTCGCATTGTTCCCAGCAGTAAAGCCAAAGCTTTATATTTTCAACACGGTTAAATACTATGAGCACAATTTTCAGCATTCAAACTTTGATTTATTAGGGTAAAGCGATTCAAAAACATTCAGCATAGGTTGATGGATAGCGTAATTCCCGGTAGAGAAATAAGGACGCCCATTTATTGCTTCTCTGATTTTCTGCTCGCTTAATTTAGTTCTGAATTTCAGGTCGGGATAATCTTCACCTTCAATTCCGTTTATAAAGCAGTAGGCAGATTTCACACAGTAAGACCATGGTATATTCCAGTCTAAATTTATCAATGATTCAAGTTTATCCCGGTTTATATAGATTGGCGCATGACGGAAATAATTATGAATATCCCCGAATACATTGATGGTATTTTGAAGTGTTTTTCTGAATGAGTTGGAAGGATTGTATCGTTCTTTTAATTCTCTGAGGGTGCCTGAATAATGATAGTTTGGTAACCTGTCTAATAAAAAGTGATCATCATTAAAGAACCAAAAATCATTCTTGACTAATAAGGTTTTCTCAAAGATGTTACGTTCTTTCCATCTTAGATCTAAGTTGTCTTTGAATGAGATGTGAGTTACATTTTTAATCCACTTTGGTTTGTCGCCTATAAGAATTATTTCGTTATCCGGTGCGAACTTTTCTATACCTCTAAGGCAATATTTTAATTCTGGCCCAGGAAAAAACTTATATGGTATTAAGATTGTCATAAAAAAAGGCCGGCCATAAGACCGACCCTTTTATAATATTGGATGAAAAAATTAGGATTCTGAATCAGATGATCCTTTCATAAAATAATTGGATCCGTATATCGGCAAGGCGATTGTTTCTTCCACACGAACAGTTAATTTGTTCTTACGAACGTTATCGCTGTCCTGCTCAAAGATTTCCAACCGTATTGCTTCCTGCACCAAAAGATCAGCGCCGTCCTGGAAGTCACCTACAACATAGTCACCAGTCGTCAAAGCTGTGGTTTTTGTCACCGGAATACCCAGGATATAGAGGATGCCATTTATAAACATTACACCTTGAGGTAAATCGTATTCGCCCGAACCAGATGCTTTATTAAGGAAGAAGCTATAGTAATCAACCGGCCTCATTACGATACCTGTAGCAATACGCTCATAAGTGTCTTCAAAGGTTGAAATGTCAGTAATGATCTTTTCAACTAAAGGCGTAGCACCGGCAGCGCTTCCTGCAACGAAATTCCCTGTATCAAGGATACCTGAGATATTAGGGGAAACACCGTCGCCGTAAAGTATCTGAGTATCTTCGGCATTCATTAATTTCTGAGGCACTCTCTTTTGCAAGAACCCTAAGAATCCGGGAACATTAAGCATGGCTTTACGTGAGGTCACCAAGAAACCTGCGATAGTTTCAAACTTCACGCTTGCTTCAATCAGATCAATGTCAAACTGAGATTTTAATCCACCTTCAGCAACAGTAGCGGGTGCGCCTTCGCCATTACCGTTTTCACGCATGAAGTAGTAGTCAGTACCAGGCC
>CAZGWG010000383.1:0-3624 GCA_964529165.1 uncultured Sphingobacterium sp.
CTAAACAGGAGGGGAGAAGGGATGCATCCCCGGAAAGGAGGGAAGTGGAAGGGATGTTTCCACGTTCCAAGAGGATTATACCAATGCTGGAAAACCTTAGAGAAAATAGAAAATAAATATTCAAAATAACTGATGCTGAAATTTAGTTCTAAAACGGAATCGAAATAAAGAAATATGGCTAATATACCTTTGCAGAATACGGTACTCACTGATGATGAGAATGCCGGACAGAATTATATGCCGGCCCTCATATCCCTGGCAGTTTTGTATTTCATGAATGGCTTTATAACCTGTCTCAATGATACTTTAGTCCCCTTTTTTAAAGAAGGCTTTACATTAAGTTATGCTGAGTCATCACTCGTTCAGTTTTATTTCTTCCTAACTTATGGTCTGATGTCTTTTCCGGCAGGGATGATTGTTGAGAAGATTGGTTATAAGAATGGAATGGTACTTGGCTTTACTATTGCGGCTATCGGAGCTTTATTATTTTACCCTGCTGCAGATATGCATCTTTATTATTTATTCCTGGCAGCTTTATTTGTGTTAGCCATAGGAATTGTAGTACTACAGGTGGCCTCAAACCCTTATATAACTGCGCTTGGGCCAGCAAAAACAGCATCCTCTCGTTTGACTCTTATTCAGGCTGTAGGCTCTGTGGGGACCACGGTAGCTCCAATTTTTGGTGCGCATTATATCTTGTCAAAGTTGCAGGAATCAGGTACATCCAGTGATGCAGTAAAATACCCTTATTTGGGAATAGCTGCTTTGCTGGTATGTATTGCCCTTGTGGTTTATAATTTAAAACTTCCAAAGATCAGTACTGGTGCACGTAGCTTTCAGGCCAGTCCTGAAGAAAAACTCAGTATTTTCTCATTCCGCAATCTGAATTTTGGGGCGTGGGCAATATTCGCTTATGTTGGAGCGGAAGTATCAATCGGAACTTTTTTGACCAATTACATTGCCGATACAATAGGTGTTGGTGTTGAAGATGCAAACTCTTATGTCTCTTATTACTGGGGTGGAATGCTTGCCGGGCGCCTGTTAGGTTCCTATTTGCTTAAATCAATCAGACCTTCATTTATTTTGACAGTTTGTGCAGCCGCTGCAATTCTTCTGGTTGTTCTTTCCGTAAGTACTTCCGGGGCTTTTGCAATCTGGTCGATGATAGGAGTCGGACTTTTTAACTCTGTTATGTTTGCTATTATTTTTTCACTTTCAGTACAAGGACTTGGCCATTATACCACCAAAGCCTCCGGAATTTTATCTACTGCAATTGCCGGCGGAGCAATTGTGTCCTTTTCGCAAGGATATATTAAAGACCATTCAACCTGGGCTGTAGCATTTATGATTCCTGTGCTTTGTTATTTATATATCGTATTTTTCGGAGTTAATGGCTATAAGTCAAAATCTGAGAGTCTATGAAAAGAAGAAGTTTTATTAGTCTGACCGGGCTAGGTGCCACAGGATTGGCTTCAGGAGCACTTGCGGCATTACCAACGGATGCATTCGCTTCTAATTATAAGAAAGATCTGAAAGCGTCTGAGCTTAGCGCAACTTTGATAATTGCCGGTGGAGGCATTGGAGGGTGCGCGGCAGCGTTATCTGCTTTGCGTAATGGACTCGATGTAATAATGACTGAAGAAACCGATTGGATTGGTGGTCAGTTGACCTCGCAGGGCGTCCCGCCTGATGAGCATACCTGGATCGAAACTCATGGAGCTCCTCAATCTTATCGTGATTATAGAAGTGCTGTTAGAGACTATTATAAAAAAAACTATCCCATTACGGCTGCAGCAAAATCCAGACAATATCTTAATCCGGGGAATGCTGTAGTTTCTGCGCTTTGTCATGAACCAAGGGTATCCCTTGCAGTTTTGATTGAAATGCTGGCACCATATATCAGTTCTGGAAAATTAATCCTGCTCACAGAACACAAGATTCGCTCTGCCGAATATACGGGTAATAGGGTAAAGTCTTTAAATGTTCAGAGTCTCAGATCCGGACGTACTTATCTGCTTAAAGGAACATATTTTGTTGATGCCACTGAAACCGGAGAATTGCTTCCCTTAACAGGTACTGAATTTGTGATGGGGACAGAATCGCGCAATGAAACACATGAACTTCATGCCCCGCTAAAGGCTGATCCGGATAACCAACAGGCATTTACAGTATGTTTTGCAATGGATTATATACCGGGGTCAAATAATATTGGTGAGAAGCCCGCTGAATATGACTTTTGGCGTAATTTGGTTCCGAAAATGAGCCCTGCATGGTCCGGTAAGTTACTGGATCTGAATTACTCAAATCCTAAAACCCTCGAAAAGAAAACACTAGGCTTTAACCCGGATGGAAGTCCAACCGACCCTTATCTCAACCTTTGGAATTACCGTCGTATACTGGCAAAAGACAATTTCTTAAGTGGTGCATTCAAAGGAGATATCTGTACAGTGAACTGGCCTCAGAATGATTATACCCTCGGTAATCTTGTGGGGGTATCCCAAAAGGAATTCGATCACCATGTTGACCGTGCTAAACAACTAAGTTTATCCCTGTTTCATTGGCTTCAAACAGAAGCTCCACGTGCCGACGGAAAACAGGGGTGGCCGGGCCTTCGCTTGAGAAAGGATATTATGGGGACAGAGGATGGTATGGCAAAATACCCTTATATCCGTGAATCTCGGCGTATCAAAGCATTATTTACTGTTCTTGAAGAGCATGTTGGTCAGGAAAATCGTATTCAGGTAGCCGGGCCTGTAGCAGGGAAAAAGGCCGCCGATTTCTATGATAGTGTTGGTATCGGTTATTATCATATTGATCTTCATCCCAGCAGCCGAGGAAATAATTATATAGATTTCGCATCTCTTCCCTTCCAGATTCCATTAGGTTCTTTATTGCCTGTAAGAATGGAGAACCTTTTGCCTGCAAACAAGAATATCGGTACTACTCATATTACTAATGGTTGTTATCGTTTACATCCTGTTGAATGGAGTATTGGCGAAGCGGTTGGCTTATTGGTTAGCTACTCTTTGAAAAAGCAGGTAATCCCGCAGATGGTCAGGGAAGGGAAACAATTACTGGAAGAATTCCAGGAGTTTATTTCCAGACAGGGTATAGAAACAAAGTGGAGATAAGGTTCAGGCATACCTTAAAAGCCAAGAGAAATAAGTTGAAGTTACTGATCTTACATTTTTGAATAAGATACTCAGGAAAAGCCCCCTTTCCTGGCAGAATAGATTAATATGAAAAAAGTTAAGCTTGCTGTATTTCTTACATTTCTGCTGCTATCAGGGTTTTTATCCGCACAAAGTCCATTTGTTAAAGTAAGAGAGGAATTGATATTTCAGGATGCACCTTTCGCACAATGCCACGCATCTACTTTGTTAGAAACTTCTGATGGAGAAATATTAGCTGCCTGGTTTGGAGGTACTCAAGAGGGGAGTAAGGATGTGAAAATATGGTCTTCCTTAAATCGCGATGGTAAGTGGACTTTTCCTGTTGTACTTGCTGATGGCGATTTTGGTACCTCCGGTACATTTCCCCTCTGGAATCCTGTATTGTTTAAAAGCGCAGATAATAAAATTTTTCAGTTTTATAAGGCCGGACCCAATCCCAGGGAATGGTGGG
>CAZGWG010000384.1:0-3593 GCA_964529165.1 uncultured Sphingobacterium sp.
TCACCATTAAAAAAACAAAAAATAATAACAGATGAAAACTAAATATATTGTTTATACAATTCTTGTGCTTCTACTGGCTGTATTTATAGGTTACCGTGTAAATAAAAATAAGGCACAAAAAGCTGGAGCCGGAGCTGCTCGCGCAGCCGGAGGCCCGGCATCTGTATTAACAGTAAACGGTATAGTAACAAAGGCAGAAAACTTTTCAAACTCACTTGCCATTGCAGGCACAATAGAAGCAAATGAACAGGTTGATATTCGAAGTGAGGTGTCTGGACTTGTAACCGATATTCAGTTTAATGAAGGAAGTACTGTTTCGAAAGGTAAAGTATTATTAAAGATCAATGATCTTGAATTACAGGCTCAGCTTTCACAAGCTTTGACTAAACAGAAATTAGCCCAGGAAACAGAATTTCGTGCCGGAAAACTTCTGGAAAAAGAGGCTATCAGTAAGGAAGAATATGATGTCGCTCTTTCAGAATTACGCTCATTACAATCTCAAACTCAGCTAATCCGAGCACAACTGGCTAAAACTTTGATTCGTGCACCATTCAGTGGCAAAATCGGACTAAGAACAATTTCTGCCGGTGAGTACATTACTCCTGCTAGCAATATTGCCAGACTGGTTAGTACTGACCCTGTTAAAATATTGTTCTCAATACCTGAAAAATATGCAGGAACTATAAAATTGAATACAAAAATTTCATTTACAGTTGCCGGATCGAAAAACAGTTATACCGGTTCAGTTTATGCAATTGAACCTGGAATAGATATGTCAACCAGAACATTGCAATTAAAGGCCAAAGCATCCAATTCCAATGGTGAGCTTCTTCCGGGATCGTTTGCCAAAATCGACTTACCTCTCAGTAATATAAATGATGCGATACTGATACCAACAGAATCAATTGTTCCGGTACTCCAGGGTAAGAAAGTATATATCAGTTCGAATGGAAAGGCCAAAGAAGTAATGGTTGAGACAGGAACCCGCACTGAAAAATCAGTATTAATCCTATCAGGATTAAATATTGGCGATACAATATTGACAACAGGCATTATGTCATTAAAAAATGATATGCCAGTACAAGTTAAGGTTACAAATTAATTCAAGGATTTGGAACATTTTACCCGACAAAATTAAAATTAGAAAATAGTCCTATGAGTTTATCAACCACCAGTATAAAAAGGCCAGTACTCGCGATAGTAATGAATCTGCTTTTGGTTCTTTTCGGTGTCATTGGCTTCCATTTTTTAGGGGTTAGGGAATTCCCATCCATTGACCCACCGATTGTTTCGGTACGGACAAGCTATCCGGGTGCAAACTCAGATATCATTGAGTCTCAGATTACTGAACCGCTTGAAAAAGCAATTAATAGCATCGAGGGTATAAAAAATATGTCCTCGTCCAGTAATCAGGGAACAAGCAACATTAATATTGAATTTAACCTCGATAAAGAGCTTGAAGAGGCAGCCAATGATGTCAGGGATAAAGTTTCCCAGGCTGTCAGGACATTACCTAAAGATATTGATGGTCTTCCTGTTGTATCCAAAGCAGATGCCAATTCAGAGGCGATATTATCAATGACCATTCAGAGTGACAGTAGAAACCAGCTTGAGCTTAGTGATTATGCTGAAAATGTAATTTCACAGCGTCTTCAAACCATACCAGGAGTGAGTGGTATTCAGATCTGGGGGCAGAAAAGATTTGCTATGCGTATCTGGATTGACCCTGCCAAACTTGCAGCCTACAGGCTTACTGCATTAGATGTAAAAAATGCGCTCGACCGGGAGAATGTGGAACTTCCTTCTGGAAAAATTACCGGAAATGCAACGGAGCTATCGGTCAAAACGCTTGGAAACCTTTCAACTGAAGAACAATTCAATAATCTGATTATTCAAAGTTCAGGAGATAATATTGTCAGGTTGAGAGATATAGGAACTGCTGTACTTGGACCTGAAAATGAAGAAACCATGCTCCGCTCATCAGGAACACCAATGATTGGAATGGGCTTGATCCCTCAACCAGGCGCAAACTATCTGGAAATCTCCAATGAATTCTATAAGCGCTATGAACAATTAAAGAAAGAACTTCCTGAGGACTTAAAACTTGATATTGCTCTGGACACTACAGTTTTTATTCAGAGATCAGTCACAGAGGTAGCTGAAACTATTTTGATCTCATTGGTTCTTGTAATTTTTATCATTTTCATTTTCTTCCGCGACTGGAGTATTGCATTCAGGCCATTGATCGATATACCGGTATCATTGATATCTACATTTTTCATCATGTACCTTTTTGGGTTTTCGATTAACGTACTCACCCTACTGGCTGTGGTACTTGCAACCGGTTTGGTTGTGGATGATGGAATTGTTGTTACAGAAAACATCTTTAAGAAACTTGAAGAAGGATATAGTCCGATTGAAGCTGCTATAAAGGGATCAAATGAGATCTTCTTCGCAGTAATTTCAATATCGGTAACCCTTGCGGCGGTATTCCTGCCGGTAATCTTTCTTGAAGGGTTCGTTGGGCGGCTCTTTCGGGAATTCGGGGTTGTAATAGGTGCGGCTGTATTAATATCTGCGTTTGTATCTCTTTCTTTAACGCCGATGCTGAATGCCTATATGAAGAAGGCAAACAAGAAGAAAACCAAATTCTATGATTGGTCTGAGCCCTATTTTGAGAAAATGACTTCCGGTTATTCAGATTCTCTGATCAGTTTTATGAAGAAACGCTGGATCGCTTTTCCTATTATTATTGTCTGTATCGGACTAATTGGATTGTTTTGGAATGTACTTCAAAAAGAAACAGCTCCTTATGATGATCGTGCAGCAGTAAATCTGCAGGTTACCACACCAGAAGGGTCTTCTTATGATTATACTGATAATTTCATCCTAAATCTGACCAAGCTGGTAGAAGATTCTATTCCTGAGAAAGAATTTCTGCTTACAGTTACATCACCTGGATTCAGTGGTTCAGGTGCAGCCAATACCGGTTTTTTGAGATTACGTCTAAGTGATCCAAGCACAAGAGAAACGACCCAGGCACAAGTGGCTGAAAAGTTAACTAAAATTACAAAACCTTATACAGAAGGCCGGGTGTTTGTTATTCAACAGCCTACTATTTCAGTAACAAGACGTGGTGGATTACCTGTAAACTATATTATTCAGGCTCCTAATTTTGAAAAACTCCGTGAAAAGCTTCCCCTCTTTATTGAAGAAGTGAGTCAGGACCCAACCTTTACCGCTATTGATGCAAACCTGAAATTCAATAAGCCCGAAATTAATATAAGTATCGACAGAGAGAAATCCAGAAACCTGGGTGTTTCTGTATTGGATGTGGCTCAAACCCTACAATTCGCGCTTAGTGGGCAGCGATTTGCCTATTTCCAGATGAATGGAAGACAATATCAGGTTATTGGTCAGTATGACCGCCCCGATCGAAATGATCCGCTGGATCTCACTTCAATTTTCGTAAGAAATAATAAGGGGGAACTCATTCAGCTTGACAATCTAGTTGCCGTTGAGGAGACCAGTACGCCTCCGCAATTATACCACAATACCCGATTTATGTCGGCTACAGTTTCAGCAGGACTTGC
>CAZGWG010000385.1:0-3582 GCA_964529165.1 uncultured Sphingobacterium sp.
CAAGAACAAGACATATACTACAAAATCTGGTAAGGTTTTGTACGGTGGTGGGGGGATTATGCCTGATATTTATATTCCTGTTGATACCAGCGGATACACTGATCTTTACTACGAACTTTCACGAAAAGGGGTGTTGAACGATGTCGTTTATAACCATCTGCTCAGGCAGAGTCAGGATTTCCAATCAGCAGAAGAACTGATCAGGATTTTCAGAATGAATGATAATGATATCAAAAAGCTAATTCAGATGGCTGCCAAAAGGAGTGTGGTAGTGAGTGAAGCTCAAATCGTTTCGTCCAGAAGAGAAATCGAAACCCAGGTCAGAGCCCTCCTGGCGCGATACCATTTTGGGGATGAAGGATTCTATAAAGTATTGAATTCAGGTGATCATGCGATCAGCCGCTCTCTGGAGGTTTTAAAAGATTCTTCTCTTGCTGTGAGTTATTGAATCGAATCTACCCTTATCGTGTCGGCCTTTTTTAAGGAGTCTGTTTCTATCGCAGCTTTCAGCATAGAGTCTGCTGCAGCTACTTCTGCCAGTGAATCTTGTTTTGCTTTTTCTGCATGATCGATACCGCTATTACATCCCAGAGTAAACATGCTTGCTGCTAGTGCTGTTAAGAATAATTTCTTCATGATAAAAGTATTTAATTAAGTATTTCTGTCTAAAGAAGATTTGTATAGGAACTCCTGTAAAATCAAAATGCTCGCGGAGTTTATTTTCAATAAAACGTTTGTAAGGTTCTTTGATATACTGCGGGAGGTTACAGAAGAATGCAAACATTGGTGAACTGGCATTGATCTGGGTTACATATTTGATCTTAACATACTTTCCTTTTACTGCCGGTGGCGGGAAGTTTTCAATGATGGGTAACATTACATCATTAAGTTTAGAGGTAGGAATCTTTTTTAGTTTATTCTCATAAACCTTTGAAGCTGCCTCAAGTGATTTATAAATCCTTTGTTTCTCTACAACTGAGGTGAAAACAATTGGCACATCAGTAAATGGAGCAATCTTATCATAAATCTGTTCTTCAAATACGCCTGTTGTTTTCGTGTTCTTCTCGATAAGGTCCCATTTGTTGACCAGGATTACAATGCCTTTTTTATTTTTCTCGGCCAGATGAAAGATATTGATATCCTGAGATTCAATGCCTTCAACCGCATCGATCATCAGAATAATTACGTCAGCTTCTTCTAATGCCTTGATGGTACGCATCACTGAATAGAATTCAATATTCTCTTTAACTTTTGTTTTCTTGCGTAAACCGGCGGTATCAATCAGCATGAATTCGTGCCCGAACTGGTTGTAATGAATATGTATTGAATCGCGGGTAGTACCTGCAATAGGGGTAACGATATTTCTTTCCTTGCCAATCAGCGCATTGATCAGGGATGATTTTCCGACATTGGGACGACCAACAATAGCATATTTTGGAAGCTGATTTTCTTCTTCAGATTCCTCTTCAAAATGTTTGATTACTTCATCAAGCAGTTCACCGGTACCAGAGCCCGACATAGAGGAGATGGGATATATTTCACCCAATCCAAGGCTATAAAAGATGCTTGCATCTGTGAGGCGCTGGTTATTATCTACTTTGTTGACTACCACAAAAACGGGCTTTTTACTTCGACGAAGAAGTTTGGCGATATCATCATCAAGATCAGTCACGCCTGTAACCACATCAACCATGAAAAGGATGGCAGTGGCTTCTTCAATAGCAATCACAACCTGTTCGCGAATGGCGGCCTCAAAGACATCGTCAGAGTGCGCCACGTACCCGCCGGTATCAATTACTGTAAAATGCTTATCGGTCCACTCAGCGACTCCGTAATGCCTGTCGCGGGTTACTCCACTGAAGTCATCCACGATTGCTTTACGCGTTTCGGTTAATCTGTTATATAATGTGGATTTCCCTACGTTGGGGCGGCCTACTATTGCTACTATGTTACTCATGTTTTAATTGGTATCAAGTATCAGGTATCAGGTATCGAGTACCTACCCAGAATACTATGCAGTTTTAATTATGTATTAATTGATCTTTCTAACATATAGATCATCTTTTGTATTTCGGAAATCTTACTTGAAAAATTCTCCATTTTATCAATATCAATTAAACCAAGTCGATTTGCAATGATAAATTGAGTCTCTACTTCGAATGAAGAACCCAGACTGGTGGAAAGGAAATGCTTAAATTCCTTCCCGGAATTTCTTCCCGATCCCTCTGCAATATTTGAAGGAATTGACACAGCCGCCCGTTTAATTTGAGATATCAATCCAAATTTTTCATCAGAAAGAAATCCTGACAACACCTCATAAATTTCAGAAGTAAGATCGATCGACTTCTGCCAAACTTTTAAATCTTTGAAATTATGCATGTCCTTGTTTTCTTATTTCCCCCAATTTAGTAGGCATTCAGTCCTGATACCTGATACTTCTCTCTAGTCTTCGTATCCAAACGATTTCAGATAGTTCTTCCTGTTTCTCCAATCAGGGATAACTTTAACGAACATTTCAAGGAATACTTTTTTCTGAAGAAACTCTTCCATATCCTTACGGGCATAGGTCCCAACTTTTTTAAGCATTTCACCAGCTTTACCAATGATGATGTTCTTTTGGGAATCACGTTCTACAATAATTTCAGAGCTGATGCGAATAATTTTAGGTTCATCCTTAAAAGCGGTGATAATTACTTCAGTGCTGTAAGGAATCTCTTTTTCATATAATTTGAATACTTTTTCACGAATAATCTCAGAGACAAAGAATCGCTCATTCTTATCGGTCAGTGCATCTTTTTCATAGTAGGCCGGATGTTCGGGCAGATTATCAAGAATAAATTGCATGACCGCCGGGACATTGTGGTCATGAAGCGCCGAAACTGCAAAAATTGCTTTAGGGTTCAATTTTTCCTGCCAGTAAATGATCTTTTCTTTGACCAATTCCTCGCTTGATTTATCGATCTTGTTGATAACCACTGCAATAGGAGAGCTGGTCTTAGCTAATTTTTCAATCACATCGGCTTCGTCGTATTTTTCATTGATATCGGTTACAAATAAGACGATATCTGCGTCGACAAGAGAGCCGTTGACGAAACTCATCATGGATTCCTGCATTCCATACACCGGTTTGATTACTCCAGGGGTGTCTGAAAAAACTATTTGATACTCAGGCTCGTTCACGATGCCAAGAATCCGGTGCCGCGTAGTTTGTGCCTTAGGAGTGACTATTGACAGTTTTTCACCGACCAGGGCATTCATCAGGGTTGATTTACCAACGTTTGGTTTCCCTATCAGACTAACAAATCCGGCTTTATGAGACATGTAAAATTTATTTTAAAATTTATTTGGACTACAAAGAAACGAAATATATCTTTGCAGTCCAATTTAAAAGCAACACAGAGACGTTCTTTAAGCTTAAAATTGTCACAGTGCGGGATGGAGCAGTTGGTAGCTCGTCGGGCTCATAACCCGAAGGTCGTCAGTTCGAGTCTGGCTCCCGCTACCCAAGTGCTGCGAGAAATGAGCAGTGGGAAATGAGCTTCTTGCGCATCGTTTAAGGCGATAGAAAGAAGCTCAGAGCTC
>CAZGWG010000386.1:0-3561 GCA_964529165.1 uncultured Sphingobacterium sp.
CCTGAACGATCACTTTCCGGGAACAATGAGTTATTTAATCGCCTAAATAATGACTTGCCCTTCAGGGTCGGGACTTGCCTTTTGTGTATTTCTATAACATACGACCACCTAGCGAGGTCGATGCACAAGAACTTTTTCCGGACACCAATGATGCGGAATCCTGTGATAAAGGATTTTCCTTTTACTCATTATCCATTTCGGAGATTGGAGCTAGGGAATGCGGGAATATTTTGTTTACAATCTTATTGAACAACTGAACCTTAAAGGCATAATCTTACCTGGGATTGGTTTGCTAAATCCGATTCCGGCGAAGGCCGGAATCGCCCTATCCATCTCACCTGAATTGTCAACCGATATTATCGGTTCCAGGGAAGCTGAAATCTTCCTCACGATTTTTCATCCGATAAAATCCTATTGTGTGGACACCTCTTATAAACAGGTGTCTAAGTATCAAAATTCATTATTAAGTAGGGATTCAGGCGTTATGCTGTGCCCCTTTGGAGGGGCTACAGGGAGGATCCATCCCCTTTAATTCCCGCCAGGGGACAAGGATGCCTAAGCATGACGAAATAGAAAATGTGTTCACACGATAGGATAAAATCGGATCCCGCATAGTCGGGAACCTCCCAATCCTTAAATAAGGAAATTAGTCTGAAGCCCTCTTGCAATGGATTAAAACACATCTTAATCAATTGAATGGAAAGGCTACCAACAAAAAAAACGGTCAGATATTTAATACCTGACCGTTTCCCCAAAAATTACAATTAAAAACTTGTAGATCCCTAAAGCTATTCCTCACCTCTCAGAGTACAATCACTGCATGACTGAAATGCGTTTTTACTTTCGTAAGACAAATCGCCTTAAGGTTGATTAACCTTTATTTTATAAAATTACACTTTTTCATTATTTTCCTAAAATAAGTTTTCCACATTTTTTTTAGATAAATTTTTCGGATATTCTTCATTTATAGGGTTTTAGCTATTTGTGACAATTGTTCGAGTATTATTTAAAGTAATTTTTGAATCCATTTATCATCGTCATTCGGGCTCAAGGCTTCAAAAAATTTAAGATTCTTCGCAGGATTATAAAGGAGATTCAGGTTTTCTATTTAAGTGACGCATCCATGCAATGTTAAACGCATGATATTCACGCCTGTAATGCTGTGCAGGTGTGACCTTCTCAGGAGCGTTCGGGTTGTTCAGGCGAGCCGGAACTTCATAATACTTAATTGAGGAGCATTTAGTGTACACCCGTTTGGTCAGCCTAGAGGATATCTAGTTTACAGAAAGCCGGTAAAGCTGATTGAAAAGTAGTTTGAAAGTTCCGTGCGTTTGAGCCCTGAATGTGATTTCGGGACCAAAGGCATAGAGTTTACCCTTACCAACCTGTGCCTCAAATGCGGTAACACCATCGCGTAGATAGGCCTGACCCCATGCCCAGCCGCTTCGAAGCGGTGCCGGATTTGAGAACCAAAGAAGGGGCTTAATTTTGCCGCTGGCAATTGCTTCTGTTGAGATTTTGAACACCGGACTGTTATCAAAATAGATATCAGGTTTTGCCGGCATACCCCAGGATGCAGCACTTTTATTATCTGTATCAGCACGCAGAATGCTTCCGGGGATATAATATTTTTCGGCTGGCAGCTTACGTTCAAGACCGTTTGTGCCCAATTCTACCATGGCATTTCGTAGTGGCAGATTCAGGTGATAGGCCAGATTTGTACTGCTTCCAATGGCTACTATTTTACCCCCAAGTTCTAAGAATTTCTTTAATTCAGGGATCGATTTATCTGTGCTGATTCTTCCAAGTTGTGCTCTGAATTCTAAAGGAATTGTTTCAGGATCAGGACCTGTGTTTAAAATATTCCCTCTGCCGGCCGGTGGTATTGCTCCAGGGACAAAAATGATCAGGTCGTATTTTGCACTCAGGTTTCCGCCTTCAATATCTTTCGCATAAAGCAGAGAGGCTTTAAAGCCGAATTTTTCCATTAATAGTCGAACCCATCCTGAAGACATTGAACCACCATAAGTGTCCCATAGCCCAATCCTCAATTCTGATAGTCTGCTCAGGTTTGCAGGTATTTTTGAACTTTCTCTTATTTCCAAGCCTGCATCATTTTTCACTTCATTCAGTAGGCTTCTTGTTTTTGGATTTCCCGGAATAAAGAAATCTCCCAGATCATCTCCACTATTTATCCGGTAAACCTTTTCTCCGGCTTTTAATACCTCATTTACTGCGTTAAATGCGTTATTCGATTCTGCATTAATCAAATATGCATTAGCTGAACCAAGCGTTGCGGGTTCAGGTTTTTGAATTTCTCCATACGGGATGCGCTGAAAAGGTCCGCTGAAATCATCCTGAAGCCTGTCGAATTGAACGTGCATTATAAAAGCCAGCGTCCAGCCGGCCGCATCGTACGGAGCAATAGGAGGACCTCCTTCATATTTAAAATCATTGGGATGATCCTGTGGCTCAAACATATCCAGCACATGAGGCCTGAAAGCCTGATTAGTTTTAACAATATAGGAGCCTTTGGGATAGTTTTTTCCTCCTGCACTAAAATCAGCCGTGGCTTTATGTACCAAAATGCCGGAACGGAGGAGTGCATTTACAAATTTTACAGCAGTTGGAAAATCGGGCTGATCTGACCGGATAATATATCCTCGGGCATCCCGCGTAGCAGGGTTATTCATTACAGTGTCGAAATACTTAACGGGCAGAATCTGCTGGTTAACTATTTTTCCACCAGGCTGATCGTTCAGGTAAGCCTGTTGAATAGCTTCCACTTTTTTAGGGGAAAGTCCCCAGGTATCTTTGCTTCCACGTTCAATGGAATTTTTACCCATTCTGTAAATATTATACAATAATTCGTCGCGATAGCGCACAGCATAATTCAGAACTGCATAGTTTAAAGAAACTGAATAATCTATAGACTGACGGAAATGCCATTTTTGAGGAGTGACCGGGAAGGTAGTTCCGCCATTTGGAATAAGTCGCTGCGGAACGAGGGATATTTCTGAAGGTGTTGGTCCCCCAATGGTTTCTGTCAGTAATCCGATAATATTATGAAAGTAGGTGGTAGTCCGCAAACCTCCATTGTACCAGGTAGAAAATACGGAACCATATTTTTGAGTATAACCCGGTTTATTTTCAACGTTCAGTCTTGAATTCATGGCGGCACCCAGCGCATCCAGACTGGTCATTAGTATTGGATCAAATACATAATTAAATGGATCCCGATAAGGTGCACCTGCAACAACTGATCCCTCCGGACCTCTCTGATGGTGATTATACATGATCCGAGGCAACCATTCAACAAACAATTGCCGGCTCATATTTTGAGTCTCCTTCAGATTCATCATAAAGAAGTCGCGGTTATTATCATGTCCCGCATATTTCTGATACAGCCGGGGTAAATTTTGAAGGGAGCGTTTTTCGGGCTTTTCTTCCCGCATATACCAGTTACTGACCAGCTCATGCCCATCGGGATTGGCATGGGTCATTAAAATAATTGTATTGTCAAGAATGCGCTTGGTTTCAGCATCATTTCGGCTTACCAGG
>CAZGWG010000387.1:0-3547 GCA_964529165.1 uncultured Sphingobacterium sp.
GATTTTACCTTAAGCAGCATAAAATCGAACATACCCCCATTTGCCCTGCATTAAAAGATTATAGAATTAGATATGAATAAAATATCTCAAACAATTCTCGTAATCTTACTCGTTACCAACCTCTCTTATGCCGAGCGAATTCATTCAACCCACGACGGGGATACTTTTCAGTTAGAAACCCCGCAAACATACTGCTTACAAAAGAATAGAAAACCACAGGACCATCAAGGAATCAGGGTTAGCTGGGCCGATGCGCCGGAGCTGAAACAACCTTATGGCATTCAGTCAAAATATGAGCTAGCCAGATTAATTGAGGGGAAAGACGTTGTATTGACCTGCAAAGGTTGTTCATTCACCCGGAGAGTGTGCCATGTTCATTACCAAGGGGTAAGCATTG
The DNA here is from genome assembly GCA_964529165.1 of uncultured Sphingobacterium sp. Classification (GTDB taxonomy): domain Bacteria; phylum Bacteroidota; class Bacteroidia; order Sphingobacteriales; family Sphingobacteriaceae; genus Daejeonella. The sequence goes on from CAZGWG010000387.1 coordinate 398, forward strand.
GGGAGCTGATGGTAAGACAGGGGCATGCCTTTGATAGCCCAAAATACAGCGGTGGGGCCTATCGAGATGAAGAGGAAGCGGCTAAAGCAGAAAAGTTAGGTTTATGGGCAATACTCCCGAGTGGAGGAGTTCGCCCGTGGGACTGGCGGCATAAAAAATAACAAATCCTAGTTTTCACCCTGATTACCGAAGATAAATTCGAAATACCGAGGATTTATATATATACATCTTCGTTTTTTCGGTTTAGAAATATATTGTTAATATAATGAAAATACACGCTTAATTGAGGGGCAGTGTCAAAAAGCATGAGTTGTGGAAAATTTATTCGAGTGGGATAATACTAAACCGCGTACCGAAAGATAGTTGAGGAGATGATATGCCGGAAGGGGCTGGAATTTGCGCGCCTGAAAATGATGAGCGCACTGGAGAGAAGCAACAATGGAGTCCATTTGCAAAAATGGTTCTTGATATGACTGAAAAAGATGATAGTTTCAGGGATTGGGTTTTAGAGGTGTTACGTCCTTATTGCGAGAAGTAAGGCGTTTCTGCTTCTTTATTTCTTCGTATAGGGCATCCAGCTCCGTTTTGCTCATCTTGTCTATCATTTTAAGAGCGTGTAGTTTCTCATAAGAAACACCTAATGCTAGAGAAAGTCTTTTGATAAGCTCATTAGAGGCACTCCTGTCCCCATTTTCAATCATAGATAGGTTAGTTCGTTTATAATCCACTAACTTTGCTAGCCTATCCTGTGATATGCCTTTAGATTCCCTTAACCCCCTGAGGGCATCACCAAACTTGCTCATCTCCTGATCATAGGAGAGGTATCAAAATCTGATAACGTCTCTAATTTTGAGACATGAAGAGGCTGGAGATCAGCCCTGATTGGCTTATAGGCTCACTAAAAAACCCTCCACCGTGGGAGGGCTTCTGTATATATTATAAGGTTATGTGGGGGTTAGGGGTTAAAGGCCCCATCCGAAGACAGGGCCTTTGAGTTTTTAATTTACACTGGCTGCAGCTGGGAGCATTTTTGGGAGATGGGGCAACGCCAGCGGATCGCGCTCTTGAAAATATGGGTATGCCCTTTCTGTCATCCAGACTTCATCCACAAAGCGGGCGAATGTCGGCCAAAGGTCGAGTGGGTATTGCCGGGCCTCTACTTCATTACCGTCTGGTAGCTTATGGTTGTAGTATTTGAAGTTTTCAGCCTGTTCAGGCAGATTCTTTTTTAACCATTTGGAAAACAGCAAGCCAACCGATACATCTGGGCGGAGCTCTTTCCCGTCAGGCCCATAGTCGGCCATTTGATGACCAAGCAATTCCAGCTTCCCGTACAGTCGGATAACCAACTCACTGATTACGCTGAAATAACCGCGATCAACCCGATCCCAATTAGCGTTAAAGCGGCGGATGAAATTGGGTGTTGCTGACATCCCTGGCAACAGGTACCCACCCTTTTTACGGATGGATGGCAAAACGTCGTGTGTAATCCATCTTTTGAATGCTTTTGCCTCTGGTTTCCTTGATTTCAGGATAACAGAGTACAGACCCGGCTCGTTAATGCACATCATTTCTTGATTTCCACCAGGGGTCAGTATAGTATGCGGACCCTTTTCGTCATCATCTAATTGGCGAAGAGTGGATGACGAATCCACGATTTCCAGTGCATCGCAGACATCTTTTGCAACGAACCAGATCTCTCCGTCCTTTTCGACAGTACGGACACGTTGCCCACCATGGTATTCAAATACTTGCAAACTCAATTGCATGCTTAATAACCCTCCTTTGGGGCGCTCTCTATCTTACATAACGACTATTCCTGCGCTGGTATAAGGCGCGGCGACGGTGTATACTGAACAATACGAATTTAACTTTACCGATCATATCATTGCGGATGAGATTCCACAATGTGGATCGGTATTTTTTTGTTATAAGCGCATTGCCTGGAAACCGAGAATTTACCCGTTTACAAATTATTCCTTTTTAAATAAAAAATTTCACTCCCTAGGCCAAGGCCCAGCCCATTCCTTATCAGAAAGATGGTGCAGTATACGACGGATTAAGAGGGAGAGGGTCATTTAGGTACTGGCCTTTGATAGCTTGGTATCAAGCATAAGTAGAATAACGAAGGCTATAAGCCCCATGGGGAAACTCAGATGGGTTATTCGATGCAGGATTTGAGCCAGGTTGTTTGAGGCTAGGAATAGGACTGATAGGCGGAATATGTAATATGGACTCATTCTTTATACTGCCTCACCCTGTATGGTGATCCCCACCGCCACCCATGCGGAGACAATTCCAATAATCAGAATGCAGGCGTACAGAATTTGTGGGATTCCATATTTATTCATCTCAGCTCCATTCAAAATCCCAAATCCACAAATAACAGTAACCAGCAATGCAAGAATAATACTTACAGGTTTATTCCAAAAAGGGGCGACCATCGCGGCAGCATAAACCCCTACCCCAGGGGCGGGAGAGCCAATTAGTTCAGCGATTAAATGGAGTCCAAATAGCCGCCATAACCACCCGGTCATGACGTTAAAACTAGCCCACGCCAAAAGAAAGGCTGGGACAACTAAAATCCATCTGGCGAGACCAATTAAAAAACTGTTCATTTATTAACCTCCTGAAAGCTCAGCAATAAAGCCAAAAAAATAGCCTGTTTCTTCAATGCTTTAACCCTTCTTCTTTTGTTTCTGAATTTCTTCAAATGCCAAGAGCATCTCTTCGTCGGAAGCAAAGGCCTTGATGAATTGCTCAAAAGGAAGCGCTTTTAAGAATTGCTGGGTAGCGATTTCTAAACGGGCCTTATCCTCAGGAGGGGTTACAACATCAGGGTCTTTCCCCTGGTAGGCTATGAATAGCTTCATAGGATCAACCCCAAGGGCTTTAGATAAACCCAAGAGGCTTGATACTTTGAAGTCATAACGATGCCCATTTTCTATAACGCTTATAGTCGCGCCAGAAAGCCCAGAGGCATCTCCGAGCCTCTCTTGAGAGAGGCCCTTTTGTTTTCGTAAGTGCTTAAGATATTGACCGAAATCCATAACCTTAACTCTAGTAAATAAATCCATAGCTTTGTTTAAAGTTTTTCTTGCGTAAAGATAAGAAAAGGTTTACTATCTTAACTATAGATAAGGAATCCTG
>CAZGWG010000388.1:0-3524 GCA_964529165.1 uncultured Sphingobacterium sp.
AATTACTTGTCTTCAGCAGGATTGGAAGAGATGAGAAAGGGGAGATTTATTTCTATTGAAATTTGTGTATCCTTGCAAAAATATTAATAATCAGCGTGTTTTGTTGTACCAAATGGCAATTTCCCCTATGATGCGTGGGTTTGCTCGGTACCTCATCAAATCCCGTTTTAATAGCGGGATTTTTCATTTTCAGGCAGTTATAGTAGATGAAAAATGTTGAAAGATGGCAAAAAATGTTATCTGAATGCCTTTTTTCTGTACCTATGTTGTACCAAAACGTTGTACCATGCAAAAAGCTTCTGTAAAACTGCTGATCAAAGAGAACAAAAAAAACGCACTTGGCAAATATCCGATTTACTTACGAGTGACGGCAAACCGGAAAACTTCATTTATTTCTACGGGTTATTTTGTTTCAAAATCTCAATGGGATGAAAAAAATGAACTGGTAAAATCATCCAATGTTCTTTATGAGCAAATCAACACAGACATCTTAAACCGGAAAAAACAGGCATTGGATGAGATTTTACAAGCTGCCATAGATAAGAAATTCAAATCAGCATCCCAGGTAAAGCAGGTTATTGCCGAGGAACTGAAGAACATTTTTAAGTTTTCAGTAAAGCTACAGGCCGAAGTAAAGAACCGCAGGGCAGAAAGCACGATTGATAATTACAAAAAACATCTTCGCAAGCTGGAAAAATTTGTAGGCAACGCTACTCTATACTTTGATCAAATCACGCCTGATTATTTAAGAGATTTTGAAGTTTGGCTTACCGGCAATATCAAAGGGAGGAAAGATCCAAATAATTATATCGTTGCCATCATGCGAACGATCCGGGGGCATTTTAACGAAGCTCTTTCACGTGGAATCACAAACAATTATCCCTTTGGGCAGAATAAGTATCAACTGCCGGAGGAAACGCCCGGGAATAAAGACTTCCTATCCTTGCCCGAATTGAAAGCCTGGCACAAGTTCACGTTTGAAACAGAGCACGAAACATTTAAAGAGGTTGCGCTTTATTTTTTATTTGGGTGTTATACCGGTTTAAGGCTATCGGATTGGAAAGATTTTACTGATGCTAAACTAAGGGGCCGGAATATATCTGTGCAGGCTACAAAGAATAAAGTATGGGCAAACGTCCCGCTGCATGATGGTTTAATTGACATAATTAAATTAATGAAAGAGGTGCCACTGGTCCATACCGAGGCAACTATAAACCGGTCAGTAAAAAAGATCGCCAAAGAATTAAAGATCAATAAACACCTGTCAACACATTGCGCCCGGAAAACATTTGCTGTAACCATGTGCCTCGAAAGAGGAATTAGCAGCGAGACGGCAGCGAAACTAATGGCGATCACCCTTGCGGTATTCGAGAAGAATTATTCTTTTGTCACAAGCGAAAAAATTCAATTAGAGACTTCTAAAGCTTGGGGTAATTTGTGGTAAAAATAAGCGGCTATCCATTGCAGACAACCGCCATTGTTGTAAATTTGAAATACCACTAAATCAAATTTACATGAGCAATTTACAAGAAATTTGGAAAGATATTGAAGGATATGAAGGGCTATATCAAGTTAGTAATTTAGGTAGATTCAAAGCACTCCCTCGCAAACGGAAAACAAAAAACGGTTCATATAACTGTCTACTCCCTGAACAGATTTTAAACCCCACCTTTAAAACTAGGTATTACCAAATATCACTTACTAAAAGTGAGCGTAAAACACAGCATTTATGTCATAGATTGGTAGCAAAAGCCTTCAATGCAAATCCTTATAATAAGCCACACATAAATCATAAAAACGGTGACACTAAAGACAATCGTTCTATAAATCTAGAGTGGTGTACTCCAAGCGAAAATCAAATTCACAGACTTGAAGTATTGGGCAAAAAGAATAAGCCATATTTCACAACAGAAATATCCAAAAAGATTCATTGTATTTGGATTGAAGTATATGATTTGAATGGTAATTTTCTATGCAAACATTACTCGGCTAAAGATTTCGCTGAAAAACACAATTTAAGTAGTGGTTGCATAACCAAAGTCTTAAAAGGAGAACAGCCGTACCATAAAGGGTTTGTTTTCAAATACGCATCCTAACCCCGGCTAAGATTCAAATGGAAACATCAAGGGCGTGGGATGGTCTGTTTTAAGGCTTCCGTGCTGTCTCTCCACTCCATTACTTCAACTTGGAAAGAATCAAATTGATCAGAGGCCAGCTTGTGAGATGGTGCAGATGGCTGCCTACATGCAAAAAGGGCGAAGATTAAAAACAGGCCGGTAGTAAGGGTTTTCATTTAGATTGATATTTTGTCAGGTTAAATACTCGTTATTGACAATCTTTTTTAAATAATATGCAGTAACAAAACTTACTGCTCATTATGAATAGAGAATCCCGATTATTGCCGCATGTTGATAAATATTTACGTGCTAAATATTTTAGCGTTTTGTCCTTCTTTGTAAATTCACATTCTAATCACGATAAATAATATACCACCATGTCGAGCACTACGATTGAAAAAAACTGCGCTACTTGCCCTGATCGTTCCCAATGTGAACTGCTTTCTTACCCTGCTCTGAGGAGAGCCAGAATTTGTTTAATTCTTCGTGAGCGGTTTTCAAATCTTTCCATTTCGTCTCCCCGGTTCCAACATTCGCAATTATCTCCAAAATATTTGCAAATTTCTCCGCTATCGCTGCGGGAATTTCTTCAGGCGAGGACACAGGAAGGGGTTGCGAAGATTTTGCATAATCTCTAAATGTTTCAGCGATCATGTAATGTGCATCAGACAGGCGCCTGTTAGCAATAGCAAGCTCCCTGTTTGATGCTAATAATTCTCGCATGTCTTTCATCGTTGGCTTATCCTCGTCACTCGAAATAATACTACTTGTCTGATCTTTCGGTTTCTCCTCCGGGAAAATTTTAAAATACACTTCGGAATTGTTCTGTCTAATTCTATCTAAGATTTTTTGAGTGATTTCAGCCTTTCTATCATTTGTATTCGTCAAATAACCATTGCTAATCTTTGAATCTCTTTCAAATTGAGATATGCTAATCTTATGATCTTCAAGATATTGCATTATTTTTTCGATCTTTTTCAAAATTTCTTAGATATTTTTTTGTTTCTTAGATATTTGTCTATATCTTCGATAAAGATTATTGAAAATACACAAAAATTATGAAGCTAACACACATAGCGATTTTGGCTGTCAGAGGATGTAAAGGAATAGTGCCGAAGCTATCAGAGGCATTGGATGTGCACGAACAAACTGTGTACGGCTACATTCAAAAAAACCACGAAAATCTAACAAAGGCTGCTGCACTAAAAGTCATTCGTGAGGAAACTGGATTGACTGACGAGCAGATATTGGAGGAAAACGAAGTACGGGCCTAACAATTCGAGATATAGGATGGAAGCCGGTTAGTTGTGTTTCCGGCTTCCTTTTAAAAAGGGACAACTAAGATAATATCAACAAATCTAACCCGCAAGCACAGCCGCAAAGCATTAACCAAATTTTTTCTTAACA
>CAZGWG010000389.1:0-3520 GCA_964529165.1 uncultured Sphingobacterium sp.
TAAGAATATTGCTATTTTCCATCAGCTTCATTATTAACCGATCTATCCCCATTGAGGCTGCAAATCCAACACCCAACCCTAACAATATTATCATGTCATTGTTTGCTACCCATGATGGATTGAGTATAGCTGATGCAAGACGGAAAATGAAGAACATTGTAACCATGCCGGCGACGATTCGCAAAAAGTTGTCAAAAATGGAATAGAACAGTGAGAACTTTTCCGGGCTGAGCGGATTCACTTTTCCTTTTTTCCGGTTACTCTTGTATTGCAGATATATGCTGAGAAAGATTGCTACAAAGCTGCATACAAACAGAACAATCCAGATGCCTCCGGAAAAGCTGCCTTTTAGTATTTTAAAAGCATCTTCAAGTGCTGAAATTTTTATTTCTTCTTCCATTTTATTTTTAGGTTTTAGTTGTTACTATTTTATATCAGCTTTTCGCTGTACCTGAATTTTGATATCCATTACGCTTTCCTGTATGCCGTCCAGCTTTGAATCGATCTTATCAAATTTCAAATCACTTTTCAGGTTGTTCTTTTCAAATTGGTCAAGCCTCAGATCAATTTCTTTGAACTTCGCCTGCTGGTTTCCATAGAACACCATTATAGTTCCGATGAAACCTATAATGGTTAGTACATCCTTGGTGGTGAAATGATTTCTTTTTACTGGCTGCTGTTCCATTCAGGTAAGGTTTTTAGTTTGTTTTTATTATTACTTTTCTTCCGCGCTTTTTGGTAAATGTTGCTGTGCCTGTTGCCGGTGGAGATGTTATTGTTATCGTTACATCATCCGTAGCCGTCTGGCTGTCATTTTGCGTAACGGTAAGCCGATATACATAGGTTCCAACCGAAAGCCCGGTAACGCCAGTGCTGGCACTGCTGGCGCTGGTAATCGTTCCACCAGTACCGCTGATCTTTGTCCACGCATAGCTGCTGATACTTGCGCCCGATCCTGCTGTGCCCGATCCGCTAAGCGTTACACTGGTATTGGTTGTGCTTTGATCACTGCCCGCATTGGCAGTGGGTGCCGTAGTAGTTCGGTTAACTGTAACATCATGGGTGGCGGTTCGGCTATCATTCGTATTTGTCACAGTCAACCTATATACACTCGTTCCCACGCCAATGCCAGTCACACTGGTTGTGTCGCTGCTGGCGCTGGCTATGGTTCCTGTGCCACTGATCTTCGTCCACGCAACGGTTTTGTACCAGCCGTTAGAAACCCCATTGAGCATAACGCTTGACGAGGTTGTATTTATTACCGATTGAGCGACGGCCTTTGGTGCTTTGGTAAATTGTGCAGCCCATTGGCGTGGTGATTTATTGCCTAAAAAATCCCAGGCTTTAACCCAAACCTTAGACCAGCCACCATGTGTAGTTGTTCCTATTCCATCGCCTGAAGTCCAATCCCTACCTACAACGCTGCCCGGCGCTGCGCTGCTGAGAGCAGAGTAATGATAGGTATCGGCGTCATCTGTACCTGTGGTAAACGCAACCCGGCCGCCTTTGGCGTAGTACTGATTTATTTTTGATAGGTTTGGTGTGATATTAGTTCCGTCTGTACCGCCCGGTGAAGTCCACCATTGGGTTGTACCAATATTTTGAAAGTCCGTAGTCACGCTATCCACCAGCTTCCGCATCAATGATTTGCTCCCCAAAGAAATGCCGCCTTCGTGCAGTTGATCATAGTCCGCATAGGTCGCATAGTCAACGAAGAATTTCTTTATCTGCGCGATTATTCGTGCAGGCTGATTAGTTACAGAAGCTCTATGAGTTGATACATAAATTGGATTTACAACGCTATCTGTATAACCATTGCTTTGTGTAATCGCTCCGCTTCGTGTACCTAAATAAACTGAATCCGCCCAGCCATATTTATGCGCATTTGCGAGCGAAGTACCAGAGCCATCTTCATCCGCTCCCGGCAGGGTCATGTATACAGGTCTTTTATTGGTATTGGTAGCAGAATCCGAAGGCATTCCAACTAAGTAATAATTTTGAAATCCCGCAGCATCAGCAGTAGCTAAGTAATACCGCCAAGTGTATGTTACCTGCGAATAACTTGCAAGGGTGAAAAGAGACAGTAATATGGTTAGGGTGAATCTCATTTTACGATGTAATCAAAATTGATTTTTATAGTCTGCGATGCAGCGCTTACCGTTTCAAAAAGTATTCGTGCTGCATTACTTGATCTTGTAACCGTTGCGGCATATCTGGATGATGCACCGAATACATGCCCTGCCCCATTCACATCATATTGTTGAGTAAAAGTGCTGGCAACAGGGAGTGTAATGTCGAAATATGTGGAAGTGCCGGAACCCGCTGTGCATGTTATCGTAGCCTCTCCGCTTACGTGTACATTATTACCTATTCTTGTATAAGTGAATCCGGCAAAGGATACAGCGGATACATTCGTTTCATTGCTTGAAGTAGGCGTGTAAGAGCCAGAAGAAACACCGCCCGCATTCGCTGCAATCGCACTATCAACCTGTACCCTTGTCCAAATGCCCAATGAATCTGCTGCCGATAATTTTGGACGTGAAGTGAACTTTAATTTTCCGTTTGAATATAATTTTAAAAGACTTGTACTAACAGAAGAATTATAATCTTGAAAATCTAAACTGTCTTTAAAAACAACGCCGATTGGCTTACCGCTTGTGTTTGCATCGTTTGAGCTGACAATCCAGTTTTTGTTAGAAAAATGATAAAGCCGCCAGTTAAAATCTGTAGTTGTTTTAATCCTAAATGGTATACCATTGTTATCTATGATTACAGGGGCAGATAATGTAATAGAATTGATGGTTGTTCCCGTCCTGTTTACTTTCAACCAGTTTATTGGAGAGGTTCCAGCATCGTTCACAGCCCTACCGTAATAATTAGCACCATCGGAATAAAAATCCCACAGTTTCTCATCCGCTCCCCCGTTTCTATAGAACATCGAAAGATAAGGCTGGTAAGAAGCAACGCCCAAAGAGAACGCTGCTTTTTTTAAGTTCAAATTGTACCCAAACTGCACCGCACCGGGTGAGCCTTCCGGAGACCTGTTTATCTTTTCGTATACCGCTTGAGCAAGTTTTCTATAACCCGCATCATTAGGATGCACATTATCTGCGTCCAAATCTGTAGAAGGATTTATATAATCATTTGGGTAAACTACTGTTACATTGTAATCGGCGAAATCCGCTACTGTCGCAAGTATTGTAGTATCGCCGGAATTAAACGCCGCATCACTGCCGTTTGAAGGAGATACCGCATAACCTGCCGCCAAAACTTTAGGAATAAGAGATACGATTACAGGCGCGCAATATTTTGGCGACTTAACCGAGGCGATATAATCAATATATGTATAATGCGCTGAAGGGTGAATGATCTTCACCGTATGCGTTCCTGCGCCCAATCCTGTTACGATCACAGCACCGGGGGTTACAAGGTTTGTATTCACTCCGTCCGATATTCCATCTGCGCCATCGCAAACCACGCTTTTTCTTAGCGTACCATCAACATAAATATTAAAGTTTCC
>CAZGWG010000390.1:0-3518 GCA_964529165.1 uncultured Sphingobacterium sp.
GTCAAGGTTGCGAATAAATCGGTTTGGGTACCTAGCAAACCTTCCTGGTCGCCGGATGGTAAGACTATAGCCCTAATGGCTTTAAAAGCGCATTCCACCCGTTTCCGCGAGGGCTTTAATAATTTTATGCTCGTATCCCTTGAAAAAGACACCGCCGTACTGACTAGCCCTGACCCAGGTAAAGCACTTGGGATGCGCGTTCAAAATGGCCCGGTATGGTCCCCAGATGGTAAAACAATTGCCTATACCAAAGATGGCACACTCTGGACTGTTCCGGTAAATCCAATGGGTGAGATAACAGGAAAAGAGAAAAAATTAACGGATGAGCTGGCTGACTACCTAAGCTGGACCGGTGATTCAAAAACAATTGTCTATATCGCAACTGATAAAGTAAAACAGGTCGATGTAAACAGTGGTAAAGTAAACGAAATAGCTATTAACCTTAAATGGAAAACCGAGATTCCATCTGAGGAATATATTATTCATGCTGGCAAGATCTTCAATGGCAAAGACAGTACCTATCAGGAAAACATGGATATTTATGTTAAGGGACACCGGATCAGGGATATCAAGCCGCATCAGAATCATAAGCTGGGAACTAAAATCATAGATGCTTCCGCTAATGTAGTGATGCCCGGACTCTTCGAAATGCACAGCCACCAAAGTTCAAATGTCGGCGAAAAACTCGGCAAGATATGGCTCTCCTACGGGATAACTTCTGTCAGGGAGCCAGGAGCTGATCCTTATGATGCGCTTGAGCGTAAAGAGGCTTGGGAAAGTGGTGTTCGTCCAGGTCCAAGACTATTCTTCACAGGCGGATTAACCGATGGCACACGCATAGCTTACGGACTCGCCAATAGTGTTACTGAAGCCGATCATATCAGAATGGAACTTGAAAGGGCAAAAAAACTGAACTATAGCCTGATCAAGACTTATGTCAGGATGCCTGACTCTATTCAAAAAGTTCTTACTGAAGGTGCCCATAAAATGGGAATTCCACTATCCTCGCATGAGCTTTATCCTGCCACGAAATACAATGTAGACGCTATTGAACACTTATCAGGCACGAGCCGAAGAGGTTATTCAATGCTACTTGATGCCAATTTCAGAAGTTATCAGGATGTAGTCCAGCTCATCGTTAAATCAGGCATCAATATCACTCCGACAGCCTGCCTGAGAACAGGATATTTCAGACTGGCCAAGCAGTACGATGAATTATTGAATGATGAGCGGAACAGAAAATTCCTCACCCCGGAATTTCTGCAAAATCTATATGTACAAACCAACAAGTTTGATTCGCTCAGAACACCGAAAGCCGATGCCAATTATAAAGCACTGCTAAAAACAATCAAGGCGATCTCTGATGCCGGCGGAAGCATTACCGCAGGTACTGATGCACCATTTGCTCCTTTCGGCAGCAGTTTACATTCAGAGCTTTGGGTATACGTAGATGCAGGACTCTCTCCTTTCAAGGCTTTACAATCGGCTACTATACAAGCCGCCAAAGTAGTCGGAGTTGATAAAGATCTGGGCAGTATTGAAGTGGGTAAACTGGCGGATATCATAATAGTAGATGGAGATCCGCTAAAAAGAATTCAGGATGCAATGAAAGTTAAAACTACAATTAAAAACGGTAAACAACACACTATTAAATCTCTACTAAAATAAAATATATTGGCACTCTGGTTCTTAACGAATCAATAAAATATTAAAACAATGCGATCAGCTTTTAAATTAAAAATAATAGCGGTATTAGTACTGCTTTCAGCAAATATTCATGCCCAAAACCTGACCATAAGCCGTGAGGAAATGATTGAATTAACTCCAAAATGGACAGGTGAACGTTTCCACGACGGAAGACCAAAAGTTTCTGACGATCTGCTTAAACGAATGAAAAGAGTTCCGCTTGAGCAGGCCTGGGGAGTTCTCAAGGCAGCGGGCTATTTACACCAATACGAGGGCAACTGGAAAAATATTCATGCCGGTGAAGTTCTGGTAGGACGGGCACTGACTGCACAATACATGCCAATCAGGCCTGAAGTTAGAGAGCATCTTGAAAAAGAAGGAAAAGCAGATGGACGTGTAGGTGATATGGTATCCTGGCCAATTGATATGCTGAGCAAAGGAGATGTTTATGTAGCCGATTCTTATGGCAAAGTAGTGGATGGCCCGATCATCGGAAGTAACCTTGGAACAGCGATCCTTGCTAAATCAGGCAATGGAGTAGTTTTTAACGGAACAGTAAGAGATCTGAGAGACCTGGAAGCTATGCCAGGGTTCACCTCATTTATCCGAGGGGATCATCCCTCACATCAGACCGAAATGATGCTCAAAGGAGTGAATGTAGCTATCCGGATTGGCCCGGTAACCGTTCTGCCGGGTGATATCGTTTTAGGATATCTGGATGGTGTGGCCTTTATTCCTCCTCATCTGGCCGAAAAAGTAGTGAAAGTTGGAGAATTAGTCCTGGTAAGAGATGAATTCGGCCAAATCAGATTGAAAGAAGGCAAATATACCTCCGGCCAGATCGATAATCGCTGGACAGCAGAAATAGAAGCCGATTTTGCTAAATGGATAAGTACAAACCCTGGCAAACTCCCCTATTCGCAGGCAGAAATGCAGGAATTGTTAAAGGAAAGGACCTGGTAGAGAAGAAACAGGTCCTTTTTTTTATTTTTTTTATCTATTGAAAACAAAAACTATAAAAATATCTGTTTATAAACTTTAATTTTTAAAGAATAATTCATTTTCCTGAATTCGTCCGGGTGGATATTTTTACATTATTGCTATATTAGACTTTCGCTATGCTTGTCTACCTTTAGTATTAATGTACTATTATCAAATACTGTCCGATCGTGAACTGACAGCTCTTTTGCATGAAGGGGATGAAAAAGCCTTTACCGAAATTTATGAGCGTTACCATAGCCTTCTTTACATCTATGCACATAAAAAGTTGAATAATAAACAAGAAGCACAGGATATTATCCATGAGGTATTAACCACATTATGGACCCGGCGCTTTGATTTTTCAATGCAAACATCACTGTCCTCTTATCTTTTTACAGCAGTGCGAAACAAAGCCCTGGATCTGTTCTCGCATAAAAAAGTTGAAGCAAAATACCTCGCATCCTTACAAAATTTCATAGTAGACTCAGGCACTCAAACAGATTTTCTAATTCGGGAAAATGACTTAAAGAATCTGATCGAAAAAGAAATCCAGTCACTTCCTCCAAGAATGAAAGAAGTGTTTCAACTTAGCCGAAAAGAAAAACTCAGCCATAAAGAAATTGCTAATCTTATGGATATATCTGAACAGACTGTTTCAACTCAAATTAAAAAAGCCCTGCGAATTCTTCGTGTGCGTCTTGGACTACTGATATACCTGATCATGCTAATCTTACATAAATTTTAAGATTAGTTCGAAATTTCCTGATACCATTGAACAAGTATTAATATTTTTTTAATAGGATTATGTATTTAGTTCGCATTTGATCATTTTGTAATTTACAGGATCAGCC
>CAZGWG010000391.1:0-3508 GCA_964529165.1 uncultured Sphingobacterium sp.
CAAACTGATGATAAACAACTACTTTTAGCTGCTTAAACCGAACTCACGTTAATTATGACAATTTTAAACCGGATATGAGTGCAGGAATCTGGTTATACGGACCCAGGTTTTTTGTCGGTGCTTCTGCGCAACAACTTTTAAAAAGTCCGATAGGTTTTAGTGATGACCCTGAAACCTATGATCAGGGAAGAAAAGTTCCACATTTATTCGTCACAGCAGGATATAAAGTTTTTTTGGGAGAGGATTTTGCTGCTATTCCCTCTGCATTACTCAAAATTGTATCTCCCGTTCCAGCCTCGGTAGATGTAAACTTAAAGCTTGCTTACAGGGATCGTTTTTGGATTGGTGGTAGTTACCGAAAGGATGATGCATTTGCTGGAATGGCGGGCTTTAATATAGGTTCCTTTATGAATTTAGGTTATTCCTATGACATGACTACTTCTGGTTTGAATACCGTAAGCAATGGCTCACATGAGATTGTTCTGGGGATATTTCTGAACAATCGTTACAAGGTGAGTTGCCCTCAGAAGAGTTGGTAACGGTTAATTGACAGTTGAAATTCGGGAATGGAGAATGAAAAATTTCTCATATCTCACATCTCGTCCCTCATTAAAGCTCTTTCCTCAATCGGGCAACCGGGATATTCATTGCTTCACGATATTTTGCAACAGTTCGTCTGGCAATATTGTATCCTTTTTCTTTAAGGATTTCAGTCAGTTTCTCATCTGCAAGCGGGCGGCGTTTATCTTCTTTCCCAATACATTCTTCAAGTATCTTTTTCACTTCCTTGTTTGACACTTCTTCTCCACTATCCATTTGTATGGCTTCTGAGAAGAATGACTTTAAAAGAAAGGTTCCGAATTCAGTTTGAACATATTTTGAATTGGCTACACGCGAAACCGTTGAAATATCCATGCCAATACGGTCGGCAATATCTTTTAGAATCATCGGCTTTAAATTCTTATCATCACCAGTAAGGAAATACTCGTATTGATAATCCATAATAGCCTTCATTGTTTTAAGCAGAGTTTGTTGCCTCTGTTTGATAGCGTCAATAAACCATTTTGCCGAATCTAGTTTTTGTTTTACGAACTGAACAGCTTCTTTTAGCTTTTTGTCTTTTTGAGCTGTTTTGTCATAATGTTCAAACATATCCTGATAAGAACGGCTTACCCTGAGTTCGGGTGCATTCTTTGAATTTAAAGTCAGGAATAGTATTCCATCATTATTACTGATGTGAAAGTCAGGAATGATCTGCAGTTGTTTGGTAGTTACTGCATTGGAGTCGCCAGGCTTTGGATTGAGTTTAAGAATTTCGTTAACTACTTCCTTCAGCTCTTCAGAATCCATATTCAAAGAACGTTCAAGTTTGTCGTAATGTTTTTTAGTAAACTCATCAAGATAATCCTCAACCACCCTGATTGCTTTTTGAATAATGGGGCTAGGGTCTTTTTTTCGAAGTTGTATAAGTAAGCACTCCTGAAGATCTCTGGCACCAACTCCTGCCGGATCAAATGATTGAATCACTTTGAGCATTTCATTAACCTCTTCATCTTCTGCAAATACATTTTGAGAAAATGCAAGATCATCTACCAGGGATGCGACCGGCCTTCTAAGGTATCCATCATCATCCAGACTGCCGATTATTTGCTGTCCGATCCTGAAGTCTTTGTCAGACAGAGGAACCAGATCTAACTGAGCCTGTAAACTTTCGAAAAATGAGTTTTGAACGGCTATTGGAATCTCCTTACGGTCATCATCATCGTCTCCGTTCTGTTCGTATTTAGAGCCGTAATCGTTAATATTATCATCCTGAAGGTAATCATCCACATTAAATTCATCGAGACTTTCCTGCGAATCTTCCTGATTGTAATTATCATCCTCTGGATCCCTGTCAGGGTATTCTTCAACAGGTTCATTCATGTTTGCCAGACTTAAATCCTCAAGAGCGGGATTGTCTTCCAGCTCTTCTTTTATACGGGTATCAAGTGAAACTGTAGGGACCTGCAGTAATTTTATGAACTGAATCTGCTGCGGAGATAGTTTTTGAAGAAGTTTTTGTTGAAGGTTTTGTCTTAACATAAGGTGAATTCTCCGGTAAATTTACATAAATATTGATGGATGGAATAATCATCCATGAAATATGTTTTAAAATGAAAGTTCCAGATAGATTAATTGTATTTGTTTATTTAAGTATAATCTATAAATTTAGTTCAATACAAACCTCAAAAAAATATGGCTATTGTAAAAGAGTTTAAAGAATTCATTTCAAAAGGAAATGTTGTAGATCTGGCAGTGGGTGTTATCATCGGAGCTGCATTTGGAAAAATTATCACCTCGTTGGTTGATGATGTTTTGATGCCTCCTATTGGCTATCTTACCGGTGGTGTTGATTTTGCAGATAAAAAACTGATACTTATTACTCCAGATGCAGTAAATAAAGTTGAAGAAGTAGCTATACGCTATGGAAATTTTGTAAATACAGTCATACAATTTCTGATTGTGGCTATTTGTATTTTTGCAGTTATAAAAACTATTAATGCCCTTAAGCGCAAGGAAGAAGAAGCTCCTGCAGCACCTGCTGCTCCCGCCCCTCCAAGTGCTGAGGAAGCTTTATTGGCAGAAATCAGGGATTTATTAAAAAGTCAGAATAAATAATCGGCAGTAAGCATTGCTAATAGGGCAAAGGTGATGGATTCTAGCATCGTCATGGATGTTTCAATAAGGTATTTTACTTTTATAAACGAAACAATATGTTTCTCTGAACTAGCGCCGATAGGCTTAAAATGTGCTA
The DNA here is from genome assembly GCA_964529165.1 of uncultured Sphingobacterium sp. Classification (GTDB taxonomy): domain Bacteria; phylum Bacteroidota; class Bacteroidia; order Sphingobacteriales; family Sphingobacteriaceae; genus Daejeonella. The sequence continues at coordinate 2,795 of CAZGWG010000391.1, forward strand.
ATGTGGATTTTGTTTGTCCGGCTATGTCATTTATGGTATTTCTCGAATTGTCATAAGATTTCAGAGAAGATAAATTCTGCTAAGGAAAGAAGTTAATCCGCATATTGTTAATGTTTTAAGCTAGTGTTTGTCAATGGGTAAGGATATTTTGAATCAATTGTTTGAATTGTGAAAAATCAACCTTATATTTGCACTCCTGTTTTTTAGAGCAATAATAGATAAATAAGTCATGAAAAGAACATTCCAGCCTTCTCAAAGAAAAAGAAGAAACAAGCACGGGTTTAGAGAGCGCATGAGCAGTGCAAACGGAAGAAGAGTATTAGCTTCAAGAAGAGCTAAAGGTAGAAAAAGACTATCTGTCTCTGACGAGCGTCGCCATAAAGCATAATTTTGATTGTGTTTTCGTAGCCTTACGAATTGCGCAGATCAAAATGTGCTTATAACTCAGGCTAAATAACAATCAAAATGTATAGTTTTAAAAAGGAAGAACGGTTATGTAATGTAAAGCTTATTGAAAAGCTTTTTACTGACGGTTCTTCTTTTTTAGTTTACCCCTTCCGAATTGTCTGGCTTACTGAAGCCTCAAACTCGCTTAATCCTGCGCAGGTTTTGATCAGTGTACCTAAAAAGAGATTTAAGCGTGCGGTTGACCGAAACCTGATTAAACGCAGAATTCGTGAAGTATATCGTCTGAATAAATCCGAACATCTGTTC
>CAZGWG010000392.1:0-3486 GCA_964529165.1 uncultured Sphingobacterium sp.
GTAGGTGGCCTGCTGCCCGGGACCTGTGTAGACCGTCTGTTAAATGACAGCCCATTACTCACCGCTTCGAGCCTGCTCAGGATATCTGTACTGACACTACGATTAATCAGGTCTCTGTTAATATGGGTAAAAGACCCTGTTGAGTGTTCTGCCGGAATTTCCTGATAACCGGTAGATACTAGCACTTCAGAAAGAGTATTCAGTACAGGTTCAAGCTTGATCAGAAATTCAGAACCGATTACAGGACTAAGTTCCTTCGTTTGATAGCCCAGTGAGGAAACTGTCAGTATAGCATCTTTGTCTGAAATTACAATACTAAACCGGCCTAAAGTATCCGCAGATACTCCCAAAGCTGATCCTTTTAGCATGATAGCAGCACCGGGGATTGCCTGAGCATTAAGAGCTGAAACAACCTTGCCATTAATGCGTAACTGTGCCAAACAAAGCTGTTGGGATGTGAACAGAATGAGTAATGTTATGATTAGTTTTTTCATTTTTCAGAATTAAATTTTGGTAAAACGGATGATGAGTTAGTAGTAGCAGAGTGCTGCGGATCAAACAGCCTAAAAACGAGCATTTCAATGAGACGCTCTTCTTCGGCAAGGTAAAGTCCATGCTTTTTTAACTCATTCTTTACCGCGGGTAGTTCTGTTAATGGAGCCTTAATCTGGATGTCGCTCGCTCCATTAAATTCAACTTCATTGATCAAGGGCATTTGCAGATTCTGATATTCAAAGGCGAGTACATCAGCAAACATTCTGAATGGCCTGTTGCGAATCAGAATCAGGCTGTCTGTCTTCTTGTAAATTTTTTCACCTCCCCGACTGGTAATCCCTTCAAAACCGGGGAGTGATTTAAGCACCAGGCATTTTACTTTTACCTGTTCCACTTCAGCACTTATTCCAAGGCTTAGTGGAAAGACTCGGTTCAAGTCTGCATACATCCATTCTGCCATCCGAATCTCCGGGGTTACTGCAGGCATAAACAAGTTATAGCAATATGCATTTTCCCTATACCATAATGCTTTGCTTTCACCATGCAGGTTTCCGGGAGGATTGATTCGCTCCATCAAAGAGAAAGGCAAATCCATTTTAATCCGGTTGTTATACCTGATCCATTTATGCTTTACTTCCAATGCTTTTCTGTACAGGTGCAGCACAGAATTATTACTTAGCTGTATAATTCCCTTGCTGAACCTTGAGGTATGGCCCAGTCCATCCATATAACCTGTAATTACCGACTGGTAATCAAGACGGTCGGGACTTCCGCCATTGCCTTTGTACATCAGAGGTTTAGTAGGATCAAAATCAAGACGGTCATTTTTTCCTCTAAGCTCAAGGGCTTTATCATTCAATGCGGCTTTGATATTGGAAGCTGTAGCAGAAAAGTGTGCTGTTACTGACATTAGCTTTCCATCCCTGATCCAGATTTGGTGAGGCAAGGAACGATGAGGGAATAATTTAGCGAGCGTTGTATCTGCCGTTGCAAACGGGAGTTTCCATCCCCACTTTTCAACAAGCGGCTTTACTGTCGTTGCTTGCTGACGGCTTACAGGTAATACCACAAGGTCTTCACCAAATTCCTGCTTCAAAGAATCAAGACTGTTTAAAGAAGGGATGCAGGTACTGCACCAGGTTGCCCAGAAATCCAGGATCAGCAGTTTCCCCTTAAAATCAGAAAGCTTTGCACTGCTGCTTTTATAATTAATAATGTTGTTAATAATAATATCAGGCACCTGATCTCCAATCTTCAGGGGCTTGGTCTGAGCCCGTGCAGCACTGCTTAAAAAAAGGCAAAGCGCGGCCAGGACGATAGTTTGTATCGTTTTTTTCATTTAATAATTGATTAGTGCTTATAAAAAATACTTTGCTATCCCGTCCCGGTTTTCACCGGGATCGCCAGGATGATGAACGTGTCATCCCGGTTATCCGGGATCACTCCGGATGCCTCTTAAACGAGGCATACATGTCCTTTGCCGACACCTCATCGCTGTAGGTACTTTCCTCAGACTTTTCCAAACACTCCTGCAATTCATACAAGGCCGGCATCAGATCCTCCAAAGCCATGAAGTAATCGAACAGTTCTGCTTTTTCTGCATCCGTCATGCCCGAATAATTACCGCGTACAATTGTGCTTAGCGCTCGGTTGAGCTGAATATTACAGGAACGAAAACTGTAGGCAGTAAAGAAGTGTTGAAGGCTGCTGATGGCAGTTTCAAAGGAAGGTGTGGATTGATCATTAGTTTTACTCATATGTTATTCATATGAGTCTTGAGGAAATGCAGTACAATACATGTGGGGCCTGCAAACCACGGCTGCTATAAAGTTTCTGACGCCTTACGCTAACATGGAATTACAGCAGGCCCCACATCTATTTCAATGTACGAATATAGTACATCTACATATAGACATGGGTATTATTCTGCTGTCCTGTGTTAGCGGCGTCAGAAATGCAACCACAAGACTCTTAATAAATACCTTATCTAAATCAAATATAATATTATTACCAAAGTAAACAAATTTGTTGACCAAATTTTCTTATGATTATTGAGTTTGCAATATGGAAAATGCTGTATTGGAATTCCGTATAAATTTGGGCAAGCGAATTGCCCAACTTCGAAAGAAGAGAAATCTTGGACAAACCGAACTAGCCGCACTTATACTAAAGGGGAAGGACAAACAGTTTATTAATAGATATGAAAAGCAGGGTGCTAATCCTACAGCATTCCTTTTGGTTCAAATTGCTAAAGCATTATCTGTATCCCTAGATGAATTAACTGATTTTTCCAAGTTGGATTAATCAATTAATTGATGCGCCAGAGATAAAATAAAGAGATATTCCCCTTCTCTCAGCAAAAAACTAAAAGCTGCTCATTTTAATTTTGAATGCAGCTGATAAACTGCTGGCAGTAATTCTTCAAGCCCTTCTAAAAAGTCCAGTAATTCCTCTTTATGGCTTTTGTCCAGGGCAGCATAATGAATCGGTTTTTTCAGTATATATTTAGTAAATCGTATCTTGATTAAGAAAACACTTGCCTTTCTAAGCCAACTGATCGATTTAGATGTATTGAAAATAGAATAGATTTAATAATCGTACACGATTTAGTAATCATTATTGACCACAAGACAATTTTTCTATGAAAGTAGCTTATCACTTCAAATGCACAGACATTAAAGAGAGGTATGACAGCCTTTTTTACAAGATCGTTTTTCCCCAAATTTTAAATCTTAATGAGCCATTTATCTCGTCAAAAATCTTAACTGGAGATCTTGTTGTTTACGATATACTCGCAAAGTTCGACAGTCCTGTTGATTTTTTAAACTATCTGTTTCAGTTAGACGGCGATAACTGGAAACGCCTTTTAGCTGATAAAACGCGGTATTTTATTGAACAAACTGTTTTCGTGATATGCTTTGAAACTTTACAGAAAGAAATAGCACATAAATTGCACACTAAATTATTAAATGAAGAACATTATTTGGGATG
>CAZGWG010000393.1:0-3480 GCA_964529165.1 uncultured Sphingobacterium sp.
GGTAAGAGCTTACTCACTGCATCCGGGTTCTATTGCCGGTACAGAGTTAGGCAGAGAAGCATCCCTGGAATTATTTCAGCAAATGGGTTTTTGCGATGCTGAAGGCAATCTCCTACCTTATATTTTCTTGCGCGATTGTCCAGTTCGACCGCGAACAAATTGCTGGCTGTTTTGGATTGTCCGTATGCCTGCAGGGTCTCATATTCCCTGTTTTGAAAATTCGGGTCTTCGAAATTGAATGGAGCAAATTGATGACCCTGAGAAGAAACGTTGATTACCCGGGCGCCATTGGCTTTTTTAAGGGCGGGCCAAAGTCTTGCCGTTAATTGAAATTGTGCGAGATAATTGGTCGCCAATTGCGATTCAATGCCACGGCTATCAAGGCGTAGCGGTACCCACATGATACCTGCATTGTTGATAAGCAAATGGAGCGGTCTGCCGGAGGCAAGGAATTTTTCGGCAAATGCATCAATTGAATCGGGATTCATCAAATCCATAGCTTCCAATTCGACACCCGCAATACCTTCCAGATTTCTTTTTGCTTTTTCAGTATCTCTTGCCGGCACGATGACTGTGGCTCCGGCTGCCGCAAGTGTTTTGGTAGTTTCCAGGCCAATGCCTGTGTTGCCTCCGGTTACGATTGCAATTTTTCCGCTCAGATCAATACCTTTAATTACATCAGTAGAGGTAGATTTGGCGTTGAATCCAGAAGAAATTGCTTGCTGCAAGGCTCCCTGATAATTGTTTTGTCTCATTTTTATAAAATTTAATTGTTTATGATGAAACAAAACTAGAGAGGAATTATCGGTTCGGTTTTGTTTAAACGTCCGAATGTGCTTTGTTTAAAAGGCCTGATTTTGAGCTGTTAGGATTGGGGACTTTTCTTTAAACGGGAAAAGCGATGCGATTTCGCCCTTTTCAAGTGATGGGTTGAGAGAAGCTAATAATAAGTGGACGGTTTTATTTTCTGTTGATACTTGATGTTAAATTAAAAGATTATTTCTTTTCAAGTTTGCATTACCGACTTTGAGTCCTTTTTATTACAATCCTTTTTTCATTACAACAATATCTTTACCAAGCACAGCAATCCTTTCTAATTGTTGCCAACCAAGTCGTTTGTATAAGTTTTCTGCTGTATGAGTAAATAAATAGATGTCTTTCAGCCCAAGGTCCTTTGAATATTCTTGTATATGTTTGCAAATTAATGAGCCTAAACCTTTTCCTCTGCTTTCGGGTTTAGTATAAACTAAAGCTAACCAGTTTTTGTAAATACTGAGTCGGGGTTCTCTGTCAAGAAGTCCAACGTTCCTGTACAGCCCGGCAGTAGCAATAGGTTGGTTATCAACTGTCATTAAAACTTGAAACTCATCATGCTCAGCAGATAGTTTCTTAGTTTTCTCTATTGTTGTTTGAACAGGGATATTCCATTCACTTAAATACCAGTCCGCGATAAGTTCAATATATTCTTTATCCTCAGGTTTGAGTATTTGATATTGTATGTTTAACATAAAAGATTAGAAAATCTGTTGGAATTTGTGATCTGAGTTTAGTGTTAATATATTGTATCTGTTAAAAACGGGGAGTTCAGATTTTTTCTCACACCCTGTCTTAATATTACCGCTTGAAAAAAATGTAGTCGGTAGGCAGTGGTTCGAGTCCATGTTCTTTAAATTCTGTAGCTATCTGCCCCCGGTGATAGGTAGAATGATTGATGACGTGAAATAATAGATTCCGAATACTGTTTCTGAAAGCCTGGCCGTTACTGTTCGAGTAGTTAATGATTTCGTTCAGATCAAATTTATCAAGTATGTTCAATGACTGGCCAAAATTTGTTTCATCAATGCTTTTTAAGTCCTGAATAGGATGAAGTTCCCAAACGCCAAATTTCGATTGTACCGGATCAATTCTGTTGTTCCAGATCTGATGGGCGTTTAAAATATGATTATAGAGCTTTATAGCTTTCTCAGAAGTCTTATCTGGACTTTCTTTAAAGATTTCAGCTAATTTTTGATTGAAATGGTGACTATACTCAAATAGTTCTTTAAAAAAATGTTCCATCTTCTAAGTCTCTTTGCCGGATATTCAATTAGTGGTATTGTTTGTAGGTTGACTATTAAAGGTTTGGCGGGGATTATTAGCACTTAACTTCATTCGGAGAACTGAACTTCCATCTTGCACAAATGTGTTTGAGAAGCACGGAACTCTCGCTATTGTAAGCACCTTGTTATGTGCTGTGCATTTTGTCCGCTTATTCCTGTATTTTGCAACCGTGTTTGGCTTCTTTAAGTTGGTTTTCAATTGAGTTACCGTCTAGCAAAGACCAGTGCTCTATAATTTTTCCGTCAGCAAGTTTGTAATACCTATAACCGACCGTTGATATTTCAAAATGAGTCGGTTCAATATCTCTCCAGATACCAATGTGTTTAAGCTGCATTCTCATTTTCAGCATAACCTTATCTTCTTCGCAAACAATGTCGTCAATAGTGGTTTTATGCTCAAAAGATTTGCCTGTCCCGATAATCCAAAGTTTCATACCGTCTTTGTCTGCTGGCAGAGTAGGCGGTAACGAATGGTCGATAAAGTCGGCAGAAATGTAATTATTAATTTTCTCTAATTGGTTTTGATTCCAAACTTCTTCAATGAAATTTGTTACGATTGATTTGTTTTTTGAATTCATCTATTTCGATTTTCAAATGAATTACAAAGGTCATTTTTTGTAATTGCTTTAACCTGTGATAATCGTCACAAAACCTTTCTATACTATATTTTTTTTCTAATTCTGCTTAATGTTTCCCTTGCAATACCCAAATAAGATGAAAGTTGTGAAAGACTTATTCGTTGCAACATTTCAGGTTCGTTTGTCTGCAAATATTGATATCGTTCTGTTGGGGAATAAATTTTAAACAAGTTGGTGTGTTCCTCATGGGCTATTAAAAGTTGCTCTAAAAGTTTTCTGCCGAATGATTCTATTTCTGCCGATACATTGTAAAGCTCCAGAAGTTTGTCTTTGTCAAATTCGTAAATGGTTGTAAATTCTCCGGCTTGTATCGAATTTTCAGCCAAAGATGCAGAACGTAAACTTTTTAAGTTGGTCGTAAAATTTCTTTCAAATGTAAAGGCTGTATTTATTTCTATACCGTCTTTGTCAATAAAAGTTCTTAAATATCCTTTTTCAACGAACATGATAGTTTTACAAATTTGTTCTGGCTTTAAAATAAATTCTCCTTTTGTTAATTGTCGTTTATTGGCAATTTCAAATAGCTTGTCAAGGCTTGAAACTGAAATTTCAGTCAAGTCAGTTATTGTTTTGTATAATAAGGTTTTTGAATTGTCTGTCGTATTTTAGTGTGTCCTACTGCATAGCCCATAACGTTTTGGGGCTTGGCGTAGTAGGGGCTTTCGAAGCACTTCACTGTCAATTAACCACAAATGTTCATTAGATGCACTACTGTTCATATTGCCACTTCCGCCCCCATTACG
>CAZGWG010000394.1:0-3462 GCA_964529165.1 uncultured Sphingobacterium sp.
TTTCATTTTGTTTTGATTTTTAATTTTACCTATACCCACTCATTCCCCTGGTAGCGGAACATCCTGTTTTGGTAGATGCACAGCCTGCCATTGAAAGTGTGAAGGCTATAGCGGTGATTAATAAAATAATTGCGGTTAATTTTTTCATGTTGTGTTATTTGGTTGTAAATATTCGGTGTTGTCCGGCAGTATCTTCCGATTCGGTAACTTCTTTTAATTCGCCCAACTCAACCATCCTGTCTACACATGCAATCATCATCCATATATCGCCAAGCGCCATAGATAGAACTGAATCCATTCTAAAGCACCCGGCAACGGTTATTAATGCTTTCACCTTATCCCTGATTTTGATAAACATTAATTGCCCTTCTTCGGTAAATAGAAGCGGTCTTTGCTGTTGATAGTTGTACATCTTATTTTAATTTTGATTTATGTATCCAAACTCTTTTCATTGCGCCGTTAAGTTCTTTTTCACACAGCGCCCAATCGTTGCACCACATTATTACTTTCACTTCCTGCCGTCTTTTGGGGAATAGGATGTTTGATGCTGCTGGTTTGTTATCGGTTGTAAGGGTCATGTTATGCGGTTTGAAGGTCAAATAATGTTGGCATGTTAATTTTGTGGTGAATGCTTTTCACATAGAAAACACCATCTTTAAAGTATTCGCTGTTTAGCTCTGTAGATACGGCTCTTCTTCCCATTTCCAAACATTTGTAAGCTGTCGAAAATAATCCACCAAAAGGGTCACATACACTTTCACCGGGCATTGAGTAGCGGTTGATTAATCTTTCAATAATATCTAACTGAAGTGGGCAGATGTGTTTTTCTTTTTTACTATTTACCTGGTTTGCGTTAAGTGTATCCATCCGGTTTATATCGCTCCAAACCATATCAGAATTTGAATGAACAGGAAGGGTCATGAATAAGCTGCTCAACTTGCCGCACTCTTCCAAATCTTCACATATTTTCAAGTGCTCCCTGTAATCGTAAATTGTTTCTTTGTTGTACTTTTCCCAGGCCCTGCAGATTTTACCGAGGTCGTATTTTTTAAGCTCTTCGTTGCTTAAAAACCTATTCCCCGAACTACGCTGAAAAGAATGAGCGTCTAACTGCCACAAGGCACGGGTATAATCGTCTTTTGATTTAACAACAGGTTCGTCCGCATAGGCGTTTTTATTTTCGGTAGGCGGTTTTCTGAATAGTAAAATATATTCCGGCATACCTACTCCCATTTTAGAGGCATCTTTACATTGTTCAGTCCAACCCAATCTGTAGGTTTGGTTATTCTCCCTTACAACATCGGTAACTACTGTTATCTTTCCCATCAGGTAGAATCCATGTTTTACAAAGTGAGCTACCGTTTGCCCGGAAAAGTCAGATATAGTGGTGAAGCTGGTCCCGTTTTGATAAGAATAACGAATGCGGTCTTTTACATGAATAGCGGCAACCCTTCCCGGTTTAAGTACTCTCAATAAATTAGGGGTAAGGAAATCCATTTGCCTAAAGAAGTTTTCATTTCCATCGTTATGCCCGAAATCGTTATAATTATCTGAATATTCGTAATGATCCCCAAAAGGTATTGATGTAAGGATCATGTGCTGGCTGTTGTCTGGCATTTCGTTTTTATCTGCCGATACAATAACCGTATCATTATTGTACAGTGTTGCGTCTCCTATTGTTATCTTCTTGCCGTTTTTAAATATTTGTCTCTCCATTTGTTGTTTGATTATTTCAGTGTTTAATCCGTACTCTTTAACCAGTCCAATCATGTTGTCCTGCATTTTATCATGCTGCTTCCATTTCCTGTATAATGTTTGCAGGGTTTTATATTGTTCTTTAGTGTATACGATGTGTATGTTCACCTGCTCTGCTTGACCGAACCGATAAACTCTGTGGATAGACTGTATCCAGTCATTGAATTTATCATCAATAGATGCGTAGATCATGTCATGGCAATGATCCTGGAAGTTGCAGCCAGATCCGGCTATTCTTTTTTTAGTAAGCAGATGGTCATATTCACCTTCAGAAAACCCGATCAATAAATTTTCTTTAATAATGTTCGTCTGGCTCCCGTAAACCGATTGCGAAGATTTTTCTTTAAATAATTTTTCCAGGTACCCGCGTTCACTTTCGAGGTCATGCCAAACGATTGAAGATTTACAGGTTTGCGCGATTTCAAAAGCCTTATCACATCTGTTTTTTATTGATTCTCTTTTTTCTCTTGCTTTTTCGGTGAAGTCTGATACTACATCGCGGAACATCACCAAGTCACCGTACTTATTTATGTAGCTTTCTGCCTGATCTGATTCTACACAATGTTCTATAATGTTTATAGGAGGCAGGATATACCCTTCATCGCTGTAGCCTAAATCAGATGGTTTATTTACAAACACTGCCCATGTGCTCACCCATTGCCAAAACTCTTTTTCTTTATTCGGATAAAGGGTAAGATGCCCGGCCTTGGTTGAGTCTCTTTGAAAGAACCTTGTTAACAAATGACCCCTGGAAGCCACGTTTAAGAAAACAGCGTAGTTGAGGATTTCGATGTAATCGTTAGGGGCCGGAGAAGCAGTAGCAACAAACCTGTACGGTACCTGCTGAAAATATTTTATTACAAAGTTTGTTGTTTCTGTTTTAAGGTTTCGTAAGATACTTGCTTCATCAAAAGAGACGCCACCGAATTTTTCCGGGTTAATATCACCCATTCTCACCCTCTCATAATTTGTAATGAATATTTGCGGTTCATAACTTTCGATATCATCGGTATCAGTTATGTATGTGATATTGTGGCCGGTCCCTAATTTATTATTATCTCTCTTGAACTCACCTGCTACAGCCAGTGGGCAAACGATAAGAAAAGGCTTATTTGTTTTGAAAATACATTGCTTAGCCAGCTCCAGTTGCATCATTGATTTGCCTAACCCAAAGTTTGCGAATATTGCCCGGCGTCCGCCTTTCAAAGCCCATAGGCAAATATCTCTTTGATGCGGTTTAAGCAGTTCAGATAACAGTATAGGGTCAACATCAAAGCCGTGATCTTCAGAAATGATAACTTTATTTTTCAAAAATTGTTCGTAATTCATCTTTCTATTTTTAATTGGTGTATCACAGGTTAGCGTAGATCATGCTTCTTTTAAAAATTCCTTATCAAATCTGCTTACTGCGTGTCCGTTCTTTTCTGCCCATTTCGGGTGTTGTTCTTTATAAAGATTACATGCATTGCAGGCTCCTTTTATGTTCTTTTTATTCGTTGCGTTTTTGGGGCTTATCTTTTGCGTGTGATCTGCTCCCTGAATGAATCCTGTGCATACCGGGCTTTTGATTTGGCATCTGTTGGAAACTTTTTTAATCGCAGCTACAATTTTCTTTACCTCCTTATCTTCAATTTTCTTTTTAGCGCTTTTCTTCGGTATGACATACGGTTTCTTTTCTTCTTTGACTGATCCAGAATGTAAGCGGCA
>CAZGWG010000395.1:0-3449 GCA_964529165.1 uncultured Sphingobacterium sp.
TTTGCAGGTGGCTTTGGCTCTGAACGGAATGAGGCAATAGGATTCTTGTAAATCGGTGGCACACGAATGCTATCTGTTTCGGTGCTGCAATTACCCCTGCTTAAAGTCAGGGTATAAGTACCTGCAACTGCTGCGCTTGTAACCGGTATTTCTGGTGATTGGAGATTGGAACTGAAATTATTTGGCCCAGTCCAGGTGTAAGTAACATCGCTTTGTGCAGTGGTACTGAGCCTGATTACATCATTCAGGCAGAAATCAGGTTTATTGACAATGATTATGGGTTTTGCCGGACTTAATGCCACGATTATCTCCTGGGTGAAAACGCTGATACAGCCTGAACTTCCCTCGGCTTCCAGACGAATGGTTTTGGTGCCTGAACTCGAATAAGTAACAGTATTAACCGTTGTGGTTCTTCCTGGTGGAATACTTGCCCCAGCTCCAAAATCCCATTTAAGTTTCTGAAAGTCCTTCGAGCTGTTTGTAAAAGTGAAGCTTTGCCCGACTGTGCAGGGACTATTATTCGTTATGACAAATGAGGCTGTTGGTGTTTGTCCTATTGAAGCTATGTTTACTGATGCAGGGTCGCTCGTACAACCATTCAGACTTATAGTGACTGTATATGTGCCTGCCTTTCCAGCACCGTCGACCGGGACTTTGATTTCTGCAGTGCTTGCGCTAAATCCTCCGGGACCGGTCCAGGAATAGCTTGCACCATCAAGAACGGGTGTACTCAGCTCAATTGTTTCGCCGATACAATACCTTGGTTTCAAACCAGTAATTTGCGGAAGTGCAGGTTTTAAGCCAACAAGAAAAGATTCCGTGATGCTAACAGCACAGCCATCTTCATTAAATACCTGCAATACTGCTGTTTTAAAACCCGGACTGGAGTAAGTCACTGTGTGCGGCCCGGCAGTATTCGCAGTAGCAATGCTGGCACCTTCGCCAAAGTTCCATTCAGCCCTGGAATAATTTTTTGATCCGGTATTGTTGAAGGTAAAACTCTGGGCAGGGCTACATGGCTGATTCTTTGTAAGTACGATTTTGGCTTCGGGGCCAACAAACTCTCCTGTGCCTCCAAACTCTAATTTGAAGCCATTGTCGTTTCCAGCAGTGAACCTATCAATTATCAACGCATAAGTATGCCCTTGAACCATATCGATATAACGAACATAACCATCCTGGCCGTTTCCACAACCACCGGCTTCTGCCAAATCGGTGGATGCCATACTCATTCCTGTTCTAAAGTATAAGGGCTCAGTGGGACATCTGCTATCAAAGGTAACTCCATGCCCTGCAGCACATCGCAGCAGTGTTTTACTGTTAAAATTGCCTGTCGGCCCAAGGTCGTATAAAACCCAATCGATATCGTCTGTATTGACCATGGGGATAATGTCCATAGTTAAAGTTCCATTATTTGCCGCAGTCCATTTATACCACACTGAATTGGACTCCTCGCCCAAACATGAACCGGCAGTTTCTGTGTTATTTAACCCTGAACCTTCTAATTTAAGTTCTGAAAAGCTTTGCTTATTACACAAGACAGAAGCAGTATTAAAATCCTGTCCAGCTTTTAATGGTGCAAAATAATTGTTTAAACAAAGCTTGAATGTACCTGTACCATTGTTTCTGGCACTAACACGGATATAATACTCTTTTCCGACTGTCAGTCCGCCCTTATTATAGGTTGAAATCGAATTTCCTGCTGCCAGGCTACCAACCAATGAAGAATAATTAGTGGTAGTACCGGATTTCTCAATCGTATACATTGCGATTAGAGGATCACGCAATGTTCCACCAGAACTGCCACCACCTGTGCTGTTACCGGTAACGGTTACTGTTACATCAAAAGCACTTGCTGTAAATTTGAACCATACATCTCTGCCGGTTTCACCTGCCGGCCATTGCGATCCAGACCCGACAGCCCCCTCATCTGTTGCATTAATATTTGAATAAGCTGCATCTGCCGAACATTTTGAAGGCTCAGTTAATAGAATAGCTTTGTCCCAACTGTCGTTTGCAGGTTGTGCAAATGCAGGAAGCACTGAAATGAAAAGAATGAAAAAAAGTGAAATGTATCTCAATTTTCTGATATAGGCTGTTACGAAAATACGAAAAAAGCCTCCAATTGTGTTGATTGAAAGGCTTTTCACTGAATTAGTTTCTTATACTTTAATGAATATTCGTATAAAAAATTTTGTTTTTCGACCCCGAAGGTGGTCGTATGTTTATAGAAAACAAATAAAATCTCGTTTCCCGACCCTGAAGGTGGTCGCATGTAACTGATTCTCATATACGACCACCTTCGGGGTCGGGATTTCCTTATATATGTTATGCTATAAACATTTGACCGCCCAAGGCGGTCAGCAGAAGAAATTTCAATATTATTGCATTTATCGGTCAAGGTGATATGTCCTTCCGAAAATTACTTATTCAAAATCCCCTTTCTCACCTGAACTTTCATTAATTCACCATCAGGATCGAGGCTTGTTTTTAATTTCGTGAAGGCTAATGTGCCCTCAGAAGTGAGGTAGCGGACTTTAGGATTCGGGTCATTCATACACCTGATGATCACAGCTGCGATATCTGCAGGCTTCTGAAAGGCCTTTTCCTTAAATTCTTCAGTAAAAGTAGAGCGGTAAGCCATATAATCCTCCATCAGAGGTTTATAGTCATCGTTCAGAATACCACCGGTCGACTCAAAGTATTCGGTCAGGCTATTGCCGAACTCTGTGATCGTGCCTCCTGGCTCAATTAGTGATACATTGATCCCAAAATAAGGCTCCAGATATGTTGCAAGGCTTTCTGTTAAACCTTCCAATGCAAACTTTGCGGCGCAATAAATCTCATTTACCGGAGAACCAACAATACCCCCAACTGAAGAAACATTGATGATATGTCCGCTTTTTTGCTGACGCATATACGGCATCACGGCTTTGCAGCAGCGAATCACTCCATAGAAATTGACGTCCATTACCTGCTGTATTTCATCCATACTTGCCTGCTCCATCGGTTTGATGAACCCTGCACCGGCGTTGTTGATCAGTACATCTATCTTATGTTCTTGGGCGATGATTTCAGCAACACAGGCCTGGATACTTTTTTCGTCCTGTACATCTAATTGTCTGATATGTAGTTTAGCATTCCTTTTTTCTGCTTCATTCTCAAGAGCTGATCTCTTGTTCAGATCGCGCATGGTCGCATATACTTTATGCCCCTGTTCTGCAAGCATTATGGCAGTTTCGAGTCCGATACCGCTTGATGTTCCTGTAATTAATATAACTTTTTCCATATTGATCTGTTCTAAAAGAAGATCATTAAAAGTACAAAAAATAGGCAAGGGGGTTAAAATTTTTGCTTTAAAGCACTTTAGCAGACAGTTTTTAAATTTAAAGTTTTGCGTTTGGTAAGATTTATTTTGTATTGATAGATTTGTGTAGCTATTAGCATAG
>CAZGWG010000396.1:0-3448 GCA_964529165.1 uncultured Sphingobacterium sp.
GGCATATTCTCCGATCGCTGAGATATTCTCCTTTGTGTCAAACTGAGATAATGGTATAAATGGTATCTCATTCGTCTCAGCTACACTTTTTAACACATTATTTATTGGTTCGTTTGTCCAAAATACACCAGTCATCAATATTTTTGATTTTGGTGCTTTTGACTTGATATAATTAATAAGCTCTTGAAGAGATTTATCAAAACCGGAACCGTCAGTAACATTCTCCCTCAGTCTGATTATTACCAAATCCGGAGCTGTTCTAAAATGCTCATCATAATTACTCAGAGCAAAGGTCCTGTGAGACCCTTCCCAGGCAGAAATATTTACCGGAATAACATTATGGTTTATCTTAGATGATATCAGGTGGATATAATCTTTTTCCTTTGAGGAGGCGGCCATACCATAATTACCATACCACCCGACCGATGGATTTGGTGGATGTATGGTAATGCTGTTACCTAAAACTAAGATATTTTTAAATGATGGTTTAGTGGACTTAGTTTCTTTGCAAGAAGCAGAAAGTAATACTATAAACAGTAGAATCAGAGCATTTTTCATGAAGCAAAATAGCAAGAAATATCGTTTTTTTATTTAGTGTCTACTTTTTTCGGCCTTGGTTTATCTGCCTGCTAAAGCATTTTTACAGAATCTTGAAGAAATTCAACAAATAAAAAAACAGTAGCATCTGATAAAAGTTTTTGTTTTCGTAACTTAATACAAATTGATTGTCATGGGAATTTCGAAAGAACCAAACTTAACGGGCTTCAGAGGTACCATTGAAAAGACCATTGTTGTCCGCATAGATACCTGGGGAAGAACCATTTTTAGTGCTTACCCCGACATGAGCAACATAAAGCCTACAACAGCTCAGAAGCAGCAGCGCTTAAATTTTAAGGAAGCTCAGACTATAGCTCTAAAGATGCTAGCTGATCCTTCTGTAAAAGCTTTCTACAAAGAGAAGTGCCAAGGTCGGCAGCGTCCGCACAATATTCTTATTTCAGAACTGCTAAAAAAGAATAACCTTTGAAGTGTTATATTCTTGATAAACATAGCAGGACGTGACAGTATAGCTATTTCAGGAGGACATCTTCGTACCATCTTCGTACCAACATTGTACCAAGTTCGTAGATCCTTCGATCAAAGGGTACTTTGATCGAAGGATCTACGAAGAAAGTAATAGGTAGAACTATACTTGTCCCAATTGATCTGGCTAAAAACCTTAATAAATTCATTTAATGCATAAAAAACAATATTCAAACATGAGTTCGACACAATCGCAGTACAGGCCATGAATAATAAGTTCGCATCCCGAGTCGCTACAGTCGTTAAAAATCAAAGAGAATATGAAAAAAGCAGCATAAAAAAGAATTGTAAAAGTCATATCAATCATTGTGGCGAATACCGCGACCCTCTTTTTCTCTTAAATAAGATATTATAACTTCTGGGCAAACCTATCTACCCAAACAGATTTGAAAATTATCATCTCCAAAACAAATTCTCCAGCATTTTCAAATCATCTACATAATAATCAGGTCATTTTATTCTACAGTTAAACAATTACGAGCTTCAATAATTATTTTTACAAGATAAAAGAGCGGCTGTTTGATCTTTTACAATTGTAGAGATGGAAGAAAATGAAGAAAAGCCCGACCTGGTGGTTTGGGATAAGGAAAAGGGATATTATCAAAAGGGTTTAAGCTATGGCACTAACCTGAGTGCGCCGGCTATAAATCTCGAAAATGTAGGTGGCTGGAAACAGTCCAATGCAGAGCTGGCCAATAAGAATTTTAAAACCAAATTCGATGAACTAAGGGAAGAATATGAAAAACTGGTACAGGAGGTACAACTCAATGAACTGGTTTATTCTGCAAAATATAATTTCACCCCGGTTATGGGTCAGGTTTATCATCTTTACAGTAAAACGGATGAGACTTTATTCCTTTCGATGATCTCTCCTGATAGCTGGAACCAGAAGTACCTGGGTTCATTCAAACTGGATGCAAGTCATAAATGGTCAAAGACTGAATTTCAGAAATAGTCTTAGAATTTTAACTGATCCAAACTGAGAGCAAATAACTTCAGCGAAATTTCATTCAGCTTTTCTGCAGGACCGCTCAGATGAATTGTACGGTGAATATGCTCCGCACTTGCTCCGGGTGCTAAACTTAAAGCAGGGGAAGAGCTTTCGATCTCATAGAATTTTCCCATTTGTTTTCCGTCAATTGGCCCATCCGTGTAGGCATTAACTGCATCACCGGCAAAAGGATCGTCCTGAATCTTCCAGGTGGAATTCACATAGCTTGTAATACCTTCCGGCAAGGCGAATTGCGCAATAGTCAGCACGTTATTTTCGGCATCATAACTCCCGGCTATGGGTAAAGCCCGTTTCGGAGAGACTCCTATTTTACTTCGTTGTTTCGCATCTGCTTTAAATAAAAGGTACCCATCTTCAATCTTTAGCCGGTGTGCACCTAATTTGCCGAAATAATCATCGGTCACAATTTTACCCAAACTCAGGCTGTCTCCCCTCCTGTACGGGATAATCACATTGGTCTGATCATTAGACTTAAGCATACTCAGGACCCACATCGAGAGTAAACCTGTATCCTGATCCCATGCATTTGATCCGGTATTTGTTAAAATGTTTTGCGACTGAAATCCAACAGACCGAATATCTGAGCTCAGCTCAATACCAAGAACTTCATTGATCAAAGCAGGATTAAGCAGGGAAATATTTCTGTTTACCTGTATATCAAAAGCGGTACCTGTATAATTTTCCAGGTGCATTGTCTTTTCGAATTTTGCTTCCGTTGCATTTGAGGAAATCAGATTAAAAGGTTCAGAATCAATCGCCTTGGGAACATACCAATTGTCAAATGTAAAATCCGCTCCTTTTTTAAAATACAATGCAAACTGTCCGCCTTCAGGTCCGAGCCAGAACCTTTCCTCACCACCAAGAGCCGTAAAATGTTCTGAGAATGTTCCTTTTGCGATCAGATCATAATTGATCCAGCCATAGCTCAACCCCTTTTCCCCATCTGCTGTACTGGTCATCACACGTCCCTGATAGGCCGGAAGAACAATAAGCTGGGCACCACTTACAGGATCCTTCAAAAGAACCAGATCCGAATGATATTGTTTTAAAAATGCCAGATCATAACCAAAAGTCACCTTCTGGCCAAGCTTTTCCTGGCACGCCCCGAATAAAAACAAAAGAATTAAAAGGGTGAGATATCTTTTCACAGGACTATGATTACATATTTACCTTATAACTATTTACAAGATACAAAAACAAGGCTCATTCAACAAGACTCTTAAGCCGCTGAAATTTTGGGCTGAAGCCCACCCGGATGAACTCCGTTCGGACTGGCCCGGTCTGAAAACCGGATCCTTACCCGGAGCTAAAGTGCTTGTTGCACAACTGAGATATTTGAAAATAAATTTATCT
>CAZGWG010000397.1:0-3442 GCA_964529165.1 uncultured Sphingobacterium sp.
AGAAACCATCGGATCGGTAACCCTGGCATACACTGCCGGTGCAGGTAACGGGAATGCAGCAGCAGATGCTGCCGGCACCTACACCGGTAAAGTGACTGCCAGTGCTGCAACAGGGGGAACATTTACCGCCACGAATTATATCATTACATATGCTCCCGGTGATCTGATTGTTGATCCGGCCAGTCTGATCATCACCGCTTCTAATGCTAACCGCAACTATGGTTCAGTACTGACTGGTGCTGCCGGATCGACCGCCTTTACTTCCTCTGGTTTAAAGAACTCAGAAACGATTGGATCGGTAAACCTGGCTTATGCAATAGGTGCAGGAAACGGAAATACAGCATCAGATGCTGTCGGCACCTATACTGGTAAAGTGACTGCCAGTGCTGCAACAGGGGGAACATTTACCGCCACGAATTATATCATTACATATGCTCCCGGTGATCTGATTGTTGATCCGGCCAGTCTGATCATCACCGCTTCTAATGCTAACCGCAACTATGGTTCAGTACTGACTGGTGCTGCCGGATCGACCGCCTTTACTTCCTCTGGTTTAAAGAACTCAGAAACGATTGGATCGGTAAACCTGGCTTATGCAATAGGTGCAGGAAACGGAAATACAGCATCAGATGCTGTCGGCACCTATACTGGTAAAGTGACTGCCAGTGCTGCAACAGGGGGAACATTTACCGCCACGAATTATAATATTACGTATAGCCCAGGTAACCTGATTGTTAACCCGGCGGCATTAACCATTACTGCAGGGAATAAAACCCGGTCTTATGGTGCTGCAGAGCCAACGTTCACCGTCAGCTATTCGGGTTTCGTTAACGGTGAAACCGAAACTGTCCTAAATATACGGCCAACAATTACCACAAATGCAACATCAAATTCACCGGCAGGAAATTACCTAATCACTGCGAGCGGAGCTTCTGCTGCCAACTATACCATCACTTATCTGAACGGCACACTAACCATTTTACAACCTAATACTGCGCCTACACTTGCAGTAATAGCTGATCAGGCAATATGCAACACAACTGTAATGCAGAATATCGCTCTCAGCGGAATCAGTGCCGGCTCTGAAAGTTCACAAACTACCACACTACATATAAGCAGCAATAACAGCAGCTTATTCAGTAATCTGAGTGTATCAGGTGGTAGCGGAAGTACAGGTACTATCAGCTACAACCTGAATCCCGGTGCCTCAGGCTCTGCAACCGTCACCGTTATGGTAAGAGATAACGGTGGTACTGCTGATGGTGGGCTTGATAGTTTTAGCCAGACATTTACAATCACGGTAATTCCTTCGGCTACAGCAACTATCACAAGTGACATGGGGGCAGATATCAGTAAAGGTGCAACTGCAAGGTTGACGGCATCGGGAGGTATAAGCTATCAATGGAGTAATTCAAATGGCATTATCAGTGGTCAGAATACAGCAGTTTTAACAGTCAGACCCTTAGTAAATACAACGTATACTGTCACAGCGACCAATGCATCAGGATGTACAAGTGTTCAGAATATTTCGATCAATGTAATAGAGGATTATAAAACGTTAGATGCATTGAATGCGATTACTCCAAATGGTGATGGTAAGAATGATACCTGGGTCATACGAAACATCGATGCTTATCCCAATAATATAGTGAAAATATTCGATCGTACAGGAAGACAGGTTTACAGTAAAAACGGCTATGCAAATGATTGGGATGGTACTTATAACGGATTTCCCTTGAATGAGAACACTTATTATTTTATTGTCAGTTTAGGTCCCGGGGTCACACCCCTCAGAGGATTTATCAGTATTGTCAGATAATTAGGCTACAAATAATTACACAAAAAGATTATGATCATCATATTTTCAAATACATTCAACATAACTGTCTGCAGGAAACGAATCCTGATGCTGTCTTTCGGCTTTCTAATTAGTTTTCAGGAATTATATGCACAGCTTTCTCCTATGGGAGCCGTATACTATCAGAATCAATACCTGGCTAATCCGGCATTGGCCGGAGCAAACGGAGGACTGAACATTAACGGAGGTTACCGTACTCAATGGAACAATATTCCCGGTTCACCAACAATGCAAACATTCACCGCCGATTACGCAGTAACAGAGAAAGCCGGTTTGGGATTGAGTTTTTATAATGATAAGGCCGGGTTATTTAAAAGGACAAGTGCAATGGCCGGTTATGCCTATCGTTTGCCATTAAACGAAGGAGAAGACCGATTGCATTTTGGAATTTCACTTGGGTTTATGAATGAACGTATAAGCAATGACGATATTCATGCCGATCCTGATGACCTTACTTTGAGGGCATTTAATGAAAGGGAAACATTTATAGATGGAAATTTCGGCATGGCCTATATCGGTAAAAAGCTTAGCATTCAGGCAGCACTGCCTAATATGAAAAGTGTTTTCAGGAAGGAAGAAAACGGAAATACTGTAGATAAAAGCATTTTCTTTTCGTCAGTAAGTTATAAAATGGTACTTAGCGAAGGTATAAATGGATTTGACCTTGAACCTAAAGTTGTTTTTCGTAGTATAAAGGGCTTTGATAATATCTTAGATGCGGGAGCGAATCTAAGTTATGCCGGTAATAAAGTAAATTTATTTGGGATGTACCATACATCCAAAAGTGCCTCTTTCGGATTAGGACTGAACTATCAGAATATTGGTATTAATGGGATCTATACAAACGGTACATCCGGTATGCGGGGGTATTCTACAGGTGATTTTGAGATTAACTTAAATGTTAGGTTGTTGAAAAAGCCCTGAGAGGCATCAACTTGCTCCGCTCGCTTCAGTTTTGATTGGTGTATAAACTACCTTTTGCTACTACTTTTTTGTTTCCAAATTCTTACCTGATTAATATGGAGTTCAGTCATGTTTTTAAGATTAACTAAGTCTGGAAGAAATGGAGTTAATGAAAAACCACTGTCAATACCCTGCCTGTGGAGGCTTGCTTATAGGGACGGGAAAAAGTCTTGTTTTGAGTGCCTGGAAGCAGTTTTAGGGCGTCTCTGAATAACTTATTCAGGCTGATGAATAATTTATTCATGCATTTGAATAACTTATTCATGCTGTGAATAACATTTTAGTGTAGTCTTAGTCATCTTTAAGGTGTGATTCATACCCAATGTCAGAATTTGAACCTATCATTGAAATCCCGGTACGGATGGAGAAAAAGTAAAAGGAGTTTTTTTCTTCTATTAGTTTATTCCGGATAGATTCAAAATCAAAGACCATCATTTGAAATAGGCGTATCCTGAACAAGAGATTTCTTCGAGACAGGTTCGGGAAGTCTTCGGGAAGTGTTGCAGAAGTGTTCGGGAGTTCTTCGACCCGGCTTCGACAGTTCTTCGGCCGGGAGGCCCTTTTGCCGAAGAACTCCCGAACAACAGTCGAAGCGCAGTCGAACAAACTGTCTATTTTTCT
>CAZGWG010000398.1:0-3196 GCA_964529165.1 uncultured Sphingobacterium sp.
TCGCTCAAAAATAAGCTATAAACAATTTTACAATATAAATTTAAACAGGCTCTTAGAAGTCATATAAAAATCCAAATTCAAACAATGGTCTGTTAAGTTCGAGTTCTCTGGCAAAGATCAGTTTGCCACTGAGTTCAAAACTCGGAAGCATGAACCGCATGAGATTCAGATCAGCAGCTATTTCCAGTCCAAACGTACGCGGCTCAAATGGTTTTCCTTTTCCGATATTTTCAAAGTCAGTAAATAAACCGCCCTTCACTCTTTTGATATAGGCAATAGGTCCTAACTCTGCATCCGGATAGAATAATGGGAAACGATAGTCGAGCAGTAATGTATTTCTGAGCGGATTGCTCATTCCCAGATTACTGTATCCGCTGATTCTTGGAATCTCGATACTAAAATTATAGGCTCCGCTGCTTTCCTGATAGTTAAAACTTGCCTGGAATGAATGATTATTTAATAGCCCCGGAGTATAAAATAAACTTCTGAAGGCCAGGAGAGAGCCATCCAGTAAATTCTGGAATGGAAGATGAAAATAGCTTAGTGAAAAATTTTGTCCCCAGGCAGGTGCGAGATCCCTTGCACTCCGCTGGGTATTCCTGTTGAAGTAAACCTGATATTTCATCGGGAATTTTAGCTTTTCAATAAAATTAGCCGGTTTATTCTGAATCTCATATCTGGAGGTAAAGCTGCTAGAACTTCTGAGCCCCATGCCGTAGTTCTTATTTAGCCTGTTAAATGCAAATGGGATACTTAATTCAAATTCAGTAATATTTTCACGCCAGCTTACAGGAATCATAAAATTGTTTTGGCGGGTGTAAACTAAATTCCCCCTGTTTAAATAGCTGATATCAAGAATAGGGTAGAAGCGTTTGTAGCTGAAGCCGGCCAGGTATTCTGATTTCCTTAGTCCCGAATTAAATTGATAGCCTCCGTAAAGATCAAGCGTGTTCAGCTGATTGTTCGATTTGAACTTTAAGCCAATGTTAAGCTCATTGGTTGCGTCGCTGCTTTCGGCAATCGGGGATATGCTATGGAAATTGAGCAGATGGTTAAATTCCCTGTAAGATCTGACCGGATATTTCTTTTGAGGTATTGAGTCGAGGATATTAGCATTTGCTTCCTGGCTAAGCAGGGGGGCAGCATAATCAATGAAGGTATCCGCATATTCGAGGTTCCCGCTCAGTTTATCAAAAGGGATCCTGACTATATCATAACCCTTCAACTGATAATTATTTAAAAGTACGCTGTTTTCAAATTTATCGTAGGATGGATTTGCAGCTCCGTAGGGAGCCGAAGTCAGCGCGATGGTCTGTTGTTCCGGTGTGAGGCAGTAAATGTTGTTGATGCCCTTATAATGCGCTCTGAATAAAATATTTTTGCCTGCATAAACCGGACGGCTGATTTGTTGCCTTTGAAAGGGAGTGATGATTTTATAACTCCTGTTGCTTTGTCCGAATTCCATTAAGGCCGCCCCGTCTTTACTCATCACAACGCAGACTATTTTATCTCCTTCCTCATTGTAGGCCGGGCTTTGTAAACTGAAACCTTCAGGAATTGGATACTCGCGGAGGATTGTGCCATTTTCAGCATTCAGCTCAAGCAATGAGAAGCGGTTGGAAGTGCTGATCTTTACAGCCACAACTCTTTTTGCATCCGCCGAAAGGCTTGGGGAGAATAAGCGGCTTTTCCGGCTGATCTGTTTAAGCTCAGCCCTGGCGATATCGTAAATATTAATGACGTTATAGGAACGTTTCCTGAAGCGCTTGTCGAACCTGATTTCGTCCCAGACAATTTTACCTTCGGCGTATCTGAAATTATATTCAGTTTGAAATCCGATCTTAAACAGGGAACGTTCCCTGCCGTTTGAATCAATAAGAATTATCGTAGGTGTATGCACCAGATTTTGTTTTAGTGCAATGATGCCGGCATTGGAGCTGCTAACAGGAAACAGGTAGTCGGCCGGCAATGAATCTCTTCGTTTGTTAATCGAAGGGTAATTTACCGGAGCAAGAGCCGCCGATTGTTTCTGCCAGAGAATCTTCAATTCAGCCAGGGTTGAGTCATGAAGCATTCTGCTGCTAAGTCCGGTAAATTTTTTAATGGAATTGCTAAGACTGTAAGGCCTCAAAGGATTTCGTCTGATTCTGGTCATAATGCTGTCGATAATAGCTTGACCATAGTCTCTCTTTAGCTTCGTCGTCATAAAATATCCCAACTGATAATAGCCGGGTGTCCGATCTTTAAGTGAGCCAAAGTAATTCTTGGAGTAGGAGTAGGGAGCGGTACTTAGTGTATTTGTCCTGATAATTTGTTCCCAGTCCGGAAGCCTTCCGCGACCGGCGTGACTCAGGGCTGTTTCGATACCAACAGCATCCCCTTCAAAGAACCAGGGAGGGAGGGTGATTCCGAAAATTGCAAGTGCCAATTCTTCGAAAAACGGAGCCTTTAGTCCACCGGTTAATTTATCAAATTGAACCACGTGTCTGAGCTCATGGATCGCCAGGCCATTGAGCCAGTCCTGGAAATCGAGGCTCTGGGGTGGGGTGGTGTAGAACTCCGATCGCCTGGGTGCAAGCTGTACAAAACCATTCGAAATGACACCCTGATTTTGCAGGATTATAGTGATAGGGCGGGGCCTTTTATTCAGAGATTTACTAACCCCGTTAAGCAGATGTTCAAGGGTATTTGACATTCTTTGAGCTTCGTCTTTAAGCTCAATGGGGTAGACGATCTGGAAATTTTCTGTCCGGATTTGCATCCATTTTATGCCCGGAGGGTTCTGCTCCGCATCAAAAATCTGTGCAAAAACCAATGCTGTATTTAAACATAATATAAATGATGTAAATACACTGATATATAGATTATTAAGACCTGAAATTTTCATTTATTTTAAGACTTGCTAACAATTTTAGTTTTTATCTCGCTTTTAATAAATTTATATTTAAACTTATTATTTAATTTTTCTATTTAAAATACTGATTATTAAATATATATGATTTTTATATTTTTGGGTAAAAAACCAATTCTAATGAGAGTTTACCGATAAAAAAGCCCCTTTCATTCAAAATTTACAGTAATGAAAAAATATACGTTTTCCGGACGAAGCTGAAATTAAATAGTTCTCTTCATTAAGAACTATGGTAATTGCCGGCTTTCAGGTACGAAAAGAACCGCGCGTATTTGCGCGTGTCCG
>CAZGWG010000398.1:3206-3436 GCA_964529165.1 uncultured Sphingobacterium sp.
GGCTTTCAGGTTTTACTCAAATTGTATTATAATATTCTGCTGATCCGGAGACAGGCTCTCTGTTTTATTCAGCAGCTTTGACCCCTTTCTTAAAGCTAAGAAAACCCCTTGATATTTTTTGTATCACTTAGCTGATTATACTGTTTTCAGAAAGTGATATTTCGGTTTGTACTATGTTTTTACTTTCACTGAATTCTACCGCTTAGCAGGAATTCCTGAGATTGGGCAGA
>CAZGWG010000399.1:0-3430 GCA_964529165.1 uncultured Sphingobacterium sp.
CGTTAATTTTTGGAGCAAAGTATTTTTCCCGCGATTGTTGGAAGCGTTGGAAGCGTAGTAAAAAGTTATATCTCTCGTCATTAGTCATTAATTAAACTTTGTCCTTTTTCAGTTACCCATCCGGTTCTAAGACTTACGCCATATTCTATATAACCTCTCTCTTCCGCTCTTTCCATAGCTTTAAAACAAACCTTTTCACATTCACCTGTCCATTCCATTAAATAATCATACGGGTATTTACCAGAATTATTTTTAAATTCTATATACGCCAAAACAACTTGCTTATCTGTTATGTTTTTGGTTGCCATTTTGAAGTAAATCTTTTTCAATTAATTTCCTATCAATTACCACGCTCCCGTTACTCATTTTAGCTAATAGCTCTAAAATATCTGCATAGAAATCAACCTTAACTTTCATAGTTTCTTCCGGTATGTATTTATCTATTAAGTTCTTGATTGTCATTGTCTTTATTTTTTATTGCGTAACACACTTCACACATTTTAAATCTTGTTTCAATCGGTTCGTAATTTACAAAAGTGACCATTTGCCACATATTCTTACTGATTATTACCATTTCACATTCACCACATTTACTGCCATCAGTTGGAACTTGTACCCAGTCGAAATTCATCTGAATTCCCAACGGGTTTTTGTATAAAGGGTCTTGCATTAAATTGCTGACTTAATTGTTCTGCAAGGTACTCTTCAAATCTCTGTTTTAAAAGTTTTCTCCGATGTTTATTATACTGTTCCTCTATGGCGCACTTTGAGTTAACAGGGATTGCTTTGAGAATCATTTCATCTAAAGTCATTTATAATCCATTTGGTGTTACTACCGGAATATCCGGGATAGCGTTTAAGTCATCTAACGTTTGCAGGCCCGCCGGAATTAACGGTTGCTCAAACAAAGGATTATCGCTTTTCTCAAATCGCATCATTTCGCGTTTCTCATTAGGAGTTACCCACCATGCCACATTTAACCATTCAGCCATTTCTTTTGAGTTCGGCTGTAATTCTGTGATCTCTGAGATGTCTTCCCGTATATCTCTTTTCTTGCCGTCTTTAAAATCTTCTAATAATCCTTTTTTAAGCCCATCTCGAACACGGTAAACGTTGGGTAAGGTCGTATTCGTGTAGGTCCGGGCGGTCATTACCTTTACGTTAGATTCTGTACTTGCTTCGCCGTTATTAAATAAGATATCAGATGTTCCGAAAGCATTACAGAGTTTCTTGAATCCAATCCCCGCGCTCTCAATAACTTTCATGTCTGCGAGCGTTGAGCCTAAATGTATTGATCCCATTTTTCCCGACGCAAAGAAGGGCGCACCTGTATTAGCCGGATTTTTAAGGAAGCGATAAAAATTATCTTTCCGATTATCAATTACGGTCTTTGTTTCTTCTGTGGCCAGGGTTTCATCAAAGACTATCGTTTCTACGCCACCATTTTGCATTTGGGCTGTCTGAACATCAGTATTGCTATCCATTTGTGTTAAGCGCCTGGATAATACTTTAATCGGAGAAAGCCCTCTCAATTCACTACCTGAAAAAGATAATTGCGGATTATAATATTTGATATGAATAACATCTTCTAATGGAAGATTTTCGTAAATCATTTGTCCGTCCACTCTATAATCATAAGCCACCACTCGCCTCGGTAAAGTATCTGTAACTTTTAGTATGACATTTTGCGGGTGCATTATTAGAAAACTTATCGTCTTTCCTTCATTCACGCCGGCCAGCGGTTTTTCCTTTAATAAAAATACTTCCCCGTTTAGGTTAAGATGAATATAACAGGCTTCATAGAATTCAAACTTACTCATAGTGCTGGAGGGATTTTCGAGTAGTTCGTTCAATCCGTCCGTTTCAGGTAAGTCCTCAAATGCTTTTAATTCGAGCGCCTTGACTTGTAATGGTAATTTATGAGTGTTTGATATTTTTTTTAAGGCCTTTGCTGCTTCATCGTTTTTGACCAAATAGCCTCTAAGCGGAATTAAAGCGGCAGTAGTAGAAAGCATCCTGACGATGGAATAAATATCGTCGGTCGTTACATATCGGTCGGAATTCTTAGTGATATTCCACTCCGGGTATATGGCTATATTTCTATTAAAATTATCAGCCAAATATGCCACGTTGTTTCTGCTTTGCAGCGCCTTGATCTGACTATTTAATTTTTTTATCTCTTTACTTTGCCCAAATATGCCCACGTGTGGTATTTTTAATAAAGATAATTTTAGAAAATACGTGAGAAGGCTTTAATCGTATAAAGATTAATAAGAAGCGTCTGCATAAACACGTTTGGGGATTAAGTCAAACCACATTCGCATCGCAAGACAATCTGAAAAATCAGGGGATCTGCCTATGATTTCTTTTACTTTATCTTTCGGAACAATAGCTTTCTTCCCATCTTTATCCATATCATGTTGCTTAACCTGTTCAAGTTCCTGTATAATTAATTCTTTAATTTCTACGTCTTTGCAATCTATATAAATCCCTGACTTATTAATCTTGTCTGCTAACCTGAAATAGCATTGACTTTTCAAATTAACATAGTTCTCGGGAACCGGCTTACCATCTTTATCTAATGGAGAAGTAGGTGAAGGGAGCGCCTTTGAATTATTTACAAACCCTTTACATTTCACTATATCCGTAACGCCACCACCCACTCCGTCATCATCAACTATTGTTCTACTGTTTGATACATTGTTTTTGTTTTGCATGTTTATTACGATGCTCGCAACATCGGTAACCGACTTCCCTTTATATCTGAACAATCTTACACGCCAGCCTTTCCATAAACCGATAACGGTACTGTCTGATCCATAACGCGCAATATCGGCAGTAATATAAGTTTCACTTTCAGGGATGAATTCATTAGTAAAACAATCAATTATCTTATCGTACGGAATAAGTGCGGAAGGATCGTCGTCATATTCAAAATTCCCATATAGCAGTCTCTGCTTACTTGCCTCATCAAGCTTCAGAAGATTCTCATAATAAGTTTTGGAAATTTTATTATTATCTGTAACCAGGGCCACAATAAATTTTTTATCCTTGCTCAATTCGCCGGCTTTAAATGGTTTGTAAAATTCCGAATAAACCCACCCTTTAGACGGGTTGCAGGTCATTAGCATTTTAGGAAGTAAATTATATTTATCCAAATCATGCCTGATTCTTGACCTGACTATATTTCTGGCTTTCTCTGAAATCTGGTTGCACTCATCTATGAAGGCTCCCGTAATTTCCAAACTTCCCAAACTGTCAAAATTTGGATCTGAAGGATAGGAAAATAAATCTTTGAGCAGAATAATAGATCCGTTAGGAAAATGAATCGTGTTTGATTGTTGGTTAAGTTTATAATGAAAGCCGGATTTTATTCCCTGCATTTCACATACCTTAAAAAAAGAAACAAGCGTAGTTTCTTTGAGCGTTT
>CAZGWG010000400.1:0-3393 GCA_964529165.1 uncultured Sphingobacterium sp.
GATTTACAGCCATTTGGAGAGTACCAATTGAGCACATATTACCTGACAAGGAATCCAGCTTTGTGGTTTGCATATTATGGAACCAAGGAAGACAAACATAGAACTATACATATAGGAGAAAGGAAGAGATGAAAGGTATAGATAAAATGTGGTGGATAAATCATAGAAATAGACCAGACAGGTTTAGAAATATGAAGGAGCGATTAAGTAAACTTCAAATAGAGGCAGAAAGATTTAACGCACTCAGTGGTGGAGAAATTAATTGGGCAAGCCCGGATTATAATTTCTTTTCAGCACATGGAGAAAAGAAGTCACTGAATAATGCAGAAATAGGATGCTTTCTTTCGCATAGGGCTATTTATAAAAAGATAAAAGAGAACGGATGGAAGAAGACATTAATATTTGAAGATGATTGCGAGTTTCCAGAAGGCTTTATTAAAACATTTGAAGACTTTCACTCTAAAAGCCCAGAATATGATATGCTTTATTTGGGTCAATGGAATTATGACAAAGGGGTTATTGAGGGTGAAACATCTGCATTGAAAGAAAAGCTATTTGATATTGATAGTAGGTCGCTATATAGAGCTGAAAGGTGTTGGCTCACCCACGCATATATAGTGGATATTTCTATTATAGATACACTTCTTGATAATACTAAAAACTTCTACGCTTCTGTGGATTGTGTTTTGGCAGACATTCAAGAAGATAAAAAACTTAAAGTATATGCGATACATCCGGCATTAATAAAACAGGATCTAACTCCGTCAAGTTTGCGGTAAATTAAAACAATATGAGTCAAGAAAAAGATACAGTACTCGTAATCAAGCCGATTCACGATGCAACAAAAAGAGCTTATGATTATAAGCCAGTAGAGGTCCCTAGTCACGTAGCCCAGGAGCAACTTACAAAAGATGATGGATTAAGAAATTACCATTGGAGAGGAGTAAGATTCGCTACAGATGACGAGCATAACAAATATTATAAAATTTTACCAAAGGCAACTGTAAAGCCTGAAAAGGTTCAAGAGTCAATAGAAGAACTGGTTGAAGAAATTACCACTGAAGGGCCTAAGTCAAAACCAGGGAGAAAACCTAATCAAAAATAATTATGAAAAAAGCAGGAGAAGTATTTGCAGAACTTGCCAAGAGGGCAGGGTTGCAGCACACATCAGATAATTTAAAGGAGATTTTAGCTTTAACAACTCCAATTCCTGACGAAGTAGAGCAAGCTCTTAATAGCCTCATGAACGCACAGGAAGCGGAAAGCTGGGCAAAGGGGCAATCGTCAGTGAAAAACCATTTTACAGCACAGGCGTATAATGGATGGGATAAAAAGCTAATTGAAAGCGCGGATAAATTAGGATTCACGGACGAGGAAAAAGATAGAATCAATGGGGAGAGAAACACCGGCAAGAGGCAGGATATTTATAACGAAATTCTTGAAAATAGAATAGCAGAAGCGAAGAAAGATCAGACAGGCGCAAAGAAAGCAGGAGATGCCGATGCGGAAGCAAAGATTAAAAAAGAGATCGATGAATTACGAGCGGCATTAAGAGCAAAAGATGAAGAGAAAGAAAAGATCATTAGCGAAAAGGATAGTCACTTCAAAGAGTACGTTCGCAATGCCAAGATTGATTCAGTTTTGAATTCTCAAAAATGGTCTGAAAACTATCCGGCTGAACTAAGGACCGACATGGGAAGAATAGCCATTAACAAGCATCTTGAAAAAGAAGGTGCTCAGATTTCTTTGGATGAAAAAGGAGAAATTAAATTGGTCCGATTGGATAATCCAGAGCTTCCATATTTTGATAATTCAAATAAAAATCCTAACTTTGCTCAACTTGCAGCTAAAGTACTAGCTGATAACAAATTTTTAGCGGTGTCTACACAGACAGCGAACACAAATACAAAAATCCCCGTGATTGCTTCTAATGGAAGCCAGTCAAACACCAACAAGCGATCAAATTCAGTTTCTAGCCTATTACAACAATCCTTAAAGGATCAACAAGGCTAACATTGATTTAACCACTCGCTTTGACGCTTTTATTTGCGATCAATCACCATGTCAATTAATCAATTAAATGCGGTATGCCCCGCTATACTTGTAGGATTAGATGAACTCCTAAAAGACGGCACTCCCTATGAATTATTTACCCAAGTAGGTCTATTGCAATCATTGTACGATCCCATGAATAGGCAACCAAATACGGTTGTTCAAAGTGTTGTAGCAGAAAATGGACATGCTAAATCAGTAAGGGTAAAACACAAACAAAGAGCAACCCCAACCGATACCGGAACAACTAAAGATTGTACATCCGGAACCCCTAAGCCTTATTTTGAAGAAGTATTTACAGTAAATCAATACCGTCAACATACTATCAATGTACCTGAAGCTAACATCAGAAAATTATGTGATGCATCCAGTAAATTGGTTCCTGTTGAAGGTGCTGCATTTAATACATGGGAAGGAAATTCTTATAACCTTCAATTGATGAGCGAGATTGTAATGGAGGTTATGATGGATTTTGATGCAATGCGTCAGGCTATCAATAACGACCTTCAC
The DNA here is from genome assembly GCA_964529165.1 of uncultured Sphingobacterium sp. Taxonomy (GTDB): domain Bacteria; phylum Bacteroidota; class Bacteroidia; order Sphingobacteriales; family Sphingobacteriaceae; genus Daejeonella. Next base: position 2,563 of record CAZGWG010000400.1, read on the forward strand.
ACTTCTCTTATTTTGAATTTTGGTAAGTACCAAGGAGGCGCAGACATTAACACATACAATATGTATCGTGCTAACAATGCCACTGGACTTCAAGAAGGAGCCCCTGTTTTGAGTGGATTTAATAAATTTAAACAAGACATGAGACGAACTACAATGACTGGTCTTCCTATCGTTGTAGGCGAAGGAGCTCTTGATCTTGCTCTTGGAGCTCTTGAATATGGATGCTGCAATTTAAATGGTAATGATTTTGGAGCAATGGCGAAAAATCCAGGCTTTAAATATTATACCGACTTCTCAATTGGAACGGATTCTATTGGAGATGCAGACGGATTTGCTGCCTTCATGCCAGGATCAATGCAATTTGCGGACTACAATGAATACGTGGGAGGCTTTGCAAGACCAATGGGAATTGTAGAAAGAGGAACAATTCCAGATCCGGCTATTCCTGGATTAAAATATGACATGAGGGTTATCCCTAATGCATGTTCTGGAAACTCAGTTGTTGAATCTTATGATATAATCATAGGCCTTCATTTTGATCTTTGGACAGCCCCTACAAACATCTTCCAATCTTCTGATAGATTGACTGGTGTTAATGGAATCTTCAAAGCAATAGCAGGTAAACTATAATTAACCCAGGGGAGAGATAAAACTCTTCCCTTTATAAAATCTCATACTATGAAAAATATGTATATAATTTTTGGGTTAATAATTGGATTATTAGCCTTTAGTACTGCAACATTTGCGCCTTTTGATTTTTCAAAGTTAGATTTGGTTTCTTATTTAATCATTGGATGGTTTATATATGCAAATCAGGCAAAGTTTTGGAAG
>CAZGWG010000401.1:0-3374 GCA_964529165.1 uncultured Sphingobacterium sp.
TTTGTCAGTCAAGGCCACCTTCGCAAAACAGTTCGCGGTGCTATAGGAATGTCTGCCAAACATTTTATAGAGATGGCTGTGATAGCAGAGGCTTATCTTTTGCTTTCAGAGGATAGCCTTTCCATTGCAGATGTCGCGGAACGTCTAAGTTTTAAAGACTCATCATCCTTCAGTCACTTTTTTAAAAGGCACAGCAAACTATCCCCAACCCAATACCGTCTTAACCTCAAAATTTAATGAATTTTTATTGGAATATCTGTTTTTATCAATTAAACCGTAATATCTTTTGCTAAATGGTTTTATCTGTGAAATAGCCCTGCTGTAAATTCTAGGGAATACCTTGGCAGAGCCGGGACAAAATATTTATGTAGCTCAGATTTTTTTTGTAAAAGATATTACATTAAATCCATGTGTGCTATGAAATCACTTAATTCAATTGTCTCTGAAATCCGTATTAAGGAAGATAAAGTCTCGCAGGAGACTTCGCATCTCATCGACGAGGCTTACCAAATGACAATCTACCTCAAAGAACTCCTGCATACTGCGCGGGAATATGTACTAAAGGAAGGGTTTAAAAATGAGGCAGAGGAAATAGAATTCTTTCGTAATATTAAACCTCAGATTTTAGGAAAGCTTATTTATTACAATAAGGTATTCCGAATCGAAACTGTTTGCCCTGTAAAGGACGGCAAGATGTACCAGAAATTCTTTATGAGCCAGCTGCAGCAGTTAAAACATGAATTCAAAGAACAGATTTGCGGATCTTATTTTTACCGTTATTATCGATCGGGAAGAAATGACCGTGATGATGAGTATTTCATGAGAGGAAAGATTAACTACAGGGACGGGCTCAAAAGTTATGTTTTTGAAATAGATCATCGATTTTGTACCTACTATGATTCTAAAGCGGCTCGGATTATGGCAAACGACCTAATGTATAGGTATTTAATATCAAAAATAAATCCAGAGGAATCTCAGAGCATATTACTGCATAGTGCTGAATCTACGAAGGATATTTTCTGGACAGACTCTAAAAATGCACTTATCGAACTCATTTATGCCCTCTACGCTTCGGGAGTGATATCACATGGAAAAATTGGTATCCGCAAAATTACGCTGGTATTTCAAATACTTTTCCGTGTACCGCTAGGTGATATCCATCATTCATTTCATCGCATGAAAGACAGGGCCACTAATCGTACCTTATTTCTCGACCAACTCAAATCTTCACTTGAGCAATATATGGATAAAGAGCTGTAGGTTTTATAGCAGATCCTTTTACTTAAAGCAGTGCCGCCATCACTGCTTTTTTATTGCCCATATCTGCCAATTGGCAAAAGGCTCACTAATTACTAATGCAATGAACACTCTACATCAAATCTTTAAATTCCAATGTTTTATAGAATGATTTGCAGAAAAAATATTCTTTGCCAATGGGCAGGACTTGGCAGGAAATAATTTTTTCATGTTTCAATTTTGTGGAGTTAAACCAAAAGTAGTGGTTATGAATATCGATAGAAGGGAATTCACGGCGTGGATGGACCGAATCATGGAGAGATTCGACATCCTTATGGAGGTGGTAAACACAAGTAAGAATCAGCGAACTGCTGTTGATGGAGAAGAGTTGCTGGACAGTCAGGATGTCCTCCAGATGCTCAAGATAAGTGCACGATCATTGCAAAGGTATCGCTCGTCAGGCAAGCTCCCATATTATACAATTAGCGGAAAAATTTATTATAAGCTATCAGATATACATCAGTTTGTCAGGGAAAGCTTTACCGCCGCGGTGCCTAAAAGAAAGCCAACAAGTGACAAATAAGGCCATCGGATGCCAGTTAACACCAGAGAGCAAATACCTCTTTTACTTTCGGGATTGAATTTAAAAATTTAAACTATGAGTGAACAAATTTCAGAAAAAACAGAGTCTCCCGAACAACTATCGGAGATATTATTGGTGCTGGATAAAGAGAAAATGAAAATTATGGCTGTAAAGGGTATTGATGAAAATGGAAAACTGGAAACCGTTGAACCTTCAAAGAAAAACCAGAACCAATTCATGCGCGTGGATAAGCAAGGGGATTTATTTTCCAACTTCTTTTCCAATTTTTTCAGCCAGCTTAAGAACCCTACCAATATTTCCTTCTTTAAAATTCCTGCACCACTTACTATTAAGTTGGCAAAAGAAATGCAAAAACAGGTAGATCAACCAACTCCTGAAGGTGATAAGTTGATGAAGCAACACGAAGTGAAGACACCAGAAGAGAATCATAAACAAGAAAATAAAAATAATATGGAAACAACGCAGAACACACCGGATACAAGTGAGTATAAATACAAACCGGAACAGATTGATTGGGAAACCATGAACAACTTGGGATTAAGTAAAGAGAAACTTGAAAAAATGAACCTGCTCGATCCGCTGCTTAAAGGTTATAAGACAAATGAGCTTGTACCTGTAAGCCTAAACCTGGGAACCGCCGTTACGAGAATGGACGCCAGATTATCGCTGCAATCGAATGACGACGGACAGGTAGTAGTTGCCATTCACGGAATTCGAAAAGAGCCCAACCTGAACTTTGAGTTTTTTGGGCATAGCTTCAGTCAGGCAGACAAGAACAATCTGCTAGAAACAGGAAATATGGGGCGTGTTGTTAATCTGGTAAATATAAAAAATCCAAACGAGACCATTCCTTCCATTATCAGTGTGGACAGGCTTACCAATGAACTGGTGGCATTACGTACTGAGTTTATCAAAATCCCTGACGAGCTCAAAGGAGTAAAACTTAATGATGAGCAGAAGCAAACCTTAATGGAGGGCAAGCCACTTTATTTAGAAGGAATGACTTCCAAAAAAGGAACTCAGTTCAATGCAACTGTACAATTCAATGCCGACAAGCGTTTTGTAGAGTTCCAGTTCGACAGGAGCAACACCAACAAACAAACGCAGGACAATCAGCAAAACCAATCGCAAGAGGCACCGAAAACTTTCAGGGGCAAAGAGCTAGATAAAGAGCAATACCAAAAGTTCAAAGATGGGCTGACGGTATATGTAAGTGGACTCGTGGATAAGAAAGGAAAGGAATATAATGGTTATATCACTTTTAACAAGCAAACCAATAAAACCGATTTCTCTTTCCAAAATCCGGACAAGATTAAGGAACAGGCCAAACCTGCTGAAGCACATAAAACACAGACTGCGGTCAATTCAGAAGGCAAAACCAATGAGGCAACCAAGAATATCAAAGAGCCCTTGGAATCCGGTCAAACAAATCCCAACAACAGAAAGCAACAGGAAGAGCAGGAAGCACCTGCCAAATCGAAAGGGCGTAAAATGTAAGATGTATGAAAACTATAATTGCAGAAAAACCAAGCGT
>CAZGWG010000402.1:0-3351 GCA_964529165.1 uncultured Sphingobacterium sp.
ACCACCTCAAAGATCAGTGTGGATTCAAACTGGCGGAGGTCATTAATGATCGCAAAATGAAAATCATCTGCACACCTGAACAACGTGAAAAGATTATTGAAGAGCTGGAGATTTTGAAAAGGGTAAGTGTTGATGATACGGACATGAAGAAAAAGATCATCCCCAAAGACAAGATGAAAGAACTCCTCGGCCGGTCCCCTGATTACCTGGATATGTTGCTGATGCGCATGCTTTTTGAAATTATAAAATCAAACATTTTCGGATACTCTTAATATGATACTCACACTCGACGAGAAGCTGGACATTGTAAAAAACAATCCTAACAAGGACCTTGTTACCTATGCCAGGGAGAACAAAAAAAAGCTGTCCATGCACCTGTATGGCCATGGCTTACATGATTATGTGAAGAGACAGGACTATTTTGAAAATGAGGAAATATTCAAAGTACGTCAGGAGTATATCCTATCCAATCAGGACATGTTCAAGCGCATCCTGAACGATGAAAGTATGATCTTCACTACCAGAGGCGGTGCCACGTATTTCAACCTGGGTAAGGAAAAGGATGAAAAAATGCATGCAATCCTTGCCAATGTCGACTATGGCATTTCCCTTCATAAATGGGTCGAAACCTTCGCTTTGGAGGCCTACCGATCCGATCCCATGGGTGTCATTTTCACAGAAGTAGAATCTCTTGCTGAATCTGACACCCCTACCGCCTATCCAACATACAAATCTTCCACCTGTATTTACGATTACCAACCAAATGGAAGGAATCTTGATTATATCGTTTTTGAGTTAACTCAGGATGAAGCACGCGACTTTGGTATTGTTACTCAACAGCCAGAAACCGAGCTTAAAACTTCAGAAAAACAAAAAGGCACCAGGTACTTCAGATTTGTTGATGATGCGGAAGACGTGATTATAAAATTGAATAAGGGTAATGCTACCGTGTTATCAGAATCGGAAATATCGCAGCCTGGTCAGATACCTAACCCCTGGGGTAAGGTGCCCGGTTTTATCGTCTCAGACCTTATGTGGTTTGCAGATGCCCAAAAGGCCATCTCCCCCATACAATGGGTTATTGAGCTTGCTGACAGCTACCTTTTCGACAGGTCTGTACGTGATCTGCAAAAACGTTTTCATGGTTTTCTCAAAGCATTTGAACCGTTATTGAAATGTGGCACCTGTGCCGGCGAAGGTGTAATGTCCGGCGGCGCCTGCCCTGATTGCTCAACACCTGGAGCAAATAAAGGTACCGGCTATAAAATGCGTACGAAAATTTCTGATATCGCCCGATTCCCAATTGAAATTTTAGAATCGGTACCCGGATTTGATGTAAGCAAGCTTTTTGGTTATATAGGTCCGGATATCAAAACTTGGGATAAACAAGATTACTCTTTACAGGATCTGGAAAGCCTTATTTACTATACTTACTGGGGATGCGCCAATGCGATGAAACCTAAAGTAAACGGCACGGAGAAGGCCAGCGAGGTCGGCGAAACAGCAACAAAATCGTTGATTAACCTGCAACCTAAATATGCAAGGTTGAATATGACAGCCGAATGGGCAGAACGCTGCGAGAATATGATAGCGGACCTCATAGGCATCTATGAATTTGAGACTCCCACATGGAAAGCCGCTTCAATATCTTACGGCCGTGATTATATATTGGAGACCCCAGAGGACATCCTACTCGTATACCAGGAAATGCTGGAAAAAGGAATGCCTGACTCCTTACTCGATGATCAGCTAAGAAAGTATATCCGGTCACTATACAAAAATAACCCGCTGCAGCTTCACAAATTTGAAAAGCTCCTCATGGTCGAACCTTTCCCTCACGAGAAGAAAGGCCAAATAGATGCATCTTCCAGTATACCTATTGAAGATAAGGTTGCCAAACGGTATTACGGTGAATGGGTAGATACTCTGACCGACGATTACATTTTCAATAAATCTGCGGAGGAACTGAAAAATGATCTTACTGCCTATGTCCAGCCAAAACTCGCCGCTGTACTTAATGAAGCCGCACAGAAAGTTGAGAATGAAATTAAAATAATCAAAGCCAAATTCGAAGCTCAGGATGATAAAAAAAATGCTGAAAAACAAAAAGATCTTTAAACAAAAAGGTTGGTTTAAAAAGGCTAAAGCACACCGCGAGCGGAGGGCTCTCGAAAAGCTAAGGTCATCAATTCAAGCGTAGAATGTGCACACCAGAAAAACTAATTCAGTCTATTCGAGAATCATTTATAGGTTCTGAACAGGTTTATACCAATGGAAGCTGTGTAATGCTTTACAGAATCCTGAAAACCGTATATCCAACAGCAAGACCTTACTGGAGCCCTAAAGCAAAGCATATGATCACCAGGATAGGAAAGGGGTTCTACGACATATACGGTAAGGTAATTTTCACGCCCGACTATAAACCTGACGACAACGACGAGTACAGTTCCATACCAGTAGCCGTGGCATTCCCTCAGAAAATAGAACGCAGGCACCGATTTACAACTCCACAAAAACTTTAATTTTTTTATTTCTAAATCATACCTAAATGGCAAAGACCACAACCCCGAAAAGCCCCACGGAGGCTACAGCAACAAAGTACATTGTTACCGAACAGGATATTATTTCTAATCCGGGCTATCAGGCACAAGGCCTGCATGCCGGAGATGTAATTGAAACACCATTACCAGATACAACTATTGGCGATAACCGCTCGAAAACCGGAGCAGAAACAAACTCCCCGAATGCCAGCCTCAACCTTTCCAGATTTGACTATAGCAATCTCAAAGGGGATGCCTTCAAAGAATACCTGTTGCTTGTAGCCGGCTTGCGTCTCGATGACAAGTATGATTTTGAAGAGCATGTAGTAAATCCGATCAAAGAAGACCGATTCGAAGGGGTGGAAAACTCGCCTGTCGATGTTGTTGGTATAAGGCTCAAAAGTCCGGGAAATCCTGAAAGAGTGACCAGGATGGCATTAAAGCATGCACTTGCATTCAACGGCAAGATCCAGGAAACAAAAACAGGGAAACATTTTACCATCTCTGGCGGCCAATGGACGGAACACACCAACTCCCGTTGCGTGTATTATTTGCTCAAAAAATAGTTTGGGCAGGTTAAGCCAATAAATCACATTCTAAACAATACTTATGTTAAAGCAAGAAACAAAAGACAAACTTAAGGCCCTGGGCTTCGACATTGACGCTCTGGAAAATGCTGTCAAAGCTGACGAAGAAGTAGATTTTGCAGTCCCGGAAATTGAAAAAGGCATATCCCCTGATGACCTGATCAAAAGAGACCAGGCTAAATATGATGAAGGGGTAAAAGCCGGTGAAGGAGAAGCAAAAAAAG
>CAZGWG010000403.1:0-3339 GCA_964529165.1 uncultured Sphingobacterium sp.
GGTTTATTTTACCCGGAGCAGTTTTTTTTTTTTTATTGTAGCCCGGCAAAAGTATCATTTCCCTCTGGTTGGTGTTCTCATTGTGCCAAGCACGATCATATCAAGTGGTCGGTGATAACACCAACCACAGGGAAATTTATATAATTGCAGTTTCTGCCCTTTTTTATTCCTTATCCAGAAATGGGTAACGGTAATCCTTTGGAGGATCAAATGTTTCCTTAATGGCCCTTGGGGATACCCAGCGCAATAAGTTAATCATTGAGCCGGCTTTGTCATTTGTTCCAGATCCCCTGGCCCCACCAAAGGGTTGTTGTCCAACTACTGCACCGGTACACTTATCGTTAATATAGAAATTACCTGCAGCATTTCTCAAAGCATGAGTCGCCCTGGCAAGTGCATAGCGGTCTTGTGCCAAAACCGCGCCGGTAAGGGCATAAATAGAAGTCTTATCTATTATTTCGAGGGTTTTATCAAAATCATTATCCTCAAAAATATAGATCGTAAGAACCGGCCCGAATAGTTCTTCGCACATGGTTATGTAATATGGATCTTTAGTTAAAAGGACTGTTGGTTCAATAAAGTATCCTTTTGCCTTATCATAATTTCCTCCTGAAATGATCTCAATACCGTTATCATTTTTAGCCTTTTCAATAGAATTGCTAAGCTTATCAAATGATTTTTCATCAATTACGGCATTAATAAAATTACTGAAATCTTCTGTCGGACCCATTTTCAGACTAGCCAGATCACGTTTCAATAATTCTTTGATTTTTGGCCATACAGAAGCGGCAATATATACTCTGGATGCAGCCGAACATTTTTGTCCCTGATACTCAAAAGCACCCCGCAGAATTGCAGTAGAGGAGGCTTCCACATCGGCAGATCCATGTACCAGTATGAAATCCTTTCCTCCGGTCTCGCCAACAATGCGGGGGTAGGTTTTATATTTATGAATATTGTTGCCAATTGTTTTCCATATATCCTGAAATACTGCAGTCGATCCGGTAAAATGAATTCCTGCAAAATCAGGGTGATGGAAGATTATTTCTCCGGCGTCGGGTCCTGACACATAAACCAGATTGATCACGCCATCCGGTAATCCGGCTTCCCTGAAAATCTGCATCAATACCTGAGCAGAATAAATCTGTGTGTTGGATGGCTTCCATACAATCACATTTCCCATCATGGCAGCCGAACTTGGGAGATTTCCGGCAATTGCCGTAAAATTGAAAGGAGTCAATGCAAAAACAAAGCCTTCAAGCGGCCTTTGCTCCAGGCGGTTCCAGCTACCCCTGGGTGATACAGGAGGTTGTTGCTCATAGATCTCGCTCATATATTTTACATTGAAACGTAAAAAATCGATGAGCTCACAGGCCGCGTCAATCTCTGCCTGAAAGGCATTTTTTGACTGGCCGAGCATAGTTGCGGCATTTAGCTTATAACGATAAGGTCCTGCAATCAGGTCGGCTGCTTTTAGAAATATGGCCGCCCTGTGTTCCCAAGGCAGATTCTCCCATTCTGCTTTTGCAGCCAGAGCGGCCTTGATCGCATCGGTAACATGTTGTTTCGTCCCCTGATGATAAGAACCCAGTACGTGCTGGTGATCATGCGGCGGACTGATCTTAACTTTTTTATCCGATCTGATTTCCTTGCCACCGATATACATCGGGATATCAATTTGTTTTGATCGGGCTTCTTTAAGCGCTTCCTTTAATAACTCGCGTTCCCTGCTTCCCGGTGCATAATTCAAAACAGGTTCATTTACCGGTTGAGGTACCTTGAAAAATCCTTTTAACATAATTGGTCTAATTGGTTGGGTTAAAGATAAGGCTTTGGGGCAAATCAGCAGATTGTTTTGTCGCTGATTAGTCCGGCTGACTTATTCAATAGAAATAACGGTTGTGGATCATTCAAATTGCAGGTAATTCTTGTTCAAAATAGCCAGAACTGATTAGCATCAGACAAATGAATGATATCCCTCATTATTTAAGCTCATGTATTTGACGAACTTTATTGGATACCATCTACCATTTATCATTAACATTAAAACAATAAAGAAATGAGTAAGGATTTAATTGGAGCCGCAAAGGCAAGTGAAAATATAAAAACGATGAAGGGGCTTGTTTACGAAGGTCCGGGACAAAAGAAATGGACTGATGTTCCAAAACCTGTGATTAAAGTTCCGACTGATGCGGTAGTCAGAGTATTAAAAACTACCATTTGTGGTACGGATCTACATATATTGAAAGGAGATGTTCCGGCAGTAAGTAAGGGCAGGATACTGGGGCACGAAGGTGTGGGTATTGTAGAAGAAACGGGGAGTGCCGTTAACAACTTTAAAAAAGGAGATCATGTACTGATATCCTGTATTACTTCGTGCGGTAAATGTGAATATTGTAAAAAGCAGATGTATTCTCATTGTGAAGATGGCGGCTGGATACTGGGGCACCTGATTGATGGTACACAAGCCAATTATGTACGGATACCGCATGCGGATAATAGCCTCTATCGGATCCCTGAAGGAGCCAATGAAGAAGCTCTGGTCATGCTCAGTGATATCTTGCCTACCGGTCATGAGATTGGAGTTTTAAATGGAACAGTTAAACCCGGTGATACCATTGCTATTGTTGGTGCCGGACCAATTGGGATGTCTGTATTGCTTACTGCGCAATTTTATTCGCCTGCAAAGATCATTATGATTGATATGGATGAAAACCGTTTGCAAGTGGCCAAGACCTTTGGAGCAACTCATACGATCAATCCACTAAAAGGGGATGTAGCTAAATTAATTGCAGAAGAGACCAAAGATGGTGTTGATGTAGCGATAGAAGCGGTTGGTATACCACAAACCTTTGATATTTGTCAGAATATCATCCGGCCTGGCGGACATATTGCCAATGTGGGTGTACATGGAAAGAGTGTTGATTTGCAGCTTCAGAAACTCTGGATACAGAATATTACAATTACTACCGGACTGGTGAATACAAATACTACCCCTATGCTGCTAAAAACAGTTCAAAGTAATAAGATACAGCCTGAAAAGCTGATTACACATCGTTTTGCATTCGACAAGATCTTGGAGGCCTACGAGGTATTTGGTAATGCTGCGAGAGAGAAAGCGATAAAAGTAATTATTGGTGGCTAAGGGTCAAGAGCTTATAAAAAACAGCCTTGATTTAATTGTCTGATTGTTGTGGTTTTTATCTAACAATGGTCAGACATTATTGATTTCATTCTTTGAGCTACTAATATTTACAACAACTTAGAACTTCTTAATAAACAATCAGACTTTGTTGTGATTTGCTTTCATTCTTTGAACTACTGATATTTACAACAACG
>CAZGWG010000404.1:0-3335 GCA_964529165.1 uncultured Sphingobacterium sp.
AAAACCGCAATATTGGGCTGATCAAAAGCAAATCGTTGAAATGGGAAAGGTGCAGAAAGAATCGCATTGCATACAATATTTAAGAGAAGTACCAGGCAGATCAAATTCCAGATTAAAATTACTTTTCGGTTGAGTTGATTTTTGATAAATGCGAAGTAATAAATCAGAGGAGCTGTTATTCCTGATAAAATGTCAAAATTCCTGCCTTCATAAGTCATTAGCTCTGGAATAGTTTTGTAAATGAAAAGGTAGAAAAGGATAATCTCTACAGGAATCCTAATGGTATGTAGTACAGTCAGGGTTTGCAGATTTAAACTATCAATAAATTTCCTGCCATTTAAAGTCAAAAACAGTCCGGCAATACAAATTAATGGAGGTAAAACCAAGAGCAGAAACCTCGGAGGAATGGAATCAGTTACAAGGTAAAATCCGGATTTAGCAATAACAGCCTGAATAGTTAGCCAGATTGCAATAATTGTTACTACCGTTTTTGAATTGCCGGCAGCCTTATAAAAAAGCCAGACAGTAAGGATTGTTGTTAATCCGAATAGTATCCCGATATAGTCAGGTAAATTTTCCATTAATTATGGTTCCAAGAGTTTATTTAATCATTTATAATCTTGAAGTGTTTTTTGTTTTACGAGTTTGTTTAGTGTTTCTGCTATTCGTTCAATTTTTTTACTTTCCGTTTTGGCAGAATAGATCCAATCTATAAATTCTTTTTTTCTCCCGTCAGTATACGATGAAAACATTTCATGAGCAATGGGGTCTGTTCTTAAACAGTCTAAAAACTCTGTGGGTATTTCAATCGGATCAGTATCTGCATACAATATTATGTGAACCCAATCCCCATCCTTTTTTCCAATCTTTTTTCTGATTTCGGCTTTAACTGGTAAAAATAGCTTCCCCTCACCCATAGGCATCAGTTTGTAATTTTTAATTTCAAAATTATCGATCCTTCCTCTGATTTTAACCCAGCCGAATGGAGATGTTTTGTCCTGCAAAACTTCCGGGATAGCAGCATAGGTCCAACCACCTTTACCGGGATGTTTTTCCAGCAGGTATTTTCTGTTTACTAATGGTTTTTCTGTTTTCAATCCTTTTATATTTAATTCACACTTTTCCAGGTTATTACTACTTTACCTTTGGTACGCATGGTTTCAATATGGGCAATAGCTTCCGGTAAATTTTCATAGGAAAAGATCTTTTCTATGTGAACTTTAATTTTCTCATTTTTTATCAAAGAGGCCAGAATCTCCAGATCTTTGGTGTTTGCTTCCGCCGTAAATTGAACCAGAGAAAATTTACTGTATATATTTTTTATAAGTACAGACATCATATTTCCGATTGTTGTGAAACCTGAAAGCACTGCCCTCCTTCCCATTCGTATGAAGTCCTCATGTTTAAGATTGCCATTTGTGTCAATAATGAGATCATATTTTCCTCTGTGTCGATGTATGTTTTCTTTGTCGTACTGAATTACATAATCGGCGCCTAAGCTCTTTACAAAATCATGGTTTTTACTTGAACAAACAGCACTGACCTTTGCGCCATAAGATTTTGCAATTTGAACAGCTAAATGCCCAACCCCACCAGAAGATCCGTTGATCAATACAGATTCTCCAGTTTTTATTTTTCCATGCGTGGTGAGGGCCTGTAATGCCGTTATCCCCGCAATGGGGACACCCGCCATCACTACGAAATCTATTCCATCGGGTATCTTGGCACATATATTTGCCGGCGCACAAATATATTCTGCAAAAGCTCCTCCTTTTAGACTTTCTCCAAATACCCGGTCCCCTATTTTGAATTGCTTGACATTTTTTCCCACTTTCTCGATAATTCCGGCAAAATCAGCTCCTGGAATTCTATCCTTAGGTTTGAATAATCCGAAAGTGAATCGTGCGAAAAATGGTTTACCCCTAAGAATATGCCAGTCGGCGGGGTTAACAGAGTTAGCTTCAACTTTAATCAGTACATGTTCATCTTTTATGGAAGGTTTTTTAACTTCTTCCAACTGTAGTACTTCAGGACCGCCGTATTTTGTTTTTGTAAAAGCTTTCATTTTACTTTATTCTTAAAAAATCCAAATTGATTTCCAATTACCACATGATGAATTTCGTTTTTTTATTTGATGTTCATTGATATTTTTAGTTACAGTACATGCAAATTCAATTTGTATAAAGACAAATGAAAGGTAAAAGTTCCGGCTCCATTTTGAAAAGCAATAATGCTATAAATTATTGATTAACAGTTTTTTATTGATTCAATGAATTTGTCAGAAAGTAAAATGAAGCTTTTGCTAGAAAATAATTTCAGCCATTTAAGGTCGATTTATTAAAATGTATAATCCCTTCATAAGAATCCTGCTTCTTCATGTCAGATTTCCTAAAAGGCAAGAGCCTGATTATCCGCCAAATGGGTGATTTTTATCTCCGAAAACTGTGGAAAACTTTTTTTGTGGGAGATAGTGGTAAAAAGTGGTAAGTTATTTACTTTTACACTTGAATATTTATGTAAATAGCCATAATGTCCCATTTCTTAGGAGAATTTGATTGTAAACTTGATGCTAAAGGCAGGATGATGATACCATCCAGCCTGAAGAAGCAGCTTCCTGAGGCTGAGCGTGAAGGGCTTGTGATCAATCGTGGATTTGAAAAGCATCTCGTTATTTACACAAAGAAGGAGTGGGATAGTATTACAGAAGAGCTAAGTAAGCTCAATGCTTATGAAAAGAAAAGCCGTGATTTTATTCGCTATTTCACCAGGGGTGCTACCGAGCTCTCCTTGGATTCTGCAAATCGTATACTATTTCCTAAAGCTTTGATGGAATACGCTGGCATTAACGGCGAGGTTGTTCTTTCTTGCGTACTGAATAAAATAGAGGTCTGGGCAAAAGATGCTTATGACTCTCAAATGGATAATGAGCCTGAAAACTTCGCCAATCTGGCCGAAGAGGTAATGGGCAGTATGGGAAGGAGGGCGCATGACTGATTATCATAATCCGGTAATGTTGCGGGAATGCATCGAAGGTTTGAATATTAAACCAGATGGAATTTATGTCGACGTGACATTTGGGGGTGGAGGCCATTCCCGGGAAATATTAAGGCATCTGGGACCAAAAGGACGTTTACTTGCATTTGACCAGGATGCTGATGCTCAAAAGAATTTACCAAAAGATGATCGATTAACCTTTATTGATCAGAACTTCCGCTACCTCAAAAATAATTGCCGGTTGCAGGGCGCCATTCCTGCAGATGGTATTCTGGCTGATCTGGGTGTCTCTTCTCACCAATTTGATCAGCCAGAACGGGGGTTCTCTATTCGTTTTGATG
>CAZGWG010000405.1:0-3319 GCA_964529165.1 uncultured Sphingobacterium sp.
TTCAGAAATTAGTAGGTAAACGCCGTGCCTTGCTGGCCTATCTTTATAAAAAAGATATCAACAGGTATCGTGCAATTATCAAAGCATTAGAGTTAAGAGATATTATAAAATAATCTTAGCAAGATTTTGCGAAGCCATCCTCTTTTTGTAGGATGGCTTTTTTACTTTGTAAAAAAATAAAATCAATATAAAAGAAGATGTACTCAAAAGAGGAAAAGTACATCGCCATTAAAACAAATGAGTTATAACGCAATTAAGAAAACATTCGATCTTGGCGATGGCCGTATGATTGAAATTGAAACCGGGAAACTGGCCAAACAAGCCGACGGTGCTGTAGTTGTAAGAATGGGTGATACCATGCTTTTAGCTACCGTAGTATCAACGGTTGGTGCAAAACCGGGTACTGATTTTTTACCATTATCAGTAGATTATCAGGAGAAGTATGCTTCTACAGGACGTATTCCTGGCGGATTTTTACGTCGCGAAGCAAGATTATCTGACTATGAAGTGTTGATTTCCCGTCTGGTGGATCGTGCATTACGTCCGATGTTCCCTGAAGATTATCATGCCGATGTACAGGTGATGATTTCTTTGATCTCTGCTGATAAAAATATTATGCCTGATTGCCTTGCTGGTCTTGCAGCATCAGCAGCAATTGCAGTTTCAGACATTCCGTTTAACGGTCCGATTTCTGAAGTACGTGTTGCTAAAATTGATGGTAAACTGGTTATCAATCCATACCTGAGTGATCTTGAGCGTGCAACTATCGATCTTTTGGTTGCCGGTACGGAGAATGATATTGTGATGGTTGAAGGTGAGGGAGATGAAATATCTGAAGAAGAGATGGTTGAAGCCATTGAGTTTGCGCATAAAGCAATTATTATTCAGGTACAGGCGCAAAAGGAACTTGCCATTTTAGTTGGAAAAACTGAAAAGCGTGTTTACAGCCATGAAACTCATGATTCTGAACTTAGGGAAAAAGTTTTTGCTGCAACTTATGATAAGGTTTATGCTATTGCAAAATCAAAATCTTCAAAACATGAGCGTAATGATAAATTTTCGGAAGTAATTAATGGATTTATACTTGAATTAGGTGAGGGTGTTGAGGAAATTACTATTTCTCTTGCAAAAAAATACTTTCATGATGTACAATATGATGCAATCCGTAACCTGATCTTAGATGAAGGAATTCGTTTAGATGGTCGTGATTCACGTACTGTACGTCCGATCTGGTCTGAAGTAGGTTATTTACCTAGTGCGCATGGTTCATCAATTTTTACCCGTGGTGAAACACAATCTTTGACCACAGTAACTTTGGGAGCTAAATCTGATGAGCAATTAATTGACGGTGCATTCTTTAACGGTTACCAGAAATTCTTGTTGCATTATAACTTCCCGGCATTCTCTACAGGAGAGGCTCGTCCTAACCGTGGTACCGGCCGTCGTGAAATTGGACATGGTAACCTGGCTATGCGTTCTTTAAAGAAAGTATTGCCTGGCGATGATAATCCTTATACTATTCGGGTTGTTTCAGATATCCTGGAATCAAATGGTTCTTCTTCTATGGCTACAGTTTGTGCGGGTACACTTGCGCTGATGGATGCTGGTATTAAGATTAAATCACCGGTTTCTGGTATTGCTATGGGACTGATTTCTGATGAGAAGACTGGTAAATATGCAATTCTGACTGATATTTTGGGTGATGAGGATCATTTAGGTGATATGGACTTTAAAGTTACAGGTACTGAGAAAGGTATTGTTGCCTGTCAGATGGACTTGAAAATCAATGGTTTGAAGTGGGAGGTGTTAATTGCAGCTTTAAAACAGGCTAATGAAGCCCGTCTTCATATCTTAAATGAGATGAAGAAAACCATTGCTGCTCCGCGTGAGGATTATAAGCCACATGCTCCACGTATTGTTACCCTTAAGATTGATAAGGAATTCATCGGTGCTGTAATAGGACCAGGTGGTAAGATCATTCAGGAGATGCAGCGTGAAACAGGTGCAACCATAGCTATTGAGGAGAAAGATAACTTAGGTATTGTTCAAATCTTTGCTGATAATAAAGAGGCAATCGATAAAGCTGTTAGCCGTATTAAAGCTATTGCTTCAAAACCTGAGGTTGGTGAGATTTATGAAGGTAAGGTTAAAACAATCATGCCTTTTGGTGCATTTGTTGAAATAATGCCAGGTAAAGACGGACTTTTACATATTTCGGAAATTGACTGGAAGCGTTACGAATCAATGGATGGTGTTCTGAATGTGGGTGATACCGTTCAGGTCAAACTTCTTGAAGTTGATAAACAAGGCAAATTAAAACTTTCCCGTAAAGCTTTATTGCCACGGCCTCCGCGTCCTGAGGATGTGAAGCCTGCGGCTGAATAATTCTTTGAATTTTTTATTTACAAAACCTGTCGTGCATCAGCATAGGCAGGTTTTGTTATTTACTGCCTTTTTTCTTAAATTGCTAATGCAGAATATGGAAAAGCAAGAAAAACATATTATTCAGGAACCTTCATCAGATTATGAAAAAGCTGAGTTTGATTTGCTTAAAGCAGCCTTAAAAAGATCATATACTGAGCATTTTCATACCATGACTAAACTTATGAAGATGAATATCATGTTTAGACAAGCCCAGATAAAGCATAAACCTTCCCATTAATTTATTATGGATGTTTTTGACGAAGAACTGCTTCGTTTTTGGAAAATTGCAGGTCAATTTCAATTGAAATATATCCATATGCAACCATATATGGAGTTGATATACCATTTCTACACCTAAATGCATTGATAATAACAAAGAAAGCAGTTAACAGGCCTAAGGATCAATTGGATCTGATTGAACTTGAAAAGATTCGAAAAATCATTGAAGAAGAAGGCACTAAACAATGATCATATAGCTGCCATTAAAACTGAATATTGCAATACAATTTGTAATTTTGTACTATGAAACATCTGATAGCCCCTTCCGTTTTGTCTGCTGATTTTGCTAACCTGCAGCGTGATATTGAAATGATTAACCACAGTGAGGCTGATTGGTTTCACATTGATATAATGGATGGTGTATTTGTTCCAAATATATCGTTTGGCTTTCCGGTTATGAAAGCGATTAAACAATATGCACTTAAACCATTGGATGTTCATCTGATGATTGTTGATCCCGATCGTTATCTTCAGGAATTTAAACAGGCAGGGGCAGAAAATATTACTGTTCATATTGAAGCCTGTACCCATTTACACAGAACGCTTCATGCAATTAAAGACCTTGGCTGCAGGGCAGGAGTAGCCGTAAATCCACACACACCGGTTGGATTACTTG
>CAZGWG010000406.1:0-3313 GCA_964529165.1 uncultured Sphingobacterium sp.
GAAAATCAACCTTGTTGAATATACTTGGACTGCTTGATGATCCTGATGGCGGAAGTTATCTCTTTAACGGCATCGAAGTGGCCAAGTTTAATGAACGTAAACGTTCTGATCTCAGAAAGCATAACATTGGTTTTGTTTTCCAGAGTTTCAACCTGATTGATGAGCTTTCTGTTTATGAGAATGTAGAGTTACCACTTATCTACACCAAAGTGAAAGCAAGCGAACGTAAGCAAAGGGTAGAAGCGGTGCTTGATAAAATGCAGATTATGCACCGTAAAAATCACTTCCCTCAGCAACTTTCGGGTGGGCAGCAGCAGCGTGTGGCCGTAGCAAGGGCAGTTGTAAACAACCCAAAGCTGATTCTTGCCGATGAGCCAACAGGTAATCTGGATTCCTCAAATGGTAATGAGGTGATGCAACTTTTGACAGAATTGAATGAGCAGGGTACCACTATCATTATGGTTACACACTCTGAGCATGATGCGAAATATACGCACAGGATCATCAGGATGCTGGATGGGCAGACGGTGACGGAGAATATACTTGTTTAGCCTTCAGCGGTGAGCTTTGAGCAATGAGCTTCGAGCTCTGTATAACGAATTAAAAATAGTGTTTAGATAGATAGAATTCTGCAATTAAACCGCGATTAAGCCCATATCTCACAGCCCATAGCCCACAGCAATGAGCTTTGAACTTTTGAGTAATAAATATAAAATAGATGGTAAGTAACTAAAATATTAAACATACACAAAGCTGATCTCCCACAGCTCCTAACCCAAAGTACCATGCTCAAAAACTACTTCAAAATCGCCTGGCGAAGCCTATTAAGAAACAAAGCTTTCTCAGCAATCAATATATTCGGGCTTGCTCTTGGTTTGGCAATTTTTTCATTGATTGGCTTGTTCGTACTGGATGAACTTGCTTATGACCGTTATAATGAATATGCTGACAGGATTTATCGTATTAATACCAGTATCAAAATTAACGAAAGTGAGTTTAATGACCGGGTTACGCCAGCCCCACTGGCAGCTGCCTTAGTTAAAACTTATCCTCAGGTTGAACAAGTTGTACGTATTTCCGATGGGGGTAATATACTGGTCGAAAAGGGAGGTGAAACATTTGTTGAATCGAATGCTTTTTCTGCCGACTCAACCCTGTTTAATGTTTTTACACTTCCGATGCTTGCTGGAGATCCCAAAACGGCATTGTCAGGCCCAAATTCGATGGTTATTTCTGAATCCATTGCTAAGAAATATTTTAATACTCTTGATGTGATCGGCAAAACACTTAAGGTGGAAAATACGATGCTGTACAAAATAACAGGGGTGATAAAAGACACGCCATCACAATCACATATTCACTTTAATTTTATTGCCTCTCTGTCGGGACAGGAGTCTGCAAGATCAGATTTTTGGCTGAGCAATTCTTTTGCAACCTATGTTCTTCTCCGGGAGGGCACTTCTCAAGCCAATCTGGATAATTATTTAAAGGAAACAGCAAGAAAATATGCTGAACCGCAGGTGATCCACCGGACTCAGAGCACATTCGCTGAACTTGAGAAAAAGGGTGGTTATTTTAAGTATTCCACAATTCTACTGACTCAAATACATTTGAACTCAACGCTTTCTTCTGAGTTGGAACCTTCCGGAAATATTCAGTATGTATATATCTCGGGTATCATCGGCTTAATCATTCTGCTGATTGCATGTATCAATTTTATGAATTTATCTACAGCACGGTCAGCCGGTCGGGCGAAAGAAATAGGTGTACGCAAGGTGGTCGGTTCAGGCAGACCAAATCTGATCCTGCAGTTTTTAACGGAATCGCTGCTTACAGGCCTAGTTGCTTTTGTTCTTTCAGTTGGTATTATCATCCTGCTCTTACCGTACCTCAACCAACTGGCAGGAAAAGAAATTTCCCTATACTCATCAATTGTTTTTTGGCTGTTGCCTGGTCTTTTGTGCGTGGCATTGTTCAGTGGCTTGCTGGCAAGCATTTATCCGGCCTTTGTGCTGTCAGCCTTTGATCCGGTAGAAATTCTGAAGGGTAAATTTGTTCTGAACATCAAAGGTTATAAGCTCAGAAATGCACTGGTGATCTTTCAGTTTACTATCGCTATTATCCTGATCGCCGGAACTCTGATCATTTATGGGCAATTAGATTTTATCAGAAATAAAGATCTGGGATACAACAGGGAACAGGTATTGGTGATAAGGAATGCCTATGCATTAGGTGGGCATACCGAGACTTTTAAGAATGAGGTGCTGGGGATTCCGGGGGTACTGTCAGGGTCGCTCTCAGGAAACCTTCCAACTTCCACAGCAAACGATTGGAATAAAATTGCCTATTCCAGGGATGCAACGATGAGTGCCAGTCAGACACAAACAATTGTCGACTGGAATGTGGATGCCGGATATATTCCTACCCTGAAGATGCAGATTGTGGCAGGAAGAAACTTCTCTGAGAAGATGGCTTCAGATTCATCTGCCATCATCATTAATGAAACTGCTGCCCGTGAATTTGGCTTTGAAAATCCCTTGAATGCTAAACTATACGACTTCAATTCCGGAACGAATAGTGTGGATGAATATCATATAGTGGGAGTAGTAAAAGATTTTAACGCCGGATCTATGAGATACGGAACTGAACCTCTCCTGATGCATTATTCGAAATATGGCGGTCAGTTTACTTTTCGTTTAAGAACTGAAGACGTTTCCAGTGTTATAGCTCAGATTAAATCGAGGTATCATTCATTCGATAAGATGAGTTCTCAGCCTTTCCTTTATTCCTTCCTGGATGATGAATTCAACAGTTTATATAAGAGTGAAGAGCGTACAGGAAGAGTATTTATCACATTTGCTGCACTTGCAATCTTCATCGCCTGCCTTGGTTTATTCGGTTTGGCATCCTATTCTGCAGAACAGCGTATCAAGGAAATTGGTGTCCGGAAGGTACTGGGTGCAACTGTCAATAACATAGTTGGTTTACTATCCAGAGATTTTATAAAACTGGTATTTATAGCCATAATCATTGCATCGCCTATAGCCTGGTGGATTATGGATAAATGGCTTGAGGATTTTGCATACCGTGTTGATATAAATTGGAAGGTCTTTGTGATTTCAGGCCTTTCTGCAGTTTTTATTGCACTTTTTACGGTGAGTTTTAAAGCAATAAAGGCGGCTTTGATGAATGCGGTGAAGAGCCTTCGGTCGGAGTGAGGAGGGAATGGGGAATGGGGAATGGGGAATGGGAAAAAAAAAAAAAACAGACACTAAAGATAGAGATATAGTATGGACAATGAATTACACATACT
>CAZGWG010000407.1:0-3297 GCA_964529165.1 uncultured Sphingobacterium sp.
TGCGGGAACATCACCTGAAAAACCACCAGTGTAATATACATCGGTAGCTTCTGCAAGGTCTGTGGCTGTCCACGTTTCCCTCATTTCAGTAATGGTGTTTGTGTACTTCTGGTCAAGCTGAATCATTGGAGCGATTGAGGTTGACGCCTCACCAACATCCATGAAACCGCCAAACAAAAGCGCATCAGTAGCAAGGAAGCTTCCACTACCTTCAGAAGCAAGTGCTTCAGTAGATATTTTAGGACGGACAGTGAATGTCCATGCGCTAGGTGTTGTAGCTGTGATTGCAAGGATTTCACCTTCAACATTTGTTGAGGCTACTCTCACTGTTTCTTTTGCTCTGATAGGGGCTTGTGTCCCTGAATTATAATGATAACCTGCGGCAAGTGTAAGGGTAATTGTTGCTCCCGCTGCCGCCGATACATCGGCTGCCGCCTGTACGCCTGTCATCAATTTACCCCTGTTTTCAAACCAGAAGTAATCACGGTTAAGCACTTCTTCCATGCCTCCGTAGGTGGCTAACCACCATGTAAAATCTTCGTTGCCATATTTCTCTACATACTGTTTGTAGTATTGTGGAGTAAGCAACTGTAAATCCGATACTAACGCTCTCGTCACACCGCCGACAATGGAAATATTGCCTGGTTGGAGAATGTTAGATGTAGGTATTCCAGCCATTTTCTAAATAAAATTTAATTGTTAATTAATGATGGTGGCTTCTCACTCCATGCTCCTTGTGAAAAGGGTGACACGTTTTGATTGCCATTTTGACTTTGGAAAGTTGCTTGCGGGGTCTTATTAATATCTACATTCTTAGCTGTCTTGATGTATTCTTCAAGTCGCTTACTTGCGGCTGCATTGGCTATCCCTGCATGAATTTTATCACGGTTTTCTAATTCGAAAATGTCCGTAATGATTTGGTCAATTTTTGGATTGCCATTTACATCAAACCATCTGTCACCGATATAGTCATCAATCTTCATTCCCTGCTCTAACCTTCCTTTTATTGCAAGTTTCTGGTCATCGGGTATCTTAAACTGAATTGGTATTTCAACTGATTCGTCTTTTACCAATGTTGTGTACCCTTCGACTTTAGAATAGTTGCTTTCTAGTTGTTGTAAAAAATTATCTCTTATCTTTTGCATAGCCGCTATTGATTCTGGGCTAGGCTCGTTATTTGTTGCTTGTTGTGGTTTTTCAAATTCTGGGAAAACTATCTTTGTCTTCAATTGTTCCAATTGTGGGATAGCCTTCTTTGCATCGATTATTTTTTTCATCTCAACAGTCTTAACCCTTTCGTTCCATACTTCAATTCTTTCAGCAAAATCATCATCCGTTTCAGTATCTTTTTGTACTGGCTGCTTTGGTATTCCGTAATTCTGATTATAGTCAAAATCTATTTCATCCTTAGTAAGCAATTTGTTGGATAATTGCATTCCTAGTTTAATAATATCCGCTGCACTATCTTTGGTGACTTCTCCAGATGTGAATTTATTTAACTGTTCTTGTGTACTATAAATGTCAACCACATCCTTAATCTTTCCCTGCTTGAGTAATTCGAGAACTCTTTTACTATCCTCATTTTCAAACTTTATTTCTTCAGGTTTAGTTTCTCTTAACTTCTTTAATTCCTCTCTTTCCTGTCTGATGATGTCAGCATTATCGACACCGTACTCTCTTTTTAGCCACTCATTGGGATCTATTATTTCTTCCTCTTCAACTGGGGATGTAGCTTCTACTGGTGGAGTAGGGGTGACGACTTGCGTATCTACTATTGGTTTTTCTTCTACTTTTGGTGTAGGGGCATTCTCGCTCCACACATCTTGTGCGAATGGATTTGTCTGATTTTCTACTACACTTACTGGTTGTTCTACTGATGTTTGTTCTGACATAAAAGTTTATTAACAAATTTTATAAAGACGGACGAGACCTTTTGATACCGAAGTGCCTCCGCTTATTTTTAAGAACCTGCCAATACCAGAGAACTTAACAAGTCCCGCTGTGGCAAGTGATGTTACTCCTGAACCCGTAGCTAGGTTTGTACCCTGTACTGCAATAAAGTTTGTTGCTGAAGTTGCGCTACCATCTGATACTCCGGTTATATCACCAGAATCAATGGTGGTAAAGAAACTCCACGTTCCAACAACTGTTGCCAATTGCACTACGGCAAAATCCCATCCTCCAATATCCAACTGGCAAATAGTATTATCGTTTAAGTCTGCTGTTATATCTAGAACTTGCTGAACTGCCATAAATAAATTTTTAAAGTGTTACTACTACTGTTTCATCTACAGCCAAATAACCGTATGTTGACACAGAAGAAAAATTTGTATTTGGTTGGATAGGGATTACCTGAAACCCATTGCCGAAATAATCGACCCTGCCAACCGTTCCCGTTCTCCCGCTGGAATCGTTACTAGCAAGCATACCTTCTGAAATATCCTGCAAGTCATCTAGTTCGTCGGAAGCTACCGTTACGAAAACTGCTTGTCCATTTAAACTTTGACTAGCACGAGTATTGGTGAATGAAAGAGTGGCCATATTTTTCTTTTTATGCCGCTATGGGCGGTTGTTGATTTTGTTCCGGTTGTTGTTGCTGTTCCTGCGAAGGAGGCTGCTGTTGTGATTGGGTTATCCCGTCAATCATTCCAGCATTATCTACCGCAAGTGGTATTGCTATATTTTTAATTACTAACTGAATTAACTGTTGCACTTCGGGGGGCAGTGGTGGCCGTTCTACTGAACCGCCTTCTGCTCCAGCTTTTTGTGGCGCATACAGCGTATTTAGTAAATTGAATGTCCCCGTTAGTGCAATCTTTTCTTTATCAACCTTACCTACAAGTTCCGCTTGTTGTCCCTTCATCTGTAACTCCATTTGAAGATTTTGACCTTTGGCTTGCTCTGCTGCTTGTGCCGATTGAATTTGTCCTTGAATAGTAGCTTGTTGGTTCTGCTGTGCTGTTTGCTGCTGCCATACAATCAGTTTTTTTTGCGCTTGCCTATACAAAGCCTCTCCTAGTTTCACATCTTCTTTCGCTACTCTCATTAACTCAAATTGGTTGACGAACATATTTAGTTCTGGATTAGCCGCCAATGACTGAACAAGTATCGCTTCAAATCTCTGCAATTGAACTTCATCCGGTAACAGTTTAATCTTAGTGCTAAATATCCTATCACCAATATCTTCCTGTCCTATAATTTTATTGTAAACTGCTGCACCATATTTAACTGAATCATTTAGCAAACATGAAACTTTCTTAGCCGTATCTTCCATGCAATACACATAGGCCATGTAGT
>CAZGWG010000408.1:0-2176 GCA_964529165.1 uncultured Sphingobacterium sp.
GTACTATCCGTAAAGCTATTATGGCGAATATCGTAGACGGTGCTCACCGTACCTATGTATACAACGATGATATTACAGCCGCCACCTCCAACTGGCTTGCCATGATCTTAGGTGGGTCTTTAATGAATATGGCAGCAGTTTATGCCGACGGATCTGAAACCGAAAATCTGGAACCGTACTTTACAGGTGCTCTGATTAAATATTACCGCTTCATTAATCGTGTAGTGGATCAGAAGGATGGTGCCTGGGGCGAAGGATATGGTTATAACAGTTATTCCTTCTCCAATATGGCTTATAGCCTTCCTTCACTTAATAATGTGTTTAAAATAGATCTTACCGGCCCATTGGTAGGCAGTTATAATGAATTTATTTGGGGCGGACTAATTAAAGATAAGCTTTGGTTTGAATACGGAGACTCCGGAGGTGCTATGACACCTGCAACATTCTGGAGCTTCCTTCTGGAAAAGAGAAGAGAACCGCGTTTGAGCTGGTTTTATAATTACATGAAAACTCAGGAGAATTATGAGGACGTAATTTTTAATACCAAAAATATTCCTGAGGACAGTCCATTTGATGAGAATCCGGTAAAAGTATTTCGTGAAATAGGTACAACCGTATTTAAAAGCGGATGGGAGAAAGATGATTTCTCATTTGTGATGCGCACCGGTGCATTTTATAACCATCAGCATATTGATCAGGGAAGTATTTGGCTGGCAGATAAGGGCGTTTTATTTATTGAAGAGCGTCACCTCAAAAATTCTACTTACTATGACGATCCGATCTATCAGTCAAAGCTGATTCAGCCTGTGGCACATTCTACAATCCTGATTGACGGAAATGAACAAAGTCAACGTACCGGAGACCATCTGTATCATGCACCGGGTTTTGACGATCATGCCTATATAGCTAATTTCCTGGATGGAAAAGATGCTGCATTTTCTTCAGGCAATATCGGACGCGTTTATTTAGACAAGGTGAAAGACCTGAGCCGTAATGTATTGTTTATTAAGCCACGTACGCTTTTGATGCTTGATACTGCTATTCCTTCTGAGAAGGATGCAAAAGTAACCCTCCTTTATCAGACTGCAGAACTGGAACATATTAAGGCTGGAAAAGATGTTTCCAATATAACCAAAGGAGGTGTGACACTTAATTTCATGCACCTTGCTCCTAAAACTGTCGAAACAGAGGCCGAGGAAACCCCGCATTATCTGTATACTCTTCAGCGTGTACGTCATTTGAAGAAAGAAGGGATGTTAAAGGTATCTGCCAGCACTACAAACAGGGAACCGCTTGTAATGGCTAACCTGATAAGCACAGAGGGAAGTAACGGAGTTTCAGATGTGATCACTGAAGAGGGAGTCGGATTTGTCAGTGGTACTGCATCCGGTAAGAAGTTTGCTTTCAGCACAAAGCCGGGTAAAGTTTACCAGACTGATGGCATAGAGACCGATGCTGCTTCCATGACCTGGAGTGCCGACAGGGATTTTGTGGCATTGGCAACAAGTTTCGCCAATAAAAACACATCGAGAGTATTAAATTCGTCAGAAGTTTTAACCTTTGAATGGTCGTCGGATGGTATTAAGTATGCAGTAGGAAAAACAGCTAAACTAAGTATATCTTCTCCTTCAAAACCTAAATCTGTTCTTTTAAATGGAAAGTCAATCCGTAATTTTAGCTATGATAGTGCTAAAAAACAGGTATCACTGGAAGTACAGGCTGGTGAGGGAGTGATTAAGGTTAATTGAGTATTGAGTAGTGAGACAAATCCGGGTTCATTTGAAATTTAGTTCTCAGACTTACGAATTTACATAGGCATCACGCCGGTTGAATTCGTCACCTGATAGCTATCGGGTCGCTTATTAAGGTAAGAGTATAGAGTATTGAGACGAATCCTTGTTCATTTGTTATTTTTGAAGAATAATAGACAATGAACCAGGATTTTTGTCCCCCTTTGGAGGGGGGCGTGTAGGGCTTGAGCGATTGCAGGGGGAGGATTTCGAGAATCGAGGACCAAGACTGAATCCCGGTTCGTTTGAAATTTAGTTTTCAGACTTACGAATTCACCTAGGCATCATGCAAGATAAATTCGTCACCCGATAGCTATCGGGTCGCTTGTTCAGGTAAGAGTATAGAGTATTGAGACGAATCCTTGTTCATTTGTTATTTTTGAAGA
>CAZGWG010000408.1:2276-3280 GCA_964529165.1 uncultured Sphingobacterium sp.
GGAGGGGGGCGTGTAGGGCTTGAGCGATTGCAGGGGGAGGATTTCGAGAATCGAGAACCAAGACTGAATCCTGGTTCATATTAAATTTGTGCTCAAGGATATTAATTATTAGTAATAAATTTGACAATTACACTAATTTACAGACAACCCGATAGCTATCGGGTGACAACAGAATAAAAAATGGAAGAATTCTCATTAAAAGGCAAAGTAATTATAGTAACTGGAGGCACAGGTATTCTTGGTGATTCGTTTATAAAAGGAATCGTTAAGGCCGGTGGTGCAGTAGGGGTTTTAGGCAGAAATAAAGATGTTGCAAATGAGCGTGCCGATGCGATCAATAAGAATGGCGGACGCGCGGTGGCACTTATTGCTGATGCAATGGATGAAGCTCAGCTTATTGATGCAAAAAATAAAGTATTGGATACTTTTGGGCGTATAGATGGCTTAGTGAACGGAGCAGGAGGTAATCAGCCCCATGGTGTACTTTTACCCGGTGATGATATCTTCAAAATGAACCTTGATGGAATGAAGCGTGTAATGGACTTAAATACCTGGGGAACCTTAATTCCAACTCAGGTATTTGGTGAAGCAATGGTTAGTACTGTTGAGAAGGGAAGTATTGTCAATATATCCTCTATGAATTCAAAGCGTGCTATAACGAGAGTTTTAGGCTATAACATGGGTAAGGCAGCGGTTGACTGTTATAACCAGTGGTTTGCCGTAGAACTTGCAAATCGTTATGGTGATCGTATTCGTATGAATGCACTGGCACCGGGTTTCTTCCTGACAGAACAAAACAGAAATTTATTGACTAATCCTGATGGAACATTTACAGACAGGGGCGAAAAGGTCATCAGAAATACTCCTTTTAAAAGATTCGGACATCCGGATGAGTTGCAGGGGGCACTGGTTTGGTTATTAAGCGATGCATCTAAATTTGTTACCGGTTCTATGGTTTGTGTGGATGGCGGATTCTCAATTTTTGCTGGAGTTTAATGAGTATG
>CAZGWG010000409.1:0-3240 GCA_964529165.1 uncultured Sphingobacterium sp.
ATGAAAGCAAACGAATTAAGGGTTGGGAATTATATTTTAGATCATGGATCGGTTGAAAAAATACAGTTCGGCTCTGATATTGACAATACTATGCATTTGGAACCAATCCCCCTAACAGAAGAATGGTTGTTGAAGTTTGGCCTAGAAAGAAAAGATGAAGAATATTTCTACCTAAAAGAAGATAATCACCAAATCCTAATCGACATAATCACCTTCGATATTGTTCTTGATTTCAGAGAAGAAGGTTACTATGTTACGGTTAAACATGATTTAAAATACGTTCATAAGCTGCAGAACTTTTATTTTGAATTGAACGATACGGAGTTGGAATTGAAATAGTTTCCTACCTTCGCGCCATGAGTAAGGGATATATTACAGCTGAAGATTACGAAGCAGCATTTCATGGGATAGAATTACCACAGGGACCAATAGAGTTAGTGCCAGGATCAAATGTCCCGGATGTTGCTTTATTCCTGGATAAACAAATAACAATTCTTCGTATGGGCACCCATGAACGTGTAAAGGAGCCAGTAAGATGGAGGTTAAACAGGTTGTTGGAGATACTGGAAGGTTAGGCTACATTTCATGCTCTTCAATCAATTCACCAACCTGTTGCGCATAATCTACGCTCATAAGATCTAAGGTTCGCCACCTTAATGCATCTGACTCTTGTAATGCAGGTGCAATAGTTCCTAACAGGTCATCACCGTTAAAGATTGTGAAAGATCCATCAGGTTGAGGCATGACAGTCAATATATCTCCAACTAAATTTATTTCAAATGGGTCCATATCTAATCGAATAATGTAGGTATGCTAATCGGCTCTATAATTTCAGGTATGTTGCTATCTATTTTTGGTTTGCTGAAAATCTTTGATATTGGATAAGCTGCCATATTCCTGTCATCGCATGGTTTCATTAATTTCTTCACATCATCCTTTGATAACGATGGATCAAGCCATATTTCAATCTGATTACTATCGATCATCAAAGGCATCCGTTTAGCACTATTATGGATGCTCGCCATCAGTTCATTTGCTGGTCCGGTGATTATTGTAAACGCGTCTATGTACCCCCCGCTTATCGGGTCTACCCACTTATTATGGACCCCTAGCAGATTAAAGAATTGATGTTCTTTAGGATGAATAAAGTGAGGAACCTTCTCTTTGCCAACATGTTTTGATTCAAAGAAGCCAGTTACAGGGACAATACACCTGCCTGTAAAAACAGAGTCTTTATAATTGTACCAGACACCTTCTGCGCGTGCATTCAGCCTTGCATTTTTAGCTTTCAAAGCCTGTTCTAAAGTTTCTATATCATCAGGGATATATCCCCACCGTATCAACTCTAATTTTCTACCAGTGAGATCATTAACCAATACCGGCAGTTTGGGTAAGTTAAACCCATTTGCATGATAAAACTCCTGCATATTCGTTGCCTCTGGAAATGGTGCGTCAAATGCTTTAATCAGATCATGAGCCTTTGCCTTAAATGAAACGTGATAACACATGGTGTAAGATTTAGAGATTAAACATACTAAATATCGTGATTGTTTTCAAACCAGCCAGCATCTTGTAATCTATCCAGTAATGCGTCGCTATCATCCATAACATACCGTTCCTGATGGACAGTTTTTTCCGTTGGCACAAGCCAATTTACTCTCCATTTGCCAATTGCATAATTAATACTACCCAAGACCCAATAACGGTTAGGTGAAGGTGCGAAGTAAATATGAATCCCGTTAAGACTACCGCTTACCTGGCTTATCACTATTTCCCTTTCCTCATCACCATAAGCTGCTTTAAAACTAACTGATTTCATATGCCTTCCGCCTAATAAAATTGGGTTGTAAAATTACTAAAATATTTAGTAAACATGACATCAGTATATACAATGCATCTATGAATGTTGAAAAGCTATTTTCCAACAGTAATCAGCCTTTATCATCAGAACTGAATAGATATACTCCGTGAGGTGAGATACGAACCGAACACCATATTTTCAGCCCGCCCTGCGGGGTGTTTCTTCCCTAACAACCCTTAAGTTAGTCTTTAAGATTTTTTATTAACTCTTTAACCAACATTTAAAACAGATACAAACAGACTGAAAATCAATGGTTTATAAGTTAATTAAATACCAAAATTTTATTAACTAAATTAAAAAGTTAAAAAAGTTTATTAACCATAATACCGGTTAATAAAGTGGTTTAATCCCGTTAATAAAAAAACTAGCTATGGTTAACCATTAAACGCCTGATAATCAGCATAAAAGAAATGGTTAAAAAGTTTATAAATTTTCTAACGTTTAGCGAGTTAAAGATTTTTTAAAAATTTGTGAGCATGTTAATAATGGCTGAACTTAAATACTAAAAATTTTACTATTTTTACATCAGCCACTAAACTTCTTAAAAATAAACTGCGCTTAAATTTTAAATCTATGAGCGCTAGAATTCTATTACCCGTTTGGCCACACATTAAAAAGTATTTGGAAATTCAGTATGGAAAAGAAATGGACCTTCATGATAGAGGTGTGGTTTCTTTCCTGTTGCTTAATATGTTGGAAAAACATAAAAAGGCAGATCCTGCAACGATCAGGCCCAGCCAAAAACTTATCGATGGTAAAAACTACTTTGCGTATCCCGTATTTATTGGAGATAAGATAGAGAAAAGTCACGGGTTGTATCTCAGCAAGGAAAAGATTAAGAAATTTAACGATAGTGTAGATGATGCTCTTAGAGAAGAAATGTTCTGGTGGTGCCAGCATCCAGGATCAATTGATCATATTGTCGATTTTGATATTATCAGATTCAGGGATAAATATGGGATAACCGAAGACGAGCTTCCTTTTGACAACCTAAAGCGCTGGTACTATCGAAATAGAGAGCGTTTAAATGATCGTGGCAGAATAGAAAAACACTTTGAGCCTCAACTCGAATTAACTTTTTAACAGAAATATTAATCTTTTATAAAAATAGATATGGAATATTACGAAGGTGATAACATTGGAGGGATTGGTGCCCTCGCTTTGATTGAACATTACTATGTCAAATCATTAAAACCCCTTGAACTAATTGCAGGAAAAGTATGGACGGACATTCCGTTTAAAGAGGAAAGTGGAGAGTTTGAGGATAAGGTAACGGATTCTGAGAACGGACCAGTTTACTCCTATTCTGGAAAGTATTTCATTCACAACCAGAGGAATGAGGTAGATACGACAATGAATCCTTTTTTGAACCAGGTTGC
>CAZGWG010000410.1:0-3239 GCA_964529165.1 uncultured Sphingobacterium sp.
ATCATGACATTTCCTGTCAAATGAAGTCAAAACAGGCATCAAGTCATTGGTTTTGAATGATTTAAACTTAAACATACCTAAGTTTGACTAAGCATTAATACCGGTAATTATAATGTGAAACAGATTTTTTCATTTAAATTTTAAACATCATGGAATTATTAGAAAACGACCTCTTAGAAGGTTCAAGCGGACGATTCGGCAAACGCCTGATTTATGGACAGCGCGGCTCTAAAACAATTATTTCAAGAAGGCCTGCAAAAAGGAGAAACCCCCAGACTTCCCGTCAGATGGAAATACGGGATCTTTTCTCCGAAGGAGTGCTGTATGCAAGAGCTGTTATAGCCGATCATGAAAAGAAAGCACTTTATCAGTCTAAAGTGCGGGGCAATCAGAGTGCATTCAATCTTGCGCTTTCCGACTTTTGTAAAGCACCGGAAATCAGGAAGTACGATGTAAGTGAGTATACCGGCCAAGTTGGCGACAAAATCAGTATCCGTGCATTCGACGATTTTAAAGTAGAATGGGTAAGGTTAACCATCAAAGATAGCAGTGATGCTACGATCGAAGAAGGGTCAGCCATACTATCAGCAAACGGCGCAGACTGGATTTATACAGCGACTGCTGCAAATCCGGATATGATCGGCACTAAGCTCATTATGAGTGTAGCCGACCTGCCCGGCAATGTCACCACCCTAGAAGTAGTGCTTTAAGTTTCGTTCCCATGGCTTTAAGCTGCTGCCTGTGAAAGAGGCCTCCGGGCCTCTTTCCTTTTCTTACATACTATTCGTACTTACCTGCCACTAGTATCAACGGTATACCCAAAGCTTAACCAGCTCTTCAATTTTTCCATTGCAAAATGCACCGCAAAAGCAATATCACCATTGAAAGCTAACATTGAACCTTGTCGGCGTGCCGGTTCAGCCCCTCCGATCCTGACGAAGGTCAGGATCTCCTCCATTATTAAAAAAAGCGTTGTCATTCTGGCGGAAGCCAGAACCTCCTGCCCTCTTAAATAATGTTGTGGCGAAGGCCACGACCTTCTGTTCTGTACTACTAATTCTAATATACCCCAGACCAAAACCAGAGTCGTATCAATTACCCTACTTAAAAAATGAACAGATCTTTTCAGGTCTTCAGATCCTGAAAGTCAGAATCTCCCCAGTTAAAAAACGGAACTGTCATCGTGGCGAAGGCTCAATGTCATTTAGTTAAGGATTACTTGGTCGAGAGCGGCCTCGGATCCACATTATTTAACGACCAAATGATGTTTTATACATTATCAACGGGCTAATAATTAGGGGGTCCTGACTTTCGTCAGGATGATTGCTATTTTGGAATTGAGGTGGGTTTTCCGGCCTGCGGCCGGAAAACCCACCTCCTTCTTTTTAAAAATGTACTGTCCTGACGAAAGTCAGGACCTGAACGATCACTTTCCGGGAACAATGAGTTATTTAATCGCCTAACTTAATGGTCGAAGGCCACGACCTTATGTTCTATACTACTAATTCCCTATGGTTGGTATTATCACCAACCATGTTATCGCCAGCCTTCCTAAAGCTCAAAACCAACCTGCTATTTTTAATTCCAAAGCTTAATGACTAACTTCAAATAGATAAACAGTACATATACAGGCAATTATAAAAAATGATTAAAAGAACACTCCTTTTCAGTAACCCTGCCTACCTGAGTCTTCAGCAGGACCAACTGCTCATTGACCTCCCCCATTTAAAGGATCTGGGAGAAAAAGAGTCGAAAAAATCAGTCCCGATAGAAGACATCGGCATCGTTTTACTTGATCACCGGCAGATTACCATTACACATGGCTGTATGGCCGCACTTCTTGAGAATAATGCCGCGATCATCACCTGTAATCATACCCATCATCCAACCGGCATGATGCTTCCTATAGACGGACATGATGTACAAAGTGAACGTTTCCGTTACCAGATTGATGCATCTCAACCCTTAAAAAAGCAACTCTGGCAGCAAACTGTTCAGGCTAAAATAATGAATCAGGCCGCCGTACTCGCTGAGCGTGGCATTGAACATGAAAACATGCTATACTGGGCCAGATCAGTACGCTCAGGCGACCCGGATAATTACGAGGGCCGTGCAGCAGCCTATTACTGGAAAAATGTTTTCCCGAAGAAAATAGAATTCTTCAGAGGACGCGAAGGCGACCCGCCTAACAATCTTTTAAATTATGGATATGCAATCTTAAGGGCCATTGTTGCCAGAGGGCTGGTTTGCTCAGGCCTCTTGCCAACACTAGGAATACATCACCGGAATAAATACAATGCCTATTGCCTGGCTGATGATATCATGGAACCTTACCGCCCTTATGTAGACCGCATTGTTTTAAAGATCATTGATAAAGGCGAAAACTTTCTTGAACTGGGCACATCCATCAAATCACAATTGCTGGGTATTGCCACAGTCGATGTACAGTTTGATAAGGGCAAAAGTCCGCTAATGGTCGGACTGCAAAGCACCACCTCCTCCCTCGCTAAATGTTATGAGGGTACCTTACGAAGAATTAATTACCCGGCAATAAAAGCTTTTGGTTCAAAATACAAAACTGTTAACCACGATTTAACTGAATACTTCGAAGCAGATACAGCCAATAATTCAACTGAAGATGATGCATTACCCTTTTGATCGATGCGTTTAAATGAATACCGGATTTTGTGGATCTTAGTATTTTTCGACCTGCCCACTGAAACAAAAAAGGAAAGGCAGATATACAGCAGATTTCGTAAAGATATTATGCGTGATGGCTTTGCTATGTTTCAATTTTCGATCTACCTGAGGCATTGCAGCAGCAGGGAAAATGCAGATGTCCACATCAAACGGGTAAAAAAAATACTGCCGCCCAAAGGACATGTCGGGATTATGACGATCACCGATAAGCAATTCGGCATGATGGAATTGTTCTATGGAAAAGAGGAAAAAGAACGCCCCGAAACACCGCAGCAATTGGAATTGTTTTAGAATTTAAAATCCGGAAGCCATACAACCGGATTTTTTAAATTCTAATTTTAAACTTAAACTACTGATAATTAATTCGTTGAACCAGGGTATGTTGTTGTAAATATCAGTAGTTCAAAGAATGAAAGCAAATCACAACGACACAATCGCTTCTGTACTTGAAGATATTGTTGTTGTAAATATCAGTAGTTCAAAGAATGAAAGCAAATCACAACTACCGCCTTTAGATTTGGGTATGATATGATGTTGTT
>CAZGWG010000411.1:0-3239 GCA_964529165.1 uncultured Sphingobacterium sp.
GAAAGCGTTCTTTCTTTTGATTTTACCTGTTCCAGTAAGCTTAAAACGCTTTTTTTCACTTTATCACGTTTTCATTTTTGGCATAACTCTATTTATTTATTATTTGTCTATTATTTGATTCGTCTATTTGTCAATGAGCGATATGCCTGATAGACAAATCGTCAAATCCGATACATATCGGATGACAAATTATTTTTTTCCTGCGTGTTTTGGAGCCACGGTTAAAAACATCCGTTTACCTTCCAATTTAGGCAGTTGTTCCACTTTACCAACATCTTCCAATGCCTGGGCGAATTTTAATAAAAGAATCTCCCCTTGCTCTTTATACACAATTGCGCGGCCTTTAAAATGCACATAAGCACGTACCTTTTCACCACTTTCTAGGAATCCAATCGCATGTTTCAGTTTAAACTGAAAATCATGATCATTGGTATTAGGCCCAAAACGAATCTCTTTAATGACCGTTTGCTTTGCATTGGACTTAATCTCCTTCATTTTTTTCTTCTGCTCGTATATAAACTTGTTGTAATCAACAATTTTACACACAGGCGGATCTGCATTCGGGGAAATCTCTACCAGGTCTAAACCCTGTTCTTCGGCCATAGCTATAGCCTCTCTGAATGAATAGATTCCTGTTACCACATTATCACCAGTGAGGCGCACTTCAGTCGCTCTGATCAGATCGTTGATCTTATGTTCTGCTTCTTTCTTTTTAAACGGAGGTCGTGGTCCCCTGTTAAAGCCTGGTCTTCCTAATGCCAAATTATATTTACTTAAATTGTTATTTCTTTAACTAACTGATTACTAAACTCTTCGATCTTCATGCTTCCTATATCTCCCTGTCCGTGTCTTCTAACAGAAATCATGCCTTCCTTCATTTCCTTCTCACCAATGATGAGCATATACGGAATCTTCTTCACCTCTGCATCTCTGATTTTGCGACCAATCTTCTCGTCACGAGAGTCAATCAAGCCGCGAATATCGGAATTATTAAGGGATTCTAAAACTTTTTTTGCATAATCCTCATATTTTTCAGAGATAGGGAGAACGATAAATTGTTCCGGTGTTAACCATAATGGAAATTCACCCGCACAATGCTCGATCAATACGGCAACAAAACGTTCAAGTGAGCCGAAAGGCGCCCTGTGAATCATTACCGGACGATGCTTCTGATTATCGCTGCCGGTATATTCCAGTTCAAAACGTTCCGGTAAATTGTAATCGACCTGAATAGTTCCGAGCTGCCACTTTCTTCCAAGTGCATCCTTTACCATAAAATCCAGTTTAGGTCCGTAAAATGCAGCCTCACCTAACTCCACTACGGTTGTTAATCCCTTTTCTTCTGCGGCCTCAATAATTGCTGATTCAGCAAGCTGCCAGTTTTCATCACTGCCTATATACTTCGCTTTATTTTCAGGATCACGCAAGGATATCTGGGCGGTATAGTTATCAAATCCCAGAGCTTTAAACACATACAGAACCAGATCAATAACCTTTTTAAATTCTTCTTTAACCTGATCAGGACGACAAAATAAATGCGCATCATCCTGTGTAAAGCCACGAACTCTTGTCAGGCCGTGTAATTCGCCACTCTGTTCATAACGATAAACGGTACCAAATTCTGCATACCTTACCGGAAGATCCTTATAGGAACGTGGTTTGGTTTTATAAATTTCACAATGGTGAGGACAGTTCATCGGTTTTAAGAAGAACTCCTCTCCTTCCTGCGGAGTTTTTATTGGCTGAAATGAATCAGCGCCATATTTCTCATAATGTCCGGAAGTGATGTAAAGATTCTTATGTCCGATATGAGGGGTAATTACCTGCTCGTAACCTGATTTAACCTGTGCCCGCTGCAGGAAGTTTACCAGTTTCTCTCTGAGGGCCGTACCTTTTGGAAGCCATAAAGGTAATCCCATACCCACTTTGTCAGAGAATGCAAAAAGCTCCAGTTCCTTACCCAATTTACGGTGATCGCGCTTTTTCGCCTCTTCGATCATGTGCAGGTAATCAGTCAGTTCACTTTGCTTCGGATAGGTTACCCCATAGATACGGGTCAATTGTTTTCGGCTCTCATCTCCTCTCCAGTATGCTCCGGCAACGTTCATCAGCTTTACAGCTTTTATGAATCCTGTATTCGGAATATGCGGCCCACGGCACAAATCGGTAAAATTACCCTGAGTATAAAACGTAATTGACCCATCACTCAGATCTTTAATCAGATCCAGTTTATATTCATCATCCTTTTCGGTAAAATATTTAATCGCATCTGCTTTGGAAACTGCTTTTCTGGAGAAGTCAGATTTCTGTCTGGCAAGCTCAAGAATTTTATCTTCAATTTGTTTGAAGTCATCCGAAGAAAATTCACGATCTCCGAAATCAACATCGTAGTAGAACCCGGTTTCAATTGCAGGCCCAATACCAAATTTGGTTCCTGGGTACAATGCCTCAAGTGCCTCTGCCATCAAGTGTGCTGAAGAATGCCAGAAGGTTGACTTTCCTTCCTGATCATTCCAGGTAAGAAGTTTTACCAGGGCATCTGTTTCAATCGGGCGATTTGAGTCCCATATTTGTCCGTTAACCTCTGCAGCCAAAACATTTCTGGCTAAGCCTTCAGAAATTGAAAGGGCAATTTGATGCGCTGTGGTACCCTGTTCGTATTCCCGGACAGATCCATCTGGAAGTGTGATCTTGATCATCTACAAAATGATTTATATGTTATAGTTTAAATTATTCAAATGATCACCTACAAAGTGATCGTCTTTTCAATTGCAAAAATAGGATATTTTGAGGGATTTTTACGCATAGACTAATGTCTGAACAAAGTAAGCAACTGATATAAGCAATCTTAGGTTCTTCTAATATAATAAAGTAATTACCTTTCTTGTTTAAAGCTATATTACTCAATAGCCAGATACTTCAGATCCGGTTTTCAAATTGGGCTAAAGCCTAATGTAATTTTCTCACATAAGGCTTAATATTGGGTTGAAGCCCGCCCGGATGAACTCCGTTCGGACTGGCCCGAAACAAAAAATCTCATGAATCCCACCTTAGCTAAAGCTGGGGTCTATCGAACGGCCCTACGGGTGCCACATCATAAATGCTTTGAAATAAGTAAGTTAAAATTAAATGACTGTTTACCTGAGCTGATGCAATCCTCCCCTAATAAAAGTCAAATTACATAGAAATGTAATTTTATAAGTATTAAAGTACTTAAATACTTTTATTATATTAATTTT
>CAZGWG010000412.1:0-3238 GCA_964529165.1 uncultured Sphingobacterium sp.
GATCAGTCAGTTAACAGGAAGCCCTAACTATTTATTACTGCTTTCTTCAGCCTGTATCCTTCCTGCTTTAATCCCCATTTTCAGGCTTGCAACGGATAACCATGAAAAGCTGAGCCATATTGTTGTCGCAAAAACAGCACTAAAAAAACTGAACCTTTCCTTTTTCAGTAATGAGAAATTCTATCTGCTGATTGCGGTAGTTTCTGTATTCTCAGTTTCGGCAATTTATTTTGTTGACTATTCTTACCTCATCTCAGTGAGGTTTATGTCGGCATACAGCGGTATTGAGATTGCAACTATTGTCGGCTTTTTCTTTAGTATCGTAAAGATAGGGGAGCTCGTGTTTTCTTTTCTTTCGGGACATATTTTAAGTACTAAAGGGCTTAAATTTTCTATTCTGCTGCTGCCGGTTTTATTAAGCGCCTGTTTTATTCTTGCGATATCCGGCAGTCTCTTGTTTCAGGGAGAACCTGTATTTATTCTCTCCTTTATCTTTCTGGCGAAATTTGGTGAAAGGGTGATCAGAAAAGCCATTTCAACTCCAGCCATAAAAGTACTCTATCAGGTAACCGGACCTGATCGCTTAAGGATTGAAGCCACCATTGAAGGGGTTTTAAATCAGGTAGCCACAGTCATTTCAGGGATCCTGCTCCTGGTATTCTCCGGTTTGTTCGCAGGATCTGAGCCCTTGTTTTTCCTGGGTATTATCTCAGCGGTTTGTTTCCTGTTATTTTTAGCATGGACAGTCCTCAGTCTGAAACTCCATGAAAACTATAAGAAAAAAATATGGTCCTATCTTACTGAGATCGGATCGGAAAAATCCACTAAGCTAAAAGAAAAGGATTCCGGCGATTTTAAGGAGCTAATAACAGAACCCGTCTCCACTGATCAGCAGACCTTATCCGGGGCCTTAAAAAGAGCTTTAAATGCTATTTCCGAAGCAGGAATAAGCGGAGACATCAGCCAGTTGATCAGCTATTCACCCAGAGCCTTAAGCCATATCGAATCAGATGACAGGGATTTACTAAACCGTAAGATCATTATTTCATCTTATTATTCTACCGATAATTTCTTTCACAGGTTACTGGTTATTCAGTATTTCAGGACCGGGGGACAGAAAATTTCGACCAGGCTGTTAAAGGAACTGAGCGAGATATCAGATCTTCAGTTGAGGTATGAACTTTTATCAGCTTATAATAAAGAGGCCATAAAGCCTGAAGCCGCAGATATTTTTTACTTTGAGAACCTTTGCGAATACTATAGCAATGAATTGATACTCGGTATGTCGGCTCAGTTCGACCTGCAGGAAATAGATGACCCCGAATTACAGTCAGAATTGAAAGCGTATAACGATATGTTAATCAGGGTGTTATTTGAATTGCTTAAAGTGTTATACGATCCCTCAGCGATACAGGTCATTTATGAGATCATTACCAACGATGAGAATCAGGATATTGAGAGCAGACTTTTTGCACTGGAATTACTGGATAACACGCTGAATGATGAATTGAAAACCAGGCTTACACCCATTTTTGAACCTGCACCATTCGATCAGAAAATCCATAGACTACAGCAATTTGTTCCGGTTCATTCTGAAAGTAAGGAGAGAAAACTTAAGGAACTGTTAATGAAAGATTTCACCCTGGTAAATCCGGGATTGAAGGAAGCCTGCCTGAAAGCCTATTATAATCTTACTAAAGATGATTCAGTACTTAATGCCTTCTTTGCCAGTAAAATCAGGAATCTGCATTCAAAGGCCTCTCAATTGCTGAATAATGATGATCTGAGTACAAAGGATAGGATGATTGCAGAATTAAAAAAGACTTATAATTTGAGTTCTTTGCAATGTTCTTATCTGTTTAATCAGGCAGTTCAGGTGCCCGGTGCTAAAACAGGCGGGGCAGGTGCTTTAAAAGCGAAGACCACAAATCCTTATGCAGTTGATATGGGGCCTGCCAAGGGAGGCTTGATACTCGATGCTTATGCGCTTGCTTTATTTATCTATTCGAATCAATCCGGGGCATAACCAATCATCAGAAATCGGTCCGCATTTTCTTCCCTTAAATTAAAACGCTGGAAAACATCCATCCCAAGGCTTTCGGTTGCTGCCTGTAACCTAGCCTGTTCTGACAGTGAATAAGTCGTATTTTCAGCTACAGAACGAAGAATAAAGGGATGTTGTTTATCGACTGGTATGCCTTTAAATTTTTCAGCAATGATATCCCGTACAATTTTTTCACCTGCTTCATTATAATTTCCGTTCATATCCGGTTGGACCGCGCTGACATATTTATTAAACCAGTAATACACAATAGGAGTGGCGGTAGTCCACCATAAAAGAAATTTCCTGTTTTCCTGTTTTTCTCTCGCCCGGCAATCTTCCATGAATTTTTGGTAAAGCGATTTCCCAAGTCCCTTACCCTTAAGATCATCCCTGCATCCGCTTAAGCCCAGGTAATAAGTATCTTCACCATTCAGCTTCTCAAAATTCACCATGAAAAACGCCAGAAGATCATCCTGCTCATTATTAATGATATAGATATCCTGATTATGCTCAATCTCACGCTCAATGAGCTGAGTATTTGTTATATAACTGGCGTTCGTAAGCTCCAGAAGCCTGGAAACTAAATTCCTGTCAGATTTAAAATCAGTACGGAGTTGTATAGCTGATATTTGTTCCATTTAGGTTTTAAAGATAAATAAATTGGACAAAAGGGAGATATTTTT
Source organism: uncultured Sphingobacterium sp. (assembly GCA_964529165.1). Lineage (GTDB taxonomy): Bacteria > Bacteroidota > Bacteroidia > Sphingobacteriales > Sphingobacteriaceae > Daejeonella. The sequence continues at coordinate 2,728 of CAZGWG010000412.1, forward strand.
ATTGGGGAGGTGGGCTATGGGCTGTGAGAAATGGGCTTTGAGCTATGAGCTATGAGCTATGAGCTGTGAGAAATGAGCTGTGAGTATATAGGTGTTAGAACCCATTCCATTCCCTATTTCCCATTTCCGATTCCCTATTTCCCATTCCCCATTTCCCATTTCCCATTCCCCATTCCCCATTACAATCCCATTGCCCTTTCGCAATAAACAATTCAGTACCAATAAACGCCTAGAATAGATGTCTTATCAATTCATTGTATTTGTTCAATTAAATTTTAAATTAGTTTATCTATTTATGGTTTACTTATTTGATCTTGCATGTCTCAATTAAAACTTACAGTCTATCTTTTACTGACACTGTCGTTTTGTTACGGTAAAGCACAGGGACAGTCCAGTCTGATCAGGGCAGAGCAGCAAAAACTACTTCTTGTGAAAGACAGTATTTCTTATGTCAATTCCATCAATCGTCTCGGAATGCTTTACCACATGAAGGATGTTGACAGCAGTCTTT
>CAZGWG010000413.1:0-3231 GCA_964529165.1 uncultured Sphingobacterium sp.
GCCAGATTTTCATTCTGGAAACAGGGGTTCGATTCCCCTACGGGCTACGAAAAGTGATCATTTCTGATCGCTTTTGTTGTTTCTGGGAATTTGTTCTGGAAATGAAGGTTTGTCCCAATAGCTATCGGGATACTTACGGCTATAACAAAAGCATCAATCATACGGTTGATGCTTTTTTATGATTGACGTTTTGCTGAGTCTTCCCACCTCCTCATACCACGTTCGGCGAAGCCCTAAAGCTACTGCGAACGAAAGTCATCTGATTTTCAATAGGGATCTGTCCAGGACTGGTGGTAAACATACTATTTACAGTTTATTTACAAAGTTTACATGTTTATTTACAACCGAAATCGCTCAAATTGAAAAACACCAAAGTAGATTTGCTGAATCAATTTGAAAGGATATGAAAAATAAGAAAAATGTCATCTATGTACTAATCTTACTACTAGTTGTGGTGAGCGGACTAGTATTTGCTAATCAAGAAGTTAAAAATGAAATTAAGCCATCTCCAAGGTCCTCGTTTGTTACTGACAAGAAAGTGAGCCTGGAAGGAAAGACAAAGTGGGAAAATACCCCGGACGGTATAAGGTTCAAATTATGGGAAAATTCTCCTGCAGGGAAAAAAGTGAATGTCAGTCATGATAAAATAAGGAAGAACCTCAAGGATTTCACCAGAATGGATGCAGTTATAAGCGCTCTTTCTCTACCGCCGAAAGTAGACGGATCATCAGGACCCAAAGGGCTGATGGTAAGGATTAAAGGTGAAGAGTATATGATGCAATTTGGTTCTAAGGAATTTCAGAAGTTAAACAGCCTGAAACTTAACGACAAAATAGTTCTAAGAAGCCGCAGTGCAGGGCGTTCACCTAATCATCGATATTTAATTATATCCGGCGACTATATTGAGCGAAATGGCAAAGTGATTTTTAAACGTGATTTTAGCAAAAATGACGGTTGTTGATGATTAGTGGTTTCGCGATTGTAGCCTTCCCCGAAAAGGGAAGGCTACAATCTATTATCTCACAGACTGTTTGTTTTACTTTGGTATCTATTTGAAGATCCTTCCAGCCCTGCTTCCCGCTCTAAAGAGATGAAGTTTTTACTCATATTATTTTAAATGTTTAAGAACAATCCTCCATTCTTTCTCCTTTTCCTCATACGTTTTCCAGGTATTCGCGCGGCTTGGTGAGGGTAAAACATAATAACTTCGATCGGGGCTTTTTATAACATAACGCAGATAAAAATCCTCTGCTCTCTTACTTGCAAAAAAAACAGTCTTGATATTTTTGTATTGATTATAGAACGTCTTAAAATCGTTAGGTATTTCGTTTTTTATTGCATTATCTGAACTGCCCTTGCCTTCGCAGTATTGTAATACATCCCAGAGTGCAATCTTATGGTCTGTAAGCAACTTCTTTCGTTCCCTATAGTCGGTGCTGAACGGACGTTCAAGAATGCTGAACAGAATCTTCCAGAAATGATTTCCCGCATGCCCGTAATACTGCTGTAGTTGTAAAGATCGTTCTCCGGGCATGGTGCCCAGAATAAGTATCCTGCTGTTAACATCTGCAATAGGTTCAAAGGCTGTTTTCATATTGATCTGTTTTCAGGCGGGGTATAGCTAAGACTATTGGACCATCTAAATCGACTCTCCATATTTCTTTTGTACCAGGCCTGTCTTAAAGCAAAAGCATCCCAGGCTAATTACTTTAAATAGCCTGGGATAGTTGTTTGAATTTAACAAATATGCTTATAACTCACAGGTCTGAAAACTAGTTTATGGAGTTCCATAGGTTTCGGATCATCCAATAAAGTGATTTTCAGTTTTATTATGAAGCTGAATTAAGCAGTTTTAATGATAAAAGCAGAAATCGAGTCCGGTCCCTAAACCCCTAGCATCCATCTCACATCAAATGCATCAGTAATTTCAATTAGTTTTTGCTCCTCAGAATTTCTCAAAGAAAGGTGATGGTGTTTGGTTTCTAATTTCTCAATCAGAATCTTTCTGTCTTCTGAATTTTTGCAGTTTAGGAAGATAGAAAGGTAATTACCAATTTTTCTTCCTTCATTATGAACCAAATCAGAGCCATGGATAATTATCCGATCAGAAAGCAGAGAGCCACTGATGACTGGTAACTCTGAATAACCATTTAATTCTTCATCAAAAGTTTCAAAATGCAATATACCTCCAAAGCAGCTTTGGTAAAAGGTAAGCGCTTTTTTGCAATTTCCTGAAAATGTTATGAAGATTCCACTGCTTAGTGTAGCACTATTTTGCAATAGCATAGTATCATAAATTAGGCATCCGGTATTTCGGGTTCAACCAGATTTTTAAGTTTTTCCAGCGACTCCTGCCAACCCAAATAGCACATTTCAGCAGGAATGACATCAGGAATACCTTCCTGAACTATTTTAAGCTCAGTGCCGCAAAGAACTTTGTTCAACCAGATAGTTGTTGTTATTTCACCAGGCAAATTGGGGTCGTCAAATTTATCATTGTACTTAATAAACTCATTGGCTTTTATGTCTAAATATTCCCCGCCAAATGAATGACTGTTGCCTGTGCTAAAATTGGTAAAGGTCATTTTAAACTTACCGCCAACCTTAAAATCCATTTGCTGTACACTGCATACAAAACCATAAGGTGGTAACCAACTTGAATGTGCTGAGGGGTCTGAAAAAGCACGAAATACCTTTTCCGGGCTTGCTTTGATTACCCTGTGTAATGAAACTGTATTGTTTGCCATTTTTTTTAAGTTTAATTGTGATTATTTATTTCTTTTTATTCAATACGTCTTATGTATAGGCTTTTCTTTAGCTTTCTTTAGTCCTGATTCCCGGCTCTTATTTTCATTCTCCTTTTTTCTGAATGCTACAATCGCTTTGATCAGCTTTTCCGGGAGAGCTTTATTTGCTGGAAACTGAATGACAGATTTACTGGTTTTGTATCCCTGCAAATCAGTTTTGAAGTGTTCCCAGAAATCTGCTGTAAAAGGGTATGATAATGAAATGTGATTATCATACGCGCTATAGTATATCAAGTATCCATGGTATTTAAAACATGGTATTTGATAACTGATAAGTTCTTCTGCATCAGGCACCAGATCATTAATAATTTTCCGGATAGCTTGTATTCTCTGCAAAGTTTCACCGGTAAATACCTGATGATACTCATCAATTGTTTGATAATTTGTTTTAGCCATGATTAGTGATTTTGTTGTTATAGATGTA
>CAZGWG010000414.1:0-3228 GCA_964529165.1 uncultured Sphingobacterium sp.
GGTAGATCCAGGTACATTTAACCTGCAAACTGTCCTGGCTTCAAATACATCTACATTTGTTGATCTGGGTAGTTTTACTCTGGAGGCGGGAAAGATCTATACCATTTATACCAGCGGTTCTTTAACAGGGAGTGCACAAACAGCTATATCTGCAAAAATGATCACGCATAATTAATCATACTTATGCAATTAAAATAGAAAACTCAGGGCCTTTGTCCTGAGTTTTCTATTTTTGTAAAAAATACAAATACAGATATACATTGGAAATTATACAACAGCTTATTGATTTCATACTTCATATCGATAGGCACCTAATAGAAATCGTTCAGGAATATCAAACCTGGACTTACCTCATTCTCTTTCTTATCATTTTTGCCGAAACAGGTTTCGTTGTAACTCCATTTTTGCCGGGTGATTCATTATTGTTTGCTGCTGGAGCAATTATAGCAAAACCTGAAAGTGGTCTTAATATATTCCTGATGTGTTTATTGCTGATCATAGCGGCTATTCTTGGAGATCTCGTTAATTACCATATTGGAAACTATATTGGCCCGAAAGCATTCAGCGGAAAAATTAAATTTCTTAAAAAGGAATATCTGGAGCAGACACAGGCCTTTTATGAGAAACATGGTGGCAAGACTATTATCTATGCACGTTTTATACCAATAATCAGGACTTTCGCACCCTTTGTGGCAGGAATAGGGACTATGAGCTATTTCAGATTTGCCACCTACAATATTACAGGTGGTATTTTATGGGTAGTTTCCTTTCTTTTTATCGGTTATTTCTTTGGGGGATTACCAGTAATTAAGGACAATTTTACCTATGTCATATTCGGTATTATTATTCTGTCTGTTTTACCTCCCGTAATTGAACTGATCCGTGAAAAGCAAAGGGCTAAAGCCTGAATATACTGAACACTTCTCCTATTAATTCTGGTATACCTTAAGTGAGGTCGTCCCTTTTATTATTTTATTAATCATTAAAATTTAAAGCTTTGGAAGTCATAAGCAACATTCTCGATTATATATTACACATTGATAAGCATCTGGTAAAGATCGTAAGCGATTACCGTACCTGGACTTATCTCATTATTTTCATAATCATCTTTGCCGAAACAGGATTTGTTGTTACACCCTTTCTTCCCGGAGATTCCCTGCTTTTTGCTGTTGGTGCACTTATAGCAAAAGGAGATACGGGGCTGAACATCTATACAATGGGGCTGCTTTTAATTGTGGCTGCTATCAGTGGGAATACAATAAATTATATGCTTGGGAATTTTCTGGGACCAAAAGTATTCAAGCCAGGCAACAGGATACTTAAGCTGGAGTACTATGAAAAGACAAAGGATTATTTCAATAAAAAGGGTGGTAATATGCTGATATTCAGTAGATTTATGCCAATATTCAGAACTCTTGCGCCATTTGTTGCAGGTGTAGGGAAAATGAAATTTGCTCCCTTTACTTATTATAATGTTGTAGGCGGGGTTTTGTGGATTGTCAGCTTTCTGGGAATTGGTTTCATCTTTGGAAATATCCCTTTTATCAAGGATAACTTTACCTATGTGATGCTCGTAATTATTGTACTGACTATTTTACCGGCAGTGATTGCAGCTTTTAGGGCAAAAAACAGCATAGAGGGAGGAGAGCTTTAGTTTTCTGTTCTTCCAATGATCCGGCCCAGACCGAATAGTTTTTCAATAGTTTCTGAAATTAGTTTTTCTTCTTTGCTGATCTCTTTTTCCGGAAGATCTCTCAGTTTGGGTTGTCCTGCATCTACCCAGGCAGAGAACCAGTAGCTTCCGGTCATCAGGACAGATTCACGCATCTGGTTTTCTACCATTCCTTTCAATGCTGAATGGTAAGCTCTGGAGTATTCTTTCGAATATTGCCGCTCAACTCTATCTTTGCGTTCACTAAAAGAAAATTTGAGGTCTGAGGACATGGTTTTATTTAATCTGGCTTCAATCAATAAGGTAGAATCCAGGAGGCTATGACTTTTTCTGACTATTTTCCAGGCTTCTTTCAATGGGTTTGTCAGGTATTTGGCCGGGCCTGTAATAAAATCATATTCAGTTGAGAAAAGCTCGGGAAGCCGGCTTTCCCAAAAGCCATGAATGCCCATCTGTCCGCTTAATTGCCCGTTATAGTTTTCAGTGGTATGAAGGGGGACATGAGCATCTGAAACATAATGTCCAAGATCTGCGGATAACCTTAATATTTTTATGGAATCACGTTCTCTGAATGCCTTTACCAGCGAGTAATAAGTTCTTTCAATTTGCCAGGGCACAATGCCGTTTTCTATCAGTTGTTTCCTAGTAAATTTTACTTCTGCATCTGCCCATTTCTCTGGGATACTATCGAAAGGATTCTTACCATAGCGGTCGGCATCAATAAAATGCTTGGGAGCTTCTGCCGTGTCGGCATAACGCCGTTTATCGGGATCCACCGCATGATCAGCAAGATACTGTATATTATTCTTATAAAATCGGATCATATCTCCCGGCAGTATGAAAACGGCCATACGATTAATCTGCTGGTGCGCAAAAAATCCCCAGGATGAACAGAAGATCCAAGTAAGGATAATTCCAATTACATATAGGGTTTTAATCATAATTCAGGCAAGAGATGCTTTAGTATAATTTGAGTTTTTTATTTCACAATATTCCAATCAATTAATTAACGGATATTATGATTGATTAAATGGCTGATACAGGATTAGAAGAAATAAGGAATGCTGAATTTGGAGCTTTTTACCGGGCTGAATAAGACAATACTTCTTTTTTTAATTTATGCTTTGTATTTTGAAATAATCGGCATATATTTGCAGTCCTTAAAAGAAGGACGGAAAAATAAGCTTAAGAAATGGCAAATCATAAATCATCGATAAAAAGAATCAGATCAAACGCAGCGAAGCGTTTACGTAATCGCTATCAGGCGAAAACCACAAGATCCGCAATCAAAAGATTACGTACTACTACCGAAAAATCTGAAGCAACTCCGCTTCTGAGTAAAGTGATCTCAATGCTTGATCGTTTGGCTAAAAAGAACATCATCCACAAGAATAAAGCTTCTAATAATAAATCTAAGCTGACAAAATTTGTTAACGGATTAAAGTAGTCTTTGAAGATATTTGAAAAAGGGGTACCGTTTAATCAGTACCCCTTTTTTGTTTTTTACTGTTTCCATAAATTTAATTATGGAAACCTATGATCATAAAATAAGCATC
>CAZGWG010000415.1:0-3206 GCA_964529165.1 uncultured Sphingobacterium sp.
CGACGGCTGGCAAAAAGAAAAAGCACGCCGTAACGAGATTGCTAAAAAAGAGGCAGAAGCAAAGGCCCAGGCAAGCGCTGCACTCATTGAAGCAAAAACGTATTTCACAAAGCGCATCGTCGATAAATATGCGACTACTGCGGTGCAAACGATACAGAGGATGCATAGTAAGTTTTATGCGCTTGATGCTGCGGGTCTGGACGGTTATGCTGATGAGTTGAAACATTGGTCAGGCGCATTAGATAACGATACATGGAACACTTTCCTGACAGGAATGATCAATCCAAAACCACAGCTTCTTTCTTCTGAACAAATGCAGTCGCTTCTGAATGAAGTAATCGCAGAGCAAAAGCCGAAGCTCGCAAAAGAATGGCAGGACCGCATGGTTACTGAGCGTGACAGCCTTGTGGAGTTGGTGCCTTCACGTAAAATGGAACTCGAACGCATTGCAAACGATGCAGCAGCGGCTAAGGAAGCAGCAGATCGTATTGCGGCTGAACAAAAAGAACGCGAGGAAGCAGCATTGCGTGAAGCACAAGAACGTGCGTCTGCCATGGAAACAGAGGCCGAAGTTCAGAAAGTAAACAGTGCCTTCGATGCCGCTGCGCAATCAGCTCCGGTTGTGGGAATAGCCAAGGGAACTACAGTTAAGAAAAAGTATGTGGCTAAAACGCATGCTGCCTGGTTGGCGATTGTTCAAAACTGGGTAACGAATGATATGGCGAAACTCACGCCGGAAGAATTGGGTAAGAAGCTTTCGTTCATGAAAACCGCTTGTGAGGTAAGGTTGAATAATGGTGAAGAACTGAAGGCGAATGGATTGGAAGTGGAGGAGGATTATTCGACGAGGAGCTCACGCAAGAAAGAGGTAGCGTAATTAAGTCACCATTTAAAAAAATGTATATGCAAATCGAAAAAATTTCCTATCACAAGGTTTTTAACCTAGGCAATTACTCAAACGAAAAAATTGGAGTGGACATCGTTATTGCGCCTGGAGAAGATCCGCTTGATGCGTTTGCAGAGGCAAAAAAGCAAGTTGAAAAATCACATCAATTCTTTCAGGATTTGCCGAATTATGAACAGGCAAAAAGAATCGTTTCACATCCTGACGACTACACAGGAAGGCAAGTTAAGAATGCAGAGGAGGTTATCAGTGTATTTGAGGCAAACTACCCTGAATTTATTGGAAAGTTCGTCGTTCCTGTATCAAGGCAATTGACCGAATCGCCATCTGATTTACCTGACGATATTTAGATTTTTAGCCATGAACTACTACTCCCATCCCTACTGCAGCAATTCTGACCTGTCTCGGCTAAAGGACGATCTATCTGCGCAAGATCAGAGTGAACGCGAAAATGCATATCGCTTCGGTACACTTGTTCATGCCATGATCTTAGAACCTCATACGGTCGATCTGATTCGGCGAAGCTTGAATGGCGTTGAATATACTGCAGAAGAGATCAAGATTGCTCGTTACATGCGCACATCCTTCATGAACGATTCGTTCTGCCGCTCGCTCCTGGAGAAATCTGAGGTTGAAGTAGAGATGTATCATCCCGGCACAGCGTTCACGCACAATGGAATTGACTTCACCCTGGACACTCGCCGCAAATACGACGGATGGCTTTCCCTGGTGAATTGGGGCTGGGATTTAAAAAGTACTACAGCCACATCACAAGCGCAGTTTGAGGCCTCAATAGGATTGTTTGATTATGATCGTGCCCGCGTGTTTTATGCCGCGGGTAGTGACGCTATGCAGGACGTGATCATCGGCGTTTCGAAGATTGCTCCCTATCGTTTGTTCAAAGTATTCATGAAGCATGGCGATGCGCTATGGATGTCCGGGCAGAGAAAAATGAATGAACTGGCTTTTAAATACTGGATGTTAAAGCAGGAGGTTGCAGTATGAAAAAGAAACGATCACGCAAATGGGAGTGTTATTTAAAATTCATTCACCCATTTCCATTAATACCGATCGTAGATGGCTATTTCTGCAGGGAAGATACATGGTTTTGCATCGCTTGGCTATGCTTTCATTTTCGGTTTAGGACATGGGATAATGACTATTTACCTTTTTAAAATTAATTCATGAGCAGCCTTTATTTACCTAACGGTGCGCAAATTGAAATCTATAATGGGTGGTCACAACAAACCGATGAACATGGAACAGTTTCATACTATTCTAAAGACAAAAAATATCTTGGCTGCATTACGAAAAGCGGCGTGGTTCACTTAACCGACGAATGTAAGAAGACCTACTATCCACCGTCGTTATCTTCTGCTGATGATGCAGTAAAGCTTTTGATCAATAACAAAGAAAAAATGAGGTCTGTTTTGGTTTGGCATGTCGCCGAACTAAAAAGCATACTAAGTCGCTTCGATGCAAAAAAGAAAATCTGGAAATGATATGACAAGTGACTTCATTACCATCGTCGAAAAAATGCGAGAATACCAGCGCCAATATTTTGAAGCTAGCCGCAAGGGAATGAAGACGGTTGCGCTTCAGGTTTTACCGCACGCAAAAGCTTATGAGGCGAAGGTTGATCATATGCTGAAGGAAATGAAAGGGGAAGTTTCGAATACACAGCAAGAATTGTTTTAAATGAAAAAGTGTGCTACGAAATATTGCCGCAACAAAACAGACAGAACGCACTGCTCAACATGCCGGAGCCGGAAGAGCCGCGAGTCGGATAAGGTCCGCTACGCTTTCAATACGCTTAAAAGTAATGCTAGAAGAAGGGGTTATGTGTTTACGATTACGCTTGAGCAATTCAGGAAATTCTGCACTAAAACAAAATTCATTGCGGGTAAAGGCCGCAGTTCAGATAGCTATACAATTGACCGGATCTATAATAGTGTTGGCTACCATATCGACAATATTCAAGTGATGAAGAAGGGAAGCAACACACGCAAATATTTTCTTACGTACGACTGGGAAAGAAAGATCGCATCTGTTATGAAAAGCGATGTAATTGGGGTGGGGGGTGTATTTCTAAAGAGGATTATTTCTAAATAAAGTCAGCAATGTTCACACTAAAACTATATGACCGAAAAGGAATCGAATTAAATCTTGGCGACATCGTCAGGATTTCAGACTACAGAAGCAAGTTTACTTTTTACTGCGAAGTAAAGTACCTGGAAGACGAGAAAGTAATTACTCCATTTCACACCTTCTCTTTCCACTCATTTGAAAAGGTTGATTCAGT
>CAZGWG010000416.1:0-3175 GCA_964529165.1 uncultured Sphingobacterium sp.
TCGACCCTATGAAAAAAATTATCAGAAATCATTTGCTTAAATCATAGAAATCGAAGGAGGCACGACTGAGAAATCTCATGCAGACTAGCACAGAGTCTTGCTCAACAGATTTCTCCTTGCGATATTACTTAGTGGTAGGTATTTCAATTCAACTCGCAAGTCGAAATGACGGGTGGTTGTGCACCGCCTTGCTCAACAGATTTCTCCTTGCGATATTAATTAGCGTTAGATATTTCAATTCAACTCGCAAGTCGAAATGACGGGTAATTGCTACAAATCCCTCGCATTAAACGTATCCCCCTGTTTTATATCCCCGGTTTCATAGCCTTTTTTGAACCATTTCATACGTTGTGCTGAGGTGCCATGTGTAAAGGAATCAGGCACTACTCTGCCCTGGGATTGCTGCTGCAGCCGGTCGTCGCCAATGGCACTGGCCGCCGTAAGGGCTTCTTCAATATCCCCTGGTTCCAGTACACTTTCGCCGTTTTGTTGCAGTTTGGAGATGTAATTCGCATAAATTCCGGCATAAAAATCTGCCTGCAATTCCAGTTTTACTGATAATTGGTTATACTCGGCTTCACTCAGGCTGCTCCGCAACCGTTGTACATTCTCTGATACACCCAGCAGGTTCTGCACATGATGCCCTACTTCATGGGCAATGACATAGGCCATCGGGAAATCACCACCGGCACCAAACCTGTTTTTCAGTTCAGTCTGGAAGCTAAGGTCAATATAGATTTGACGGTCAGAGGGACAGTAAAAAGGCCCGGTAGCCGAGCTCGCTGATCCGCAGGCAGAAGCTACCATATCATCGAAAAGGACCATGGTTGGCCGTTCATATTGTTTACCATTCTCCCTGAACACTTCCGTCCATAATTCATCGGTATCTCCAAGCACGACATCGGCAAATTTACCGGCATCATCTTGCGGGGAGCCGATTTTTCCTTCGGTCTGCACCGGCTGATTCTGGCTTACCTGGTTCAATAGCGTTTGCGGATCCTGACCAAATAATAAGCCCAGGATGATGAGAATGATCGTGCCGCCGCCAATTGCGATTCCGCCACCACTCATGCCTCGCCTGTCATCAATATTTCCGCTTCCGCGTCTGCCTAACCACTTCATATTTTTAATTTATTTCGGACAATTATATAAAATTATCTGCTCAATTTATTTGAGCGGTTTTATTTTTTATCCCGCTCAAAAACGAGCTTCCCACCTGTAAAAGTCTTCATTACTTTTACCTCCCTGATGGCCTCAGGCTTGATCTCAAACAGCTCCTCGTTCACAATCACCAAATCTACCAGATAGCCCTTTTTTAGAATTCCTTTAATGCTTACATCAAAGGAGGCGTATGCAGCATTAGAGGTATAGGCTTTCAGCGCTTGTTCAATACTTATTTTTTGTTCAGGAACCCATCCACCGGGGTTCTTACCATCAAGGGTGTGACGGGTTACTGCGGCATAAATCCCTTCAAGGGGTGTTGGAGGGGCTACAAACCAGTCGCTTCCAAAAGCCAGAACCGCTTGTTTATCCAGCAGGCTTTTAAAGGCATAACTTGTTTTTATACGTTCAGGGCCGATTACTTTTTCAGCCCATCGTCCATCGTCAATGGCATGATAGGGCTGCATGCTGGCAATAACATTCAGTGTACTGAAGCGGCTCAAATCAGCAGGTGCAATATGCTGTGCATGTTCAATCCGGAAGCGGCGGTCGCGTTTTCCATTTTCCTTTTCAACCCGCTCAAAGATGTTGAGTTGTTCTTCAATTGCTTTATCACCTATGGCATGAACCATAACCTGTAATCCGGCTTTGTCGGCAGCGGATATGGCTTCATAGAGTTCTTTTGGCGGAGTCACAAAAAAGCCACTATCAGCCGGTGTGTCATTAAATGGCTTTTTAAAAGCTGCGGTATGCGATCCCAATGATCCGTCAACGAATCCCTTTAAACCTCCAATCCTTAACCAGGAATCGCCTTTGCCCGATTGATTAACTTCTTCACTCAGTTTTTTCCAGGTAGATAAGGGAACAACGGCATAGATACGTGTTTTTAAGCGTCCTTTTTTTGCGGCTCTGCGGTAGACTTCCAGATCCTGCCAGCCGCCCATACTCTGTACGGAGCTTAGGCCGTTCGAAGCGACATAGTTCATCGCTGCTTCAAGTGCCCTGTCTTTTAATTCATCTGAAGGGTCTGAAATGTGCTGACCAATCAGTCCCATCGCATTGTCCTTGAAAATACCTGTCGGCTCTCCGTTTTTAGTACGGATTATTGTACCTCCTTCAACATGGGGCGTGGCAGCACTTACTTTTGCAATTTTCATTGCGGCAGCATTCGCCAGACCCATGTGTCCGTCAAGACGCTGAATGAAAACCGGATGTTCGGCACTCACAGAATCAATCCAGCTAGCTTGCGGAAGTTCGCCGCCCCAATTAGTATGGTCCCAGTCCCCATTTAGTATCCAGGTACCGGCAGGAACGGTTTTGACAAAGGCAGCAATTCGCTCAATAAATTCCTGTTTGGTTTTTGCATCACGTAAAGAGACAGAGGATAGTCCGAAACCACCATCAATAAAGTGAACATGGGCATCATTGAATCCGGGCAGGACCATCTGTCCTTGGGCATCGATGAGTTCTGTACCTGCATCCAGCATTTTCCTGACTTCTTCACTGCTGCCAACATGGAGTATTGTTTCACCTTTAATTGCAATGGCTTCTGCCCAGGGCTGAGCCTCATCACCGGTCCAGATGCGGGCATTGACAATAGCGAGGCTTGGGCTTTCACTTGTTATGCAGGCAAGAAAATTGATGCAGAGGAATAAGGATAGAATAAAGAAAGATGATGTATTCGCCGGTATTGGGATGAATGAAGATTTGAAATTCATTATTGAGGCTTTGGTTAATTAAATATATGAATTAACCGTTAAGGAAAAAGGGGAATCATGTGCCATGGGTGGGCGCTAGTGATGTACTTAGGGAGTTTGTCATGATTATAATTCAAATTGAATTTTTTCTACTGACCCTGAAGTGCAATGTCATTTAGTTAAGGATTAACTGGTCGATAGCGGCCTCGGATCCACATTATTTAACGAGCAAATAATTAGGGGGTCCTGACTTTCGTCAGGATGACACTACATTTTTAAAAAGAAGGGAGCGGGGGTTCCGGCCTGCGGCCGGAAAC
>CAZGWG010000417.1:0-3174 GCA_964529165.1 uncultured Sphingobacterium sp.
TGTACAAAACGTTATGATATGTATTTGTAAGCATGTAAACATAATATTCCCTCATTCTCCAAAACTGCAATCCCCGAAATACATAAAGTCAAAAAATGAGTAAAAGGTCTACATCATTTATCATACGGTTCCGCATTTCGATTCCAGCGAAGGCTGGAATCTCCTGCCTCTAAGCCACACTTGTCATTCCTGCGAAAGCAGGAACCTCCTTACCCTCAGGCAACTATTGTCATCCGATAAAATCGGATCTCGCGAAGGCGGGAATCCCACAATCCTTCAAACGTAGTCATACAATAAAATCGATTTGTACGAAGGCTGTTTCTCCTGAGTCCCCACAACCTTTGTCAGAACTACGAATTGTGAACCTCCCGAATATCCCACAAGCAATTTTAATCCAAAGAGCCTAACCGCACTCTTAAATAATGACATTGGGCTTGACCTGCCACCTCTCTTCATCGCCCAGCAATCCATTGTAATATCGGAACTGAACCAAATGGTAACATCGTCCTAATAACATGTCAAGCGTAGTCAATTCTCAAATCACCCCTATTTCCTATACCGTTGATACACCCACCCAAGCAATAATACCGCCCCCACAAGCACCCAAACCTGCCAACCTTTAAACCTGCTCTTTTCAACAGATTTAGAATTGTTAATCTGCCGGGACTCCAGCTTTCTGATCATCTTAGATTTTGTCTCTTTACCTTTGGAAACCATAAGCACAGTGCTATCATTTACCCGGTTTAGCTTCCTGATTGAACCCACAAGTTCTACTTTAGATGCCTTGCCAATAAACCCCCTTTCCACAGAAAATTGAAAACTGTCCCTTGGGAAAATCGTAATTTGGTAAACCTGCCCGATAGAGTCTGTAACAGAGTGGGCATGGGAGAGATGTATAGTTTCTTGCTCCCTGATCATGGTATCTGTTTGTTCAAGTCGTGTGAGCTTATCCAACTGGCGGGTTGAAAATTTAGTTGTGCGGCAGGCGTACTGGGCAGACATGATAAGTATCATGCCCGCCAGTAGAATGAAATTTTTCATAAGGCTATAATTTGTTCTTTAATGCTTATCTGATAATTGTCTCGGCTGCATATACCGTATTCGACACCTGTGTATTTCCAACCTTTCCGGAAATGTGACCGTTAATTCCTTTTATTAGTGTTCCCATGATTTTTCTTTTTAATAATTGATATAGCGTGCCACCCGGTAAATGCTCCTGACAGGGCGCCGTTTGCGGTAGACCCCATCGCCTTCAGGGTTGCCGGATATATTTGTGTTGCCCTCTACGGTGATCAGCCAGCTCCCGTCCCAGGAATCGATAAATCCCACATGAGCGATCCTTTTTTTCTCAGGGAAGTAGATGCCGAAGACATCGCCGGTGGAAGGAGTTATCACCCGATAACTATCGGGTTGTCTGTTACCTGTTGTCTGTCTGGTCGGATAGGTATATGGTACGTGTCCTTGTTCCTTGCTCCATGCTCTTTGTTCCTCTACAGTGCTTTCCACTTTTAGCTTTCCGCTTTCAGCCCTTAGCCAAATCGTCCTGTCTACTGGGAATAAGGATGGCGTCCAACCCGTCCGCGGATTAGCAACACCTGCCTTCCCGAATACCCAGCAAACAAACGCTGCACACCAGGGATTGCCTTTTGGGAGATTGACATAGCGCAGGTATTGTTCTACATCAGGTCCGCTGTTCCATCCCGATTCTTTTACACCGATCTGCGAATCATAAATCTGTTTAACCTTTGCGATGATATCAGAATGATCCTCTTTAAAGATTTTGTTTAAGGAATATTCTCCTAGGCCTACTCCTATATTATTCTGGCTTCTTGCCTGGCCAGCAGGCAGGTTAATTTCTGGATACGGGCTCTCTTTTATAGAATAGCGATCAATATCAAAATGAATGCAAATAAAAGTGAGCAGTAGAAGCCAAGAAAGATGATTACTTTTTGCCATGACTGTAAGGATTTAAAATTGGTTTCAAAATGATATTTAGAATAGTTAGCAAACAATGGCCAGATAGTCCTGATAAGCCACCAGGTGCTCAGCTTGAAAATTAGCATCGCTAATACAGCCATTAAAATTGCGCTTAATGCACCCGGGTCTATTGGGGCAGCACTTTCATCGAAACTGCGGACTAATTGGGGGAAAATGGCAAACAGGAGTAAGACCAGCCCAATACCCAGGTATTCTTTTCTCAGGATCTGTCCTGCAGAAAATATTGATTTTAGATATTCCATGATTTTTAATTTTGATTTTAAATACTGCGGCGGTTTTATCCGCCGCAGTTCTTTTGTTAAACAATCACGACTTCACCCGCGAAATAGCTTTCGGAGATCTTCTTATCGGCTCTATCAGTGAAAAAGTAATAGATAACCAGATTCTGACCAATCATATTCTCTTCCATTGTAGTCAACATTTCGCCCGCAGATCGAAGAACATTGTCCAGACCATGGATGTAAATATTGGTTTCAGGATCATAGACCAAGACCGTGATTACATCATCCGAAAATGCATTGTATTTATTGGTCTGTGGAGTCCAGCTTACCTTCAAAATACCTCCATCCTCTGCTTCAGCAGAACCTCTTGCTATCGCAAGTGGACCGTAAGCAAGTTTGACAGCTGCATAATCGATGGCATAATCCGGATAATCTCCCAAAATTGCCTGAGCCAGCACCTGTTTGAGTGCCATATTAAAACCCATTGCCCTTCCTTCGCGGAGACTGTTGCAAGTAACATTCAGCAGATCTTTGATAGGCTTTAAGAATTTTACTGCCACTGAGAACTTTGCCCGCTGTTCAATCTGGAGTTGCGTAGAAGGTTTGTTGCTTTTCTTTGGCCGCCCCTTGATGTATTCGACCCCTTTCCAACTGCTTCCAATCACACTACCGGCCTTGCCGGAGAAGCCGCCATTGGCTCCTTGTTTTATTCTTCCCATAATGTTTAAATTTTAAATGTTAAAAAATTAATTAATAAGGATTTGCATCTACCGGTATAGCTGATATCCGGGTCAAACGTAGATCAGCAATCCAGATTCACCAAAAAATGACACGTATTGACCGGTAAGTGACATCTGAGCGATATCTGAGTGACATGTGTAGGAATAAGTCCTTAGTTTGTTATCCCGGTTTATGTTTCTGAAATAGAAAAGATAAAAAAACTTCCACATAAATT
>CAZGWG010000418.1:0-3161 GCA_964529165.1 uncultured Sphingobacterium sp.
TCCCCAGCTGGTAAAATAATCCTTGCCAATTGCCGGATTCAATCCTTCAAATGAAGAAATGGATAGATAGATCTCTCCCTTCATATCGGTATTTGAAGGATCGCTGATTAAACCTATTACCTTAAAACGCTGGCCTGCAATTGAGATCAGTTTCCCTGTCGGGTGTTCGGTTCCGAAGTACTTTGAGGCAATTTTTTGGGTCAGCACAACATTACCCGGCTGACTAAGCAATAAAGGACTGCCCTCCAGCCAGGTGTAACTGAAAACATCAAACCAATCCGCATCCGTAAATGTTATATTGCCCTCTTCTCTGAATCGCTGGTTACGATTGCCATTCACATCAATCACAAAACTCTGCCGGTTAATTGACACTACCGCTTTCTCAACCTGAGGGAAATCGGTTTTTAATGCCCTTAACATCGCAATTGAAGATCCCTTATCATATTCAGTTTTATCAAGTCGTACTTCATTGACCAGCCTGAACAACCTGTCAGTATTTTTGTGATAAGTATCAAAATTGAGCTGATAACTTACATACAGATAAATAAGAATACAACAGCTAACACCAAGCGCAAGAGCAGCAATGTTCAACAGGGTATTGAACTTTCTTTTAATGATGTTTCGCCAGGCGATTTTGAGGTAGTTTTTGATCATGGCTTTGGGCTATGAGCTATGAGAAATCAGCTCTGTGCATATTTAATAATTATCAATTTATCTAAATTCATTTTTCATTCGTTTGGCGGAAGCTCAAAGTTCATCGCTCATTGCCCGTAGCCTTCCTCACTCCGATCGAAGGTTCTTCACCAGGTTCATCATTGCAGCCTTTATTGCCTGGAAACTGATTGTCACCAAAGCTATTGTCAATGCAAGTATTCCGGATAAAACAAACATCCACCATTGCATATCAATATGATAAGCAAAATTCTGAAGCCATTTATTCATAATCGACCATCCAATTGGGAAAGCAATGAGCATGGCAACGAGTACCAGCTTTGCAAAATCTGTTGTAAGGATATGGACAATGCCAGACACAGATGCTCCCAGTACTTTCCTGATACCAATCTCTTTTTTCCTACGTTCTGCGCTGAAAGAAGCCAAGGCATAAAGCCCTAGGCAGGAAATAAAGATCGCAATGATAGAAAATACCAGAATCAAAGATGCTGCTTTCAGATCGGCACGGTATATCATTTCAAATTCATCAGTAGCGAACTTATAATCAAAAGGCTGATCAGGATTGAAGTGCTTCCATACCTTTTCTGTCGCCACAAGAGCATCAGCTTGCTTTCCGGGTCTGCTTTTAACCAGGAAAGAGTTTGCAAAAAAGGGATTATTCCCAAATACCATCGAGCCAATTCTATCATGAAGGCCAAGATAATGGAAGTCTTTTACCACACCGATAACCACCCCGGTATCTTGTTCGAGTGAGAATCTTTGCCCGATCACCGGCTGATGGATGCCAAGCTCTTTTACAGCAGTCTCATTTAGAATAAAGTTTTTTTGATCTTCTTTCCTGCCCGCTTCAAACCACCGGCCTTGCTTCAACCGAAGGTTTGCGAGTTCGTTGAAATTGGAGCCTGTAAAAATAAAATTTATCTCATTTTTAATATCAGGGTTGCGTCCAACCCAATCAAATGGACCATAGAGATTCGACAAGTTGATTATTTCGCTCCCGCTGGTAATGGCGACATTCTGAATACTGCTGTTTCCTAATAGCTGTTGCTTTATTGTTTCCATCTGTGACATCCGGGCATCCCCGTCAAGGGATGATCTGAACATGAATGAAAATAACTGGGAAGTATAGTTACTATGTTGGCTGCTGATAAACTGCATCTGTTTATAGATCACAAACGTACTGATAACCAAAGCAATGGAAACAGCAAACTGCATTACAACAAGAAATTTTCTCAAGCGGCCATCTCCCGACCCCCGGGAACCTGCACCTCTCAGTATTGCGGCAGGCTTGAAGGACGAAAGCAGAATTGCCGGATAAATACTCACAAGAAGCAAGGTGCAGAGTGATGTCCCGGCAAGTAATTGCCATAGGGAAACATCCCCAAGAGACAATGTAAAATGATTATCTGTGAACTCATTAAATACCGGGAGACTAATCGAAACAAACAGCAGTGTGACAAATAATGCTATTGTACTGACAAGGGCTGATTCGATCACAAATTGCAGAAATAACTGCTTTCTTCCAGCCCCTACAATCTTTTTGACACTTACCTCTTTAAGGCGGACAGATGCTTTAGACGTTGTGAGATTCACATAATTGATACAGGCTATAACAAGTAGGAGAACGCCTAACAGGAAGAGTATATTTGTCAGTTTCTTATCACCATGCTTCAGGAAAGAATTTCTTAGCGTCTCAAAATGAATATCTTTTATCGGGATTAAACCCACCTTCCACTGATCATGCGGAATGGCGTTGATCTTATTCAGGGCAGATGAAGGTGATGAAGCAGTTGATATTTTAACAAAAGTCTGATAACTGTCGGCATAAGTCATATTCTTACGCATACGGACGTTGACAGGACGCACAGCATCAGAAATATACAGATCGTAACGGAAGCTTGAATTAGACGGATGCTCATCAAGGACTCCCTGTACAGTACATTCAGTGTTATTTATCTTTAGTGTTTTACCCAAGGGATTCTCATCGCCGAAGTATTTTTTGGCATGCGATACCGAAATTACCACACTATTGGGATTACTGATAAAATCTTCAGCACTTCCCCGGATAAAATTGAACTGAAAGATCCTAAACCAGTTTTCATCCGCATAAGCTGCAGTTTTTTCCTTAAAAAGATATTGCCCTGCTTCAACAGTTGGTGGAAATACAATCAGCGGATAAAGACGTGCAAGAATTCGTACCTCCGGTATTCTTGTCTTTATTTCCTCACCAAGTAAATATGGTGTCCGTTCATCCGCATTGGTTATATCATTTATTTCAACCCGGATAAGACGATAAATATTTTCTGAATCCGGATGGAAGGAATCATAATTATACTCATTCTTAACCCACATAAATATTAAAAATGCTGCAGTCATTCCAATTGTAAGACCAGCTAAATTGATTAGGCTGCTTATTTTGTGGAACATTATATTCCGCCAGGCGATTTTGAGGTAGTTTTTGATCATGGCTTTGGGCTATGAGCTATGAG
>CAZGWG010000419.1:0-1486 GCA_964529165.1 uncultured Sphingobacterium sp.
TGAAGGGGCGTCAAAGCAGTTAAGAGAGCATATTGCCCAAGAATCCCTAATGCGGTAAGCGCATTAGGGAAATAAAATCGCTCATTGGCAAACGCATTTCTGCCCCACTTGCCCGCCTCTTCGCATTGCTCCGAGGCGACCTCGCAACGAAGCCTCCATGACAGGCAAGGGTATTTTTTGCCCCTAAAATCGTCCCACACCATACGCACCTAGTAGGCGCGGGGCGATTCCATAATTTTCAACAACTTACAATATATTCTGGATGGTTGATTTGTATACATTCCGAATACAAATGTACTACAGACGTACTACGATTGAAACTTAATAAATTGTATTTGCTTAATTTTTTAAGATATAAATGTGCTACAATAATACTGCAAAATGTATACGTGATGTATACGGACGGGCAGATGTTGCCTTCAATTCCCGACATCGTATAAAATAAAACTTAAACTCAATTTAAACTTTTGGAAAAGGACAGTTAGCCATGAAGAAAAAGAAAGCGCAAGACATAGAACGGGAAGAGGCGGAAGAACACAAGCCATGGTTGTTACAAAATGTTGCGCCAGAGGTCAGAAAAATTGCTAAGGATTCCGCCAGGAAGCATAACGTGAAAATATCAGAGTGGGTAGCGTATGCAATTATTAAAACCTATCAAAGAGAGGAAAACGAGGAAGAAGAGGCCGTTGATATCCAAACTTTTTCTGAGATGATGGAAGGATTTCCAGATAAGGAATTCATGAAAAGTTGGTTTATTGGGTTGAGAGGTAAGATTGATGAACTTTCCAAAAAGATTGACGGAACCTGCAAGATGGATGCGCACAAGACCTGGTGGAAATTTTGGTAATGGCGATTCTCAAAACTCATTTCCATGTTGCGCAATCGATAATTTATTTTGAGAGTAGTTTTCAAGAACATGGAAGCCGCAGTTTCTCGTCGCGGCTTAAGTATGCGCTGGGCTTCTCAAAAACGTTCGTTTCCGAGAAAAAATTTATCGGAGAATTTCCTCCGCGACATTATTTTTGATGACAATCTCTAAAAATTAGATCATCGTATAAAGGAAATTCAATTTTAATATTTTGGAATCATATAGAGCATGCCGCTTTCATTACCAATCGCAGTTACAATATGTTTTCTTGTGCTTCAAAAATTTTAATAAAATTTTGGAGGGTATGGTCATGAATATCATAAAAAAATTAATGGCTATGTTTTTGTTTTTTAAATTATTTTATGAGGTTTCGGCTCAAGATGAACAAATGAAAGAAAGGCTTGATTTCCATGGAATATGGCATGGTAGGATTGATGAAGCAGAAAAGTATTATGATTCAGCAATTCAAACTGGCACTTATGTTGGTGATTCTCATTACAGCTTAGGCGGTATTTATCGGGATCAAGGGAGACTGGAAGACGCAATAGCTCAATATAATTTAACAATTCAAACTGGCACTTATGTTGGTGATTCTCATTACAGCTTAGGCGGTATTTA
>CAZGWG010000419.1:1586-3142 GCA_964529165.1 uncultured Sphingobacterium sp.
GCGGTATTTATCGGGATCAAGGGAGACTGGAAGACGCAATAGCTCAATATAATTTGGCAATTCAAACTGGCACTTATGTTGGTGATTCTCATTACAGCTTAGGCGGTATTTATCGGGATCAAGGGAGACTGGAAGACGCAATAGCTCAATATAATTTAACAATTCAAACTGGCACTTATGTTGGTAAGTCTTATTATCATTTGGGAAATATATATCAAGAGTTATCTAATAGAATTCAACAAAACAAGCCTCTTCAAGATAGATATCTTCAACTATCAGTTGATAACTATAGATTAGCTTACGATAATGTAGCAGGAGATGCTTTCAGACAAGAAGCTATGAGAAGACTTATAGAAGTAAGGGGATTTCTAGATCACGTTAATTAAATAAAGATTTTTGTTTCAATTTTTTAAGACATCCAGATTCTAAATCTGTTTCTCTCAAGACCCCCACAAAATTCTTTTGTGGGGGTTTTTCTTTATGAGTTTCTTGACTAAACCTGTTAATTTACTATATAAATATAGTGATAATATATTTATATAGTAAAGGAGAAACGTCATGCTCGCTATCACGCTTCCAGCAGAAATAGAGGGTCGTTTAGCCGATCTTGCTTTAAAAACAGGGCGCACAAAGACATACTATGCACGCTTAGCAATTCTTGAGAAGATTGAGGATATGGAAGATTTATATCTTGCAATGAGCATTACCGAAAACCCAGGCCGTACATGGACAATGGAAGAAGTAGAGGCTGAACTTGACCTGGAAAATTAAATGGGAAGATTTCGCCGTTAAGCAGCTAAGGAAGCTTGATAAACAAATTGAAAAACGAATCATCTCTTATTTAAAAAAGATTGTTTTAGAAGATCCCAGGAAACAAGGCAAACCATTGACTGGTGATAAGTCACGCTTTTGGCGATACAGAATGGGAGAATATAGAATCATTTGCCGTATAATAGATGATGAGTTTGTTGTTCTTATAATAGCCGTAGGGCATCGCAAAGAGATTTACAATTAGTATCTTGCCTGAGCAGGGATGGAAAATTTTGGTCTTGTGAATTGGTTCCAAAGATTTGACTTTTTCTAAGATATCAGTATACGATTAAGAGTGTTGCGAGTGGTTCGCAATGCGTGACGCACAGGATCGTAACACCCTATGCGCCACTAACCAACCAAACACGAGAGGTTTGATATGGCTTCAATAAAACTAGCCCACGTCGGGCGATTCTTCAAGTTAATCCTTAAAAGGCCGGAAGGCCGTATAAATTCTTTTCTCACATCAAACATGGAATAGGGCAGATAATTTCTGTCCTTTTTTATTTAGTGTGGCGTTAGGAAGGTAGTCTTAAAATTCTTCCTATCGCCACAAGAATACGCTGCATTTTAGAGCCAAGAATCAACAAAAAATTCTTGTAAAAACTGGCGCACGCCTTAAGTGTACCTGGTTTTTAGAATGCTTGAAACATTTTAAGAAAGAGGAATTATCAAATGATAACAATCACGCCAACCAATGGAAAAGAGAAGATATTTAAAGACTATCATCAAGTTTGTGACTACAT
>CAZGWG010000420.1:0-3111 GCA_964529165.1 uncultured Sphingobacterium sp.
TTCGTCCATTTGAGAGAGTCGTATTCTCGCAGTTTGCCGTCCCCCCGCTCGATATCTTTGAACCCTTTTGCCTTAAGCTTCCGATACCACTGCGCTTGCAACTTCTTTAATTTCGGGTCCATCAGTAGTCTCTGGTTGACGTTTTTCAGGATGCACCAACAGGTAGGCAAACTTTAGGGTTCGCATACGACGAACAAATTTTATGACTTCTTCTTCTTTGAGGTCCTGGCTTTGGCTAACAAGTTGTTGGATGGCGCTGCCAAAGAGAGCTCGGTTCTCATCGGTGGATTCAAGGCCATGAAGAGATAACGAGCTATTCGCTAGACTATCCATCTCTTCCTGGCTGTCGGGGAACGGCAATAGAATGCTGTTATCCATTTGTTGCCTCCGTGGCGGCGGGTTTCGGTTGAAGAGCCGAGTATTCCTCGTTAAGGGCTTTTACATCGGCTTTTAGCCGAGCAATGCTAGATTCCATTGCATCAATTTGGAGGGTTAGGTCGCCAATTTGAGCGACCTTCTGCATGTATTCCTGCTTAATAGCGGTTTCCCGCGTAACTGCGTCAGACAAGGAAACTCCTTTTGCTTTTAAAGTTCGTCGTTGTTTTCTGTTTAAGTTCATATCTTAAGTATCTATTATATCATATCAGGACCAATAATACAAGACATAAATTGATGTTAATGTCATATTAATGAGTTATAATTGGTTATCACAGGTAATAATCCGGATTATAATACTCATGTAAATGTGTTTACATTGATAACGCAGCATGTTATTATGTACCCATGAAGGCCAATAATCATTACTCGTACACTAAAGGGAAGTTAATCATCTTTGATGGACAATACGGGCTGTTACAGGACCACTATGGTGACCTGGTTATGTTTTCAAAGGCAGATCTGCATATGATGGACATTCCTCTTATGAAGCCAGGCACTGCCGTGCTTTATAATAACTGGATGTTAGTGGAATCGGTTGCGGGACACTTTCATAGGTGGAATGAGTCAAAATGAAAGTTACAAAAGTACCTCCGCTTAAGTGCAAAGACTGTGCCTCAACAAAGGTCATCCACGACTACACCACAATCACTTGTGATGAATGCGGGTTGGTTGATGGGAAGGGAAAGCAGCTTGATCAGTGGAAGCAAGTAAATCCTGTAGAGGTAAAGGGAACGCGACAAGCGTACAAATGGGTGTTGGATGAAGACGACGATATCTAATCAAGTGTGGTGGCTTCTTATAATGGCCGTATTTTGCTTTATAATGGCCCTCTATTCAACTGCAGCAAGGGCTGAAGGGGTGTACCCTACCCCCTCCTCTAACTATGGAACAGAGGCCCCTTCTGCCGCGTTTCCGAGGCACTTCCTAGTATCATACGCTGTTACAGCGCTTTCATACACCTTTTTTACTCAGGTGGCCAAATGGGATCCCGTGGAGGCTTTTATCTTTAGTGCCGTTCTCACAGGGATGGTTGGGGTGGTTTTTGAAGCATCAGAGGCTAAGGGGCCTAAGGATAATTTAGGACAATCAATGCTTTACAATGCCGCCGGGGTGGCTGCAGCGGGAGCTACTTTCGTAGTGTTTAGGTGGTAGGCATGAAACGAGTTGATGTAAAGCAGGGAACACGGGTTTGGCATAGCTGGCGAGGGAAGGGGTTGGGAGCCTCGGATGCCGGTACCATTCTGGGGATTAGTCCTTATAAAAGCCTATTAGTCTACATTCTTGAACGACAGGGTCGGCTCGTGCCCGAACCCTTTAATGAGTTTGCGGTTGCGGCTATGGAACGAGGTAAGAAGCTAGAGCCAGCCGCCCGGGCTTGGTGTGTCAGAGAGACCGGATTTGCTATGGAGGAGGACGTCTGCGCAGAACACGAAGCCTATCCCTACATTCGAGCCAGTTATGACGGCTATAATCAAGAGGCCCGTGTGGGGTTGGAAATCAAGTGTCCTGGCAAAGTGGCTCATGCCAAGAATCTAAAAACTAAAAAGGTTCCTGATATCTATTACGCACAGATTCAACAGCAGTTTCTTGTTGGCGACTTGGATCGTATTGATTTTGTTTCATATTCGGGAGAGGATTCTGGAGAGAATATCATCATTCCCGTCTACCCGGACAGGGCTTATCAGCAGAAGCTTTTGGAAGCTCTTACACAGGCTTGGGAACATATTACTAAAGGTACGCTTCCCCCCGCGGACCCGGCTGATAGGAATTACCTGCTTAAAAAATTGGCAAAAGCCACCAAGGAGGCAAGCGATCTGTCTTTGGCTTTAACTTTACTCAACCCAGAAGAAGCATAAAAAACAATAACTAAGGAGAACAAACATGTCCAATTGGGCAAACAAAGGAAAGCAGGATGCACAAAGTATTCCTGTTTCCAACGGGTTAACGGTAACCAGTGGCCGCGGAGGCGAGGATATCGTTGCCTTTTATAACTACAATCCCCCCACGGAAGAAAATCCGGGTGGGCGTCAACTGAAAAAAGGAATGCGGATTGTTGGCACGTACGCTGGCAGCCTTAAGACTAAGACCTATGGTACGGTTTATCATAAAATTCGCACAGAAGAAGGCCTTGTCGCTGTCAACGGGGCTGCCAAACTCTCAAAGTCCTTGGAACCTGCTAAAGAAGGTGCTAGAGTAGAAATCACTTATCTTGGTAAAGAGGCTTATAAAGATAAGGCAGGACAGGCTAAGTCTGCCCACGATTTCCTCGTGGCTGTTGAGATCTTAGGCTAAGAGCTCCCGGCTCCTGGCCCCTCAGCAGTTTCTGGGGGAATTTTTGTTGGGCGGAACGTTTAAGGAGGTGTTTGTGAGTAAAAAAGAGTTAGATTTAGCTGGGTTAAAGCAGCTTTATGTGTCGGATAAAGAGATGCGGGGCTTGGTTGACATTTTAAGCGAGTCCCAAGGGGATTCGAAAAAAGTCAATCCCAACGTGGTGACGGTATCAGCTTTCCAGAAGCTGGGAGGCAACATTACCGTAATGCACAATAAAGTGTCTAAAATGTTCAATCTTTTAGACTCTTTGGGAATTGTTAAGTATATCAAGGGCAGTTTCACGAGCGAACCGGTCGTTGAAGCTTTAGTACCGTTTAGAGAGATTGCAGACATGGCAAAGGG
>CAZGWG010000421.1:0-3105 GCA_964529165.1 uncultured Sphingobacterium sp.
TTTTTTCTCATGATGAGAAAAAACATGATGTCATTCAACAAAGACTACTTGTTTATCAGGACAATAGCCTATTACTTGATGAAATATTAATCAGAGATATACAAAAACTACAACCTGAATCGTTCTTTATGGAAAAAAACCACTTGTTCTGTGTCCGGAACAAGAATGAAATAGTTTCATATTTAGTATAATTGTACAATTTAAAATTCCCGATTAATGCTGAGACGATTAGTTCTGTCAATTTGTATTTCAATAATCTCATTCACTGCAAGCGCATCAATAGATTCAATTAATGTTGAGGAGCTAAATGGTTTCAAGAATATAGTTCACAAAGTAGAGGCAAAAGAGAGTTACTATTCCATTGCCAGAAAATATAATGTGAATCCACAAACTGTAATCCAATTTAATAGTAACCGATCTTTACAGATAGGAACAATTATACGTGTACCAACTGAAAGGCCATTTAAAGAGTCCGGTACAAATAAAACTCAGTCTTCAGGCGGATCCAACAAGGTTGCAGTTATAGATTATAAAGTTGGTCCCCGGGAATACTTGGGTTTGATAGCACGAAAATTTAATACTACTATAGAAGATCTAAAGTCTTTAAATAACTTAAAAAAAAATACGCTATCAATAGGGCAGATTATAAAAGTACCTTATGGAACGGCTCCTCAGGAGCAACTTGCCCCTCCTGTACCAGCTCCAATCGATACACCGTCTGTCGATTCCAGAAACCAGCCTACCATGGTCGATAGCAGTAGAAATGCCAGTGATCGCCTGAAACTTCCACCGTCAAGGTATGGCTTAAGAGAGGTCATTGAACGTGGTGTGGCGATTTGGATTGCAGATGATAATCTTGATGGAACTAAGATGCTGGCACTGCATCAAACCGCACCGATTGGTACTGTAGTAAAAGTGACTAACCCTATGACTGGAACAAGCACCTTCGCTAAGGTAGTTGGAAAATTCACACAAAATGAGTCAACCAAAGATGTTATCATTGTAATAACAAAAGCAGCCGCTGATTTAATCGGAGTAATGGATAAACGATTCCAGGCAACTTTAGTTTATGGTGTCCCAAATGAATAAGAAACCCTTTGTAATTGGCATAGCAGGTGGTAGTGGTTCTGGTAAAACATTTTTTTTGAAATGTTTCCTGAATCATTTCAGAGAAAATGAAGTCTGTCTGCTTTCTCAGGACGATTATTATTTCAGAGTTGCTCATACCATGACGGCCGAAGAAAATAAATTATATAATTTTGATCAGCCATCTACAATTGACAATAAACTGTTTATCAATGATATAGAAAGCCTGATTAAAGGTGAAACTGTTTATCAAAAGGAGTACACTTTTAATAATCCAAAAGCTGAACCAAAGATGCTTGAGATAAAGCCGGCACCTATCATTATGGTTGAAGGTTTGTTTATACTTCATTTTAAAGAAATTGCTGATTTGCTTGATTTGAAGATTTTTATTGATGCCGAAGAAGATATTGCATTACAGCGTCGTTTAAAAAGAGATCTTATTGAACGGGGTTATCCTGAAAACGATGTTCTTTACAAATGGGAAAATCATGTTGTGCCTGCTTACAAAGACTATCTTTTACCACACAAGGGAATTTGTGATGAAATTATATCCAACAATACCCATGTCGCTGAGGATATAATCAAGGTAACCAGTGAGATATCGAACAGATTACGTATAAATATACTTGCAGACCATATTAATTAAATCTGCATTTCAGGAACCTCCAGGTCAATAATCAGTTTCCCGGCAGTAGCATTCTGTATATCTTCCACACTTACACCCGGCGCGCGTTCAAGCAATCTGAAACCACCTTCTGAAGCTATTTCAAGAACGGCCAGCTCAGTAACAATTTTTTTAACACAATTTACTCCGGTGAGTGGTAGCGAACATTCAGAAAGTAATTTACTTTCTCCGGCTTTATTAACATGTTGCATTGCTACAATAATGTTCTTGGCTGATGCCACAAGATCCATTGCTCCACCCATCCCTTTCACCATCTTGCCTGGAATTTTCCAGTTTGCAATATCACCGTTCTCAGACACCTCCATGGCACCTAAAATAGTCAGATCAACCTTCTGAGACCGGATCATACCAAAACTCATAGCCGAATCAAAAACTGCTGATCCAGGTAAAGTGGTTATGGTTTGCTTTCCTGCATTAATTAAATCAGGATCTTCCTCGCCCTCTAGTGGGAATGGACCCATACCTAATAAACCATTCTCAGACTGTAGCACAACATCTATCCCTTCCGGAATATAATTAGCCACCAGTGTTGGAATCCCAATCCCGAGGTTCACGTAATAACCATCCTTTATCTCTTTAGCAATACGTTTTGCAATTCCGGTTTTATCAAGCATTTAATTTGTCGATTTGTTAATTAGCTGATTTGTCGATGTTATGACAATACTAATTTATCAAAATATCTTTTTTAATAATTAATTGTTTTTTTGAAAGGTCTCATTGACAAATTGTGCCATCGTCAAATTACCTCTCCCGCACTGTCCTCTGCTCAATCCTCTTTTCATAATCCTTGCCCTGGAAAATTCTGTGCACATAAATCCCGGGGGTATGAATCTGATCAGGATCCAACTCACCGATCTCCACAAGTTCTTCAACCTCAGCAATTGTAATCTTACCAGCCATCGCCATTACAGGATTAAAATTACGGGCCGTTGACCGAAAAATAAGATTACCGGCAGTATCACCCTTCCATGCCTTTACTATCGCAAAGTCAGCATCAAAAGCCAGTTCCATCAGATAATCTTTTCCGTTAAAATTACGAACTTCCTTACCTTCTGCCACCTCAGTACCAACTCCTGCAGGAGTGAAAATAGCAGGCATCCCATATCCTGATGCCATGCATCGGGTAGCCAGCGTACCTTGAGGAATGAGTTCAACTTCAAGTTCGCCACTTAAAAGTTGTCTTTCAAATTCAGCGTTTTCACCAACATAAGATGAGATCATCTTCTTTACCTGCCTTTTTTTCAGCATTAAGCCAATTCCGAAATCATCGACACCTGCATTATTTGAAATACAGGTTAATTGGTCAACACCCTTATTTACCAAAGCGTTGATAC
>CAZGWG010000422.1:0-3105 GCA_964529165.1 uncultured Sphingobacterium sp.
CTTATCTGCCCATTCCCTGTATTCCACAACACACTTTCTCTTTTTCCAAACGTCGGCTTTGGTCATTTTTGGCTTATAAATAGGTTCGCCGGGTATTACATAGGTTGTTCCGTTCATTTTTGGGGGGGTATAAGGCTTTTTGAGTTCTTTAGAGCGCTTTCTATCCTGCGCCTATTCTCGCGCTCTTTTTCAGGATCTGCTTTAGCCTCTAAATGCTTATTTAATGATTTAATCAATTCTTCAGCGGGGATTGTTTGAGCTTTTTGCGCCAATTTTGGCGACTTAGTGCCGATCGTTTCCATTACTGGCATGTCCCAGTTGCTTATGTTGATGCGGGGGGGGATTACATTAGCACGTACTGGTAGCCCTAAAGCCCTGGCTATCTTTCTGAAGGTAGGGAATTTGTCGGGAAAATACGTGTGAGGTATGTACTGGACACCCTTTAGTAATGCGAAATTTTCTTGCTTTTGCAGATCCACATTTACGCCCGAAAGTTCATTACTGTCATAAAGACTATGTATAAATGGGTCATTGTTTCGACGGGGCCACCCCCGGCTGACAATGGTACTGTCCTGATGCCAAACGCTGCCGCCCTCCTCCAAATGCTTGACTCTATAGTTAAAGATAGGATTGTCAAAAGGTAGATGGTGCAGCTCTTCCCAGACCAATGGGATTAGCAATCTTTTTTCTCGCCGCCAAGTGGGCCGAGTTTCGTGAGGTAGAATTATTGTCCTAAATATAGGAACCAGAGGACGTATTCTGATCCAATCTCTTGTATACCTTCGGAAAGTTTTATGGATAGTTGCCGGATCTTGGACGGTGTACCAAATATGAACGTCTTGCTTTCTTGCCAGTGAAACGAAAGGCAAAATCACTTCCTCCATGTCAGCTTTTGAGCTATCGCGGCCAAAGGTTAAGTGAGCTTCATCTATTGCCACAAAAACTCCGGTGTGCTTGAAAGTTGGCAAAAGGTCGCAAATCTCGCGGCCTGTTTGCTTGAGAACGGCTAGCTGTCTGATTATTTCCAAAAGCGTTTCCGGGTCATTCCTCACTACTATGTTGGAGTAAATGTGTTGAAAATTTGAAATACATAAACAGCCTGCCATTGATTGCTCGTACAATTCACGAGCCAAAAAATATGTTTTACCAGTTCCGAGTTCACCACTTATAGAGGTCATCATATAATAGAGGGTTAAATTTTCGAGTCTGATAGTAACTTAAAAACCTGCATAATGACTATCTGAACGTTTTTAGGCTGCTTTTGCATTATGGAAGCTATCGTTCTAATATGAGGTGAATCATGAGCCTGTATTCCGACTATAAAACTTTTTACTACATCCTCGCCTACATCCGGCGGGGTTACTATCTTTCTAAGAGGATATTTAAGTCCAAAAAGAAGATAGGAAACGAGCATTCCAATGCAGTAGAAAATGAAAGCAAGAGCTAGTAAGTGCCAAATAGTTAAATAGGGAATGTAATTCATTTTTTATCATTGGTAGCCGAGCTGGTGTCGTGCGCCGTAGGATGCACGATCCAGCTAATTATCTTGAATGTCATGAATACCATAAATATTTGATAGATAAATTGCATGTCTGCATAGGAGAAAACCCTAAATACTGTTTGGTTCTCAAACCATAGCATCATTATTTTGAGGCTGGTAGCGTACGGTTGTACATAGTTTTGCCATATTATAAGTATGATTGCGACATAGAGCAGTTTGGCGCTCCATCCGTAAGCATGTGCCAGTAGATATGAGAAGAATGCGCTCATGCGAATTTTCTAAAGAAGGTAACAATTACAGATCCGGCAACCAGTATTTCAACAAAGCTAAGGTATGTAGCAGAGTCACCCGAAGAGGAGTAGGAGATCGTAAATGTTGAGTTGGAAACGGCAGGGATAGAAACCCCGAAAATACTAGAAGGCATTGTGTAAGTTGTTCCTGAATGGGGGACTATTACATCATTCATGAAAGAGAAAAATGGAGCCTTTGAAATTATGTTGAAAACAAAAGAGGCAATGTATAGCGCCGCTTTTAATACGGTAGTTAGAACGCTTGCCGCGAAAATTATAAAGGGGTTTTGAGTGTCGCCAAATGTAATGTTAAAAGTAGAAGGGTCAAATCCGAAAACTCCGACATCACTAAGAAATCCAGTAGCACCAAATACGCTTGAAACAATAGTGACGTACCCGGTTGGACTCTTCGTAGTATTCCCTCCTATCCAAAGATCCCGATATGTAGAGGGAGTGGCCGGATTATAGGCATTAGACTTTATGCGAATTTTTGGATAATAGGTCCCCAGTGCGTCATACCTGAATTGATAGTTATGCTCCTTGTGCTCAAGGAGCAGCGCCCCAGTGCTGACATCATAAGATACAGACGGGAGCTGTTCGGGGTCCGGGTAGAAAGTTAGCGATCCTACGGTGAAGGGAACATCAAAGTAAAACCTTACTAAAACGCTCTCATTTATCTCGTACTGCGTTTTATCTGTGAAAAAATAAGCGCCGCTTCCACTGGTCGCGCTGTAGTCGGTACTGTAGCCGCCGTTTAGCCAGTCATTTACCCAGTAATCGTTCCAAAGTGCAGGTACAATGTACAGGCCCTTAGCGCGTGATTTATAGACAGTTGATCCATTATATATGTCCTGATATGAACCATCGGCACAATAAACATGGATATAAGGGTAAAATCTAGTGCCGAGGTCGGTACTATTGTAATCGAAAGTCAAAGAGCCTGATCCACTAGTCCCGGTTAACACTGTACCTATGTCAGTATTTGCCGTGTCTCCGGGATAGCCTTTGAATATTCTTAGGCCACTAATAGAGCTTCCTACACACTGGTTCGTGGCATCTACTTGCCAGTTAAATTGTTGAGCAATGCCAGATATTCTGTCCGTTCCCGTTGCTGGAAAATCTAAAGCAATATCCAATGTAGAGTCTATGTCTTGCTCCCCTGAAACGGTCATAAGCACCGCACCGCTATCAACAGTGCACCCGCTGTAACCAGTATTCAGATCGAATATCCCGCAATCCGGTGAAAGCAAAAGTGTTCCGCTGAATGCCCCGGCATAGGTATAAGAATAATCAAAAGTTGTGCTTCCTGATCCG
>CAZGWG010000423.1:0-3085 GCA_964529165.1 uncultured Sphingobacterium sp.
TGCAAAACGCAAAAGTTTAATGCTTGTCAGCAGTTAAATCCATGCTTCTTATTCCTGCAAATAAAATAGAAAGCTATCTTTGAGCATGGATTCGAATCAAAACATAGCCCAGCTCAGCGCAGAAGAACAACGTGTTCTTGGTTCTCTGATCGAGAAAAGTAAAACTACACCCGATTATTACCCGATGTCTATAAACGGCCTTCAATCGGCATGTAATCAAAAAACATCCAGATCTCCGATTGTACAGTATGATGAGGAAACCATAGTTGAAACTTTAAATTCATTAAAGAAAAGAAGTTTAATATCCACTGTTACAGGAGGTTCAAGCCGGGTAGTTAAATACAAACATAATCTTGGAATCGTTTATCCCCTGGTTCCCTCAGAACTTGCTTTAATTGGCTTACTCCTCCTGCGTGGACCTCAAACTCCTGGAGAACTGAATACAAACTCCGGACGCCTATATGAATTTGATACCATTGAAGAAGTTCAGAGCACTTTACAGGATCTTTCAAAAAGAGGCTTTGTCAAAGCACTTGAACGCCGTCCAGGGCAAAAGGAAGTACGCTATGTCCATCTGTTTGGAGAGAGTGCAGAAGAACCGGCAGATTTTCAATCAGGTATGAATCCTGCATCTGCTGAGCAGCTAAGTATCAGAGTTGAAATTCTTGAGAAAGAACTTTCCGAACTAAAAGCAGCATTCAATAAGCTTATGTCCGATTTAAGCTAACCGTTTTCTAAGTTGATTTTTATTACAGGGCTATAATTTGTAAATTTCTACCACTGCTAAAAAATCATCCATGCTTGAAAACATCGATCTGCAACAGGTTCTCGTGCTTGATATTGAAACCGTTCCTCAATATCCCACTTTTAATGAATTGCCTGCAGATTATCAGCAGTTCTGGGATCAAAAAACCCGCTTTCAGCGTCGTGATGGTGAAAGTGCAGCAGAGTTTTACTCCAGAGCTGGAATACTGGCAGAATTTGGAAAAATCATTTGTATTTCGGTTGGTATCTTCTCAAAAAAGACAGATTCACTTTCCCTGCGTGTTAAATCATTCTTTGGTGATGATGAAAAAGACCTGATCAGGTCATTTAGTGACCTCTTAAACAAACAGCCCGATTCCCTTATCTTATGTGCGCACAATGGTAAAGAATTTGATTTCCCCTATTTATGCCGCAGGATGCTCATCAACGGACTACCAATACCGGTTCAATTGAATATCCACGGGAAAAAACCCTGGGAAATCATGCATCTCGACACAATGGACCTCTGGAAATTCGGCGATTATAAAAACTATACCTCATTAAACCTGCTCGCGGCAATATTCAATATCCCAAGTCCGAAAGACGATATCGATGGAAGTATGGTGCACAAAGTTTACTGGGAAGACAATGACCTGGAAAGGATACGAGTCTATTGCGAAAAGGATGTGATTACCACTGCTCAGATCCTGTTAAAATTCAAATCACGGCCTGTGCTATCCGAAGACCATATCACAATTGTGAACCCCTGACTTCAATTTCAATGATCATTTGAATGTTATCAAATGGTAAATAAGGTTATTATTAGCTGCTTAAGCCTTATCTTAGGGAAAATTAGTAAATAATGTCAAAAAAGAAATCAAATCACTTTAACCTGGTCCTCACCAAACTCATTACTGATGTGTTTGAGAAATCAGGTAATAAGCCTTTAAACTATAAGCAGGTTGCATCAAAACTTAATCTTCATGATGATGAAACCAGAGCCCTGATACTGGAAGTTTTAAAGGAAGAAAGTAGAAAAGGAATACTACAAGAGCCTGAAAAAGGCAAATTCATATTAAAACAACTTAAAACATTTGTAACCGGCAAGGTCGATATGACCAGTGATGGTTCAGCATATATTGTCAGTGACGACGAGTTTGAAGAAGATATTTATGTAGCCCCACGTAAACTTCGCAATGCCTTACATGGCGATATAGTAAAAGTTTATGTATATGCCAAGAACAAGGGACGTAAAAAAGACGGGGAAGTAGTCGAGATCCTCCAAAGGGCCAAAATGGACTTTACTGGAATTATCAAACTATCTGACCGCTTTGCATTTTTTGTACCCGATGACCGGAAAATGCTGCATGATATTTTCATTCCTTTAGACGGACTTAATGGGGCTAAAGATGGATATAAGGCAGTAGCCAGAATCATTGACTGGCCGGAAGATGCCAAAAACCCGATTGGTGAAATTACCCATGTACTCGGTAAACAGGGTGAGAATAATGCTGAAATGAATGCCATTTTAGCTGATTATGGCTTCCCGCTAGCCTTTCCTGCTGAAGTAGAAAAAGAAGCAGAATCCATCTTGGAGGGAATTAGCGAAGAAGAAATCGCTAAACGTAAGGATTTCAGACAGGTACTGACCTTTACCATTGATCCTGCAGATGCCAAAGATTTTGATGATGCCATTTCTTTTCAAAAATTAAAAAACGGAAATATTGAAGTGGGAGTACATATTGCCGATGTTTCACATTACGTTAAACCGGGATCAGCGCTGGATAAAGAAGCATTTGAAAGGGGCACATCTGTTTATCTGGTCGACAGAGTCATTCCTATGCTCCCAGAGCGATTATCTAATGGCTTATGCTCACTTCGGCCTAATGAAGACAAACTATGTTTCTCGGCGGTATTTGAGCTCGATAATGATGCCAATATAATTGAACAATGGTTTGGAAAAACAATTATACACTCTGATACACGCTTCAGCTATGAAGATGCTCAGGAAATACTGGAAAACAAAGCAGGAAAGCATAGCGAAGAGCTCTTAAAATTAAATGAACTAGCTTATAAACTCCGAGAGCTTAAATTTAAACATGGAGCCATTAGTTTTGAAAGCGCAGAAATAAAGTTCCGTCTTGACGAACAGGGTAAACCGCTCGGGGTCTATGTTAAAGAGCGTAAAGATGCCCATAAACTGATCGAAGATTTTATGCTTCTGGCTAATAAAAAGGTAGCCGAATTCATTGCGAAAAAAGGCAAAGGAAAACAGAAATTAACCTTTGTATACCGTTCTCATGATTCTCCAAAAGAAGATGCCCTGCTTAGCTTTTCCCAG
>CAZGWG010000424.1:0-3079 GCA_964529165.1 uncultured Sphingobacterium sp.
ACTTCCGCTGTTTTTGTCAGGGATCCGTTTTCAGACAATGAAAATGAAAGAATGTACCGGACCGGCGATCTTGGCAGGTATATGCCCGAAGGTGATATTCAATGTCTTGGCAGGATAGATAATCAGGTCAAGATCAGGGGGCACCGTATTGAGCTCGGCGCCATTGAGGATGCCCTGTTAACGCAGAATTCGATCAAAGATGCTGTTGTAATTGCAAGGGAAGACCAACCGGGAGATAAACGACTGGTAGCCTATATCGTCCCTGATCATTCAGAAGAGAGCAGTAAATCACTATCCTGGCAGGAAAGATGGGAAGATCTTTATAAACGGGGAATCCAGTCTGAAAGTGAGCTAAGTCTTGGGGAGCAGCAACTCGACATTGCTGTTGCACAGGAAATAAGTGGCAGAACTGACATTCGGGAAGAAGTAGAGGAATGGTTAAAGCAATCCGTTGACCGGATCAAAGCAATGAATGCTAAAAAAGTCATGGAACTTGGCTGCGGGGCCGGACAATTAGTGTTTGAACTTGCTCCATTTACCGAAAATTTCATTGCTACAGATTACGCCGAAACAGCTATTGAGAAAGTAAAGGAAAAACTTAGTGCAGAACCGGAAAAGTGGAAAAATGTTAGTGCGATAACAGCGCCTGCCGATGATTTCTCTTTTGTTAAAGAAGGTTCGCTGGATCTTGTAATTATTAATGGTGTCGTTCAGTATTTTCCTGATGCATCCTATTTGGTGAAGGTAATTAAAGAGGCGTCAAAAGCAATAAAAAATGGAGGATGCATTTACATCGGAGATATGCAGGGCAAAAGCACTTTACCAATGTATCATGCTTATGACCAGTTAGGCAGAACTGATGGAAACCTGAAAATTGCTGAGTTCAAAAAGATATGTGAACGCCGTGTAAGGCTTGAAGATGAGTTGGTTGCTGACCCTGGTTTTTTCTATAAACTACCTGAACTGATTCCTGCAATCAGTGGGGTTAATGTTCAACTAAGGGAAGGAAAACATAGCAACGAAACCACCAAATATCATTATGATATTTGGCTTTACGTCAATGCTGGTTCTGCAAGCGTAAAATCAGATATCCGGATAAAATGGCAAAGCGGAATTACAACAGACTGGATTAAAAATGAATTAAAGAAATATCCCGGGAAAGTTGTCCAAATAAATAAAATTCTTAACGTCAGAACGCTGGAAGACTATTCCTTCCAGCAAATTCTTGACGAAATGGATGCTGATGGATTAGTTAAAGACGCAAAAGCTTTGTTGGCTTCTGTTCGGGGAGGTATCAATCCGCATCCTTTCTGGGAGATGGGAACTGAATTGGGATATATTAGTCATGTGCGATGGACAAGTGATGGTTCGGATGGTTGCTTTGATGTGATATTTGTTCCCTTTGAATTGCCTGACAGAATCCCTGAAGCGGGCGAGATTCTTAATCCGCTTAACGATTCAGCTTTTGATTATGCAAGGGATCCCTATTCTGGTGATCTCACTGCCTCAGCAGATCAATTGAGCGAATGGAAAGAAGGTTTGAAAGAATTACTACCGGCACAAATGATACCTGCTGATTTTGTGCTGCTGAAAAAACTCCCCTTACTTCCTAATGGTAAGATCAATCGAAAGGCATTACCTAAACCTAAAGAGAAGGTTCAGGAGAATCAGGAAAAAGCTACACCGCGTACAGCTACGGAAAAGCTGGTTGCGAGAATATGGGCTGAAACATTAGGGTTAGAGTCTGTTGGTTTACATGATGACTTTTTTGAGCTTGGTGGGCATTCTCTTATTGCCGTACAGGTAATGATCAGAATGGAGAAAGAAACCGGTTTAAGATTACCTTTGACAAGTTTGTTTAAATTTACTACTTTAGAAGAGTTTGCCTCCCTGTTCTCAGAGGTCTCTTTATGAATAAAACTGAAAGAAAAGACATTCAGATCAGCCCGGAAAAGGTCTTCGTACCTGCAACAGACTCTCAGAAAGAGATTTTGATTTCCTGCATTTTGGGAGGCGATGAAGCAAGTAGGGCGTATAACTTATCTGTAACACTTAATATTTCAGGATCTCTTCACAGAATTGGTCTCGAAGAAAGTCTGCAGGAACTGATCAACCGGCATGAATCCCTAAGATCGGTCTTTACAGACGACGCATCTCAGGTATGTATATCTTCTGAACAATCTCTGGATCTCTACTATGTGGACTTGAGCGATAAGGATGAGGTATACAAGAATGATTTTATTAATAATTTCATAAAATCTGAAGTTAATACAGTCTTTGATCTGCAGAATGGCCCTTTACATAAACTATCCTTAATCAAACTTGGGAATAATAGTCATACACTAATCTTCACTGCCCACCACATTGTTTGTGACGGATGGTCAATGGGTATATTTCTTGACGAACTTGGCCAAATATATTCCGCTCACATCAAAAATGAACCTGCCGGATTACCCGAAGCAAATTCATTTACTCAATATGCCCTTGATCAAAAGAAATTTTCTCAAAGCAGGGAGTATGAGCAGATTGAACAGTTCTGGAAAGATCAATTTAAAGATAGTGTACCTGTTCTTGATCTGCCAACAGATTTTCCACGGCCAGCCATCAGAACCAACAAAAGTAGTCGCTTTGATATCATCCTGGATAAGGATCTCTTTACTGAGATTAAGACATTCAGTAATAAACAGGGAACAAGTCTGGCAATTACTCTCAGGACAGTATTTGAAATACTACTCTATAAATTAAGCGGCCAGGATGATATCGTTCTTGGACTTCCATCAGCAGGACAAGTGATTACAGATAACTACCACTTGATGGGGCATTGCATTAATCTGCTCCCAATAAGATGCAAGCTGAATGATGAAATGACTTTCGCTCAATATCTGAAAGAAAGAAAATTCGCTACATTGGATGCTTATGATAATCAGCAATTCACATTCGGAAGTCTGCTGAAGAATCTGAGTATTCCACGTGACCCATCCAGACCACCTTTGGTTTCTGTTGTATTCAGCCTTGATCAGGGATTGGGGGGCATGATTAAACTTGAGGGATTAGCATGTAAAGTGTTATCCAATAAAAG
>CAZGWG010000425.1:0-3075 GCA_964529165.1 uncultured Sphingobacterium sp.
TCATCCGGAATCATTTCTTCTTTTTTATAGGGAATCAGGTCTCGGGTAAAAATCACCTTGCTGAAGAGCGTATCTGCTGTCATCCAGATCGAATCAACCTTGGCAGAATCCGATTCAGAAATAATCACAACATAAGGGTTTATCGTTACCAGAATACTTTCTTCTGCCTTCTGATAGACTCCTATTCCTCCCCTGAGCTGTGCCTTTTCGGCAGTATCGATAAAAATAACATTCCCTAAGGCCTTGCCATAACCTGCTTTACGATCATAAAAGAGACTGTCGCCGGTCAGTGATTTACTTCCCTGAGTATAGAGATTATTCTTACCGAACCGGGCCTGATCATTTTGAGTATTATAAGTTCCGTTTTCGGTATAAAGTGTATCATCCTTCCCATAAATATTTGTTGGGCCATAGAAATAAGCAATTTTTGAAGTTGAGTTATACCGAAGGGTATCTGTTTTAATCAGGGCATCGGGAGAAGTAAGCACCACATCATACCTGAAATAAGAATCCCTGGAGGTTTCGAAATAATAGCCATTCTTACTGGTCAGAACATTTTTACCATTTACAATCTTACCCCCTCCGGTATAGGTACCGATTTTGGTGTTCATGTTATACGTTAAATGATCAGTAGTTAATGTTGCATCTCCGTCAATTAACCTTACCTTGTTAGTCAGAATAGCCAATTTAGTATTTCCATCATAATTCAGATGGTCTGAATAAATCACTGTTCCGGATGGCTGAGTGATTACCACATGGCCAAATGCCTCAAACGTATTTGCTGACTGATTAAAATCAGCACTGTCTGAAGCGAGGGTTGACCCTTCATGCACAAATACCGGACGGATGATTCTTGTGAACCCGGAAGTCTGAAAGCCCTTGACTAATTTGGATGACCTGATCTCAATCTGCCGCCCCTGAGCAAATGCTGCGATCGATAGTATTGAAAACAGAACTGAAAATAAGACTTTCCTCACTTTACAAAAATAGTTTTTTGGCTAAGGATTTTAATTAAATAATTTTGAGCTTATGGAAACCCTTAACCGGCTGCAATCATTTATCAAACAGCATGCCCTTTTTCTTGAAGGAGAGTCTGTTCTGCTTGCAGTTAGTGCCGGCCGCGATTCTGTTTTGATGGCCCGTCTGTTTAAAGCAGCAGGTTATCATTTTGGCATTGCCCATTGTAATTTCAAGCTGCGGGGCAAGGAATCTGATCTGGATGAGCGTTTCACAGAAGCCCTCGCTGCTGAACTGCAAGTACCATTTTACACCCACAGTTTTGATACCATGGACTACGTTGCAGTGAATCAGATCTCCGTTCAGATGGCCGCAAGAGATCTGCGTTACGAATGGCTTGAAAAGATCAGAGCTAAATTTGGCTTTCAGTATATCGCTGTGGCTCATCATCACAATGATGTTATTGAAACAATGCTACTAAACTTAACCAGGGGCACAGGCATTTCAGGATTGCATGGCATTTTACCTAAGAAAGGGAGACTCATTCGTCCGCTTTTATTTTTAAACCGAGATGAAATTGATGAACTGGTAAAAAAAGAGGCTTATACTTATCGTGAAGATAGCTCAAACCTGTCTGTTAAATATTCGAGAAATAAGCTCCGTCTGGAAGTAATTCCTGTTCTTAAAGAACTAAATCCCTCACTTGAGCAAACATTTGAAGCAAACAGAAAACGCTTTGCTGAACTGGAGATCTTACTTGATCTTCGTGTTCAGGAGCTAAAGGAACGCTTGTTTACCAGGCTGGTTGATGATGAATTTGAGATTAGTATTGCTGAACTTAAGAAGCTAAATCCACTAAATACGCTCCTTTATGGTTTGTTTCATCCTTATGGATTTACAGAAACAGTACTTACAGATCTTAGCCATGCCTGGGATGGGAATCCGGGAAAAGTATTCCGTTCTAACAGCAATCAATTGCTTTTAGACCGTGGACGCATTATCCTGAGCCGGATAAACCAGGAGATTCCGGAAGACATTTTACTTGATTCAGTAAGTACATTTTACATTTGGAACAAGCAAAAGTTCAGCAGCAAAATCGTTCCAATCGGTCAGTTTGACCTAAACAGGAATGAAAACATCGCTCAGCTTGACTATGATCTGCTCAGCTTTCCGCTAAAACTAAGAAGCTGGAAAAGCGGCGATTACTTTCAGCCTTTGGGCCTATACCAAAAGAAGAAACTGAGCGACTTTTTTGTCGACAGAAAAATTAGCCTGAACCATAAAAAGAGCATTGCAATACTTGAAAACAACAACGGCAATATTTTATGGGTAGCCGGTTTACGCATAGATGAGCGCTATAAAATTAACCCTAACACAAAAAAAGTTTTTATCTTAGAACAATTGATCTGACATGGAGGAAAATCAACCAGCTTTCTTAGAAAAACAATACCTGGGTCGCGATTACGGTCGTATTAGCATCCGTATGGTGCTGGCCCTTTTTTGCTTCGGAGCTTATTACCTTTCAGGAAACCAGGGTCAGAATGCAGAAGTCTTTCTGGTAGTTGGTTTCGGAATCCTTATCGGTTCAGTGATTATGATGTTTTTATTGCATTATAAAACCACTGTCAATAATAAAAGTATTGTGCTTGATGGAATCTGGACCACCAAAATGGTCAAGATTGATCTGAATAGTATCGTCAAAGTTGAGGCTGTACCCTACAGCTCATATATTATCAATAATCCGGTTTACAACCTGCACCAAAAAGGAACAGTTCTTTTTTATGCGGGAGGCAAAGATGCTGTGAGACTTACAGACCGCGACGGATTGAGGTATATCATCGGAACACACCGACAGGCAGAGCTGGAGCAGAGTATTAAGAGGGAGATGAAGAAGTAATTCGTACATATGAGGTCTGATACCCGTCATTTCGATGAGCGAAGAGCATTATTGTGCTAAGAAATATTATTAACGCGAAGAGAAATCTCATTATAAAATTACAGCTCCCGATCAACAGATTTCTCCATAACACGGATTACAACTTTAAAAAGAAAATACTACCGCTGTGTTCGATTTCTATGATTTAAGCAAATGATTTCTGATAATTTTTTTCATAGGGT
>CAZGWG010000426.1:0-3073 GCA_964529165.1 uncultured Sphingobacterium sp.
TTTCAAACTGATGATAAACAACTACTTTTAGCTGCTTAAACCGAACTCACGTTACATTAAACACCCTTTTTATTTTGTTCTTTTATCAATCTTTTTACATCCTGTAAAAAAGATGTTATCCAGACAGATTTTGAATTGAGCAAAAAAGAATGGCTGGCATTTAAAAGGTCCTCAAATAATAATTATTCCTATACAGTCACAGGTTCGTCCTGAACTGGCTTCAGTGATATTACAATCATTTTCGTTAACTATCATATTGTTTCAGGCTGGAAATATATTGCATATACAACAGACGGAAAGACGGGTCAGAAAACTCTAAGGGACTCATGGACAGAGTCTGACACTGAACTAAACACCCATCAATTTGGTGCAAGCCCGCTTAACCTTGATGCTATTTATGATAAGGCCGCCACAGATTGGCTAAAAGTGGATACTAAACTAAATACCATTTATTTTGAAGCTAAAAATCAGGGAATGATTTCTAATTGCGGTTATGTACAAACCGGATGTCAGGATGATTGTTTTATCGGAATCCGAATTTCCAATATCAGTCCCTCACTTCCAATCAGATTATAATTATCCTGTTCTTCTATAAAAAATAAGAGATTGGCCTTATCCTATTTCTTTAAAAGCTGTAGATAATCCAGATAGTAAAGTACCTTAACAGACACATTATTATTCTGAGGTAGACCGGTGATCCTGTCGAAATTTTGCAAATAGCCCAACCTGTTCTCAGTCTCCATATCTTCAGAAATGTTTTTATAAGCAACACTCAGATCACTTCCGGGAGCAAATCGCCAAGAATAAACCAAATCTATATTGAATACATTATAATTGGTATGAGTACCTTTGAACTCAGCACCATCATGGCTCTCCAGTTCCCCGTCATCTCTTAAGAGATAAAAGGCCTTATTATTTCGGTTCGACCAGTAATGCCTCCCCCTAACCATAATTCCCATATTGCTGCTAAAGGTATATGTTGCATCAAACATACTTTCCACGGTGTTCCTGTCGAACCTGGAAAAAATGATTTCATTAGCCTTACTCAAACCAAGCCATGCTGAATAATCATATTGAGGAGACAAAATAAGATCCACACCCAACGAAAGCCGATTCTTTACACGAAAGTTTTGGAAAAAACCTGTATTATACCCAACCCCATGAAACTGCTCTCTTAACCTGGCTGAGAAGAAAACACCAGCATTGAATTTCTTAGCCCGGTTTGAGCTCAGTTTAAAATACCCGTAAGTACTGGCTGGGGTATTGAATTCCTTACCGGCAACTCTTGGTTCATAAAAATCCTTGCCCATAAACTGCCGATAAAAATCGAGATCAAGAGACCAAAAGTTCCTAAATTCAAAATATCCTGTGACATTAGCTCTTGACGACTGATAAGCTCTGGGTCTGAATCGATGTGTTCGAAAAAATCCATACCAGGTATTATAACGATTAAAAATCCTGCCGGGAGTAAAATTACCGTATCCAAGATTCAGAGAATTACGGATAAAATTATTGTTATTAAAAAATCCAAGATCTCCGGGATCAAATTTATTATCAGTCAATTCATATTCGTAATTCCAGGTGAAATTTCCGCTTTTCTTTGCAGCTCCAAGGATATAATTGAATCCACTCTGAGCATTTCCTGGGGTTTCTGAACCAACACGGCTAAATTTAGTATCTGCACTAATATTATAAATGTTCTTCCTGTCGTTCAGGTTAAACAATAATGCACTTACATTGGCATCATAAGCCGATCCCTGACGTAAAACATTGGTATTCACAAAACTGGCTGAACTATTGTTTTTAAGAGATTGATCAAGTACAAGAATATTATAATTTGTTAAAGGCTGGGCTTCAATTAATCGTTCCTGACCAGAACTGTTCTGAACCCTCGCAAAGCTGCGTTTTGTGACAGCATTAAAAAAGCCTACTCCCAATCCATTCCCTGAGCGACCAGAAATTTTCGTTGCATTTAACAATTTACTTTCAAGCGGCTGCTCCTTAATAGTCTCCCCTGTTTGAAGTAATGCTTTAATATCTTTTGAGTATGCCGGATTTGAACCGATCCTTCTTGAATAAAAAAGATCACCTTTATTAAACAATTCGGTACCTTCTGTAAAGAACTGCCTGTTTTCGTTGAATCTTACTTCAAAAGGGCTCAGGTTAAGTACTTGATTGTCTGATCGTACCTGACCAAAATCAGGAACCAATGTCATGTCAAGGGTATAACTCTGACTTATGCCAAATTTAATATCCATCCCCCCGTTTAAACTGCTGGAGGTGTTTTTCAGACCCGGCTGATTGAATGGATAGTTATTCACTGTGGAGGAGATATATGGTGAAAAAGATAATCTAACAGGTGATTTTATTGCTTTTATTCCATGTAATTCACCTTCCTGATTAATAAAACCACTGATCTTTGGATCAAGATAACTCCAACTGCTTTGTTGATTGTTTTTTTGACGACGGCGAGTCATATTTAGTCCCCATTCCTGAATTTCATTGGAACCGAACCTGAGTGCTGAATAAGGAATTTTCATTTCAGCTGTCCAGCCCAGGCTGTCAATTTTTACCTGGCTATCCCAAACTGCATTCCAGTTACTGTCTTCATTTCCTGAATTGGAATATTTGGCATCGAACTGAGTACCGGTTGATGTCACATAAAATCCAAAAGCATTTATACGATCATGATAGGTATCAAATATAATCCCTAAAAAATCTGAATTGGCGAGATTATCTCTTGGCATGACCTCACGGAAAACACTATCCGCTTGATCGTACATTCTGGCTCCGATATAGATTGCTGTATTATCATAAACAATCTTTACTTCAGTTCTTCTGTCCTGAGCTTCAAGACGTCCGGGAACAGGTTTAAACTCTATAAAATTACTGGCTGGGGTAATCTCCTTCCAAATTCTGTCATCCAGTTCACCATCTATCTTGGGAGAATAATCTGTCCGTACTGCATTGAATTTTCTGATCTCCTGCGCATCACAAATATTCCCAAGCACCCAGAAAAAGCCGCCAATAATAATTCTAAACTTCATTAGTAAATTTCAACGCTGCAAAGAAA
>CAZGWG010000427.1:0-3069 GCA_964529165.1 uncultured Sphingobacterium sp.
TATTGTTTTGACCACAACGTTTAATTTCCTGTTCCAGATTGGGGTCCCACCATAAATGGTATACATCTACTGCAATTCCAAGCCAGGGAGAGTTCAGTTCTTCAGCCATATCATTAGCCTGAGCAAGTGTATTAATCGCAGATCGGCTATCTGCATACATCGGGTGAAGAGGCTCAATAGCTAATTTTACTCCGGCAGCTTCAGCGTATGGTAAAACAGCCGCAATTCCGTCTTTTATTTGCTTACGCGATTCAGTTAAAGATTGTCCGGGCACTGCACCGCAGACTAAAACGATCAATGGAGCTCCCAATGCTTCTGCTTCATCAATTGCTTTACGATTATCATCAATCGCTTCCTGACGGCCTGCGACTGAATTATGCGGAAAGAAGCCTCCCCGGCAAAGTGAGACAATATCCAGATTAGAATCCCGAAGCATTTGCCCCGTTTGTTTGATATCCCTTCCATTCAGCGCATCACGCCAGACCGTAATTCCTCCAATTCCTGCCTCTGAAAAGTTCTTTGCAGCCTGTTCAATAGTCCAGGGTTTAGTGGTTATTGTATGAACACATAAGCGTGAAAAATCCATCAATTGTTCCGG
Organism: uncultured Sphingobacterium sp.; assembly: GCA_964529165.1. Taxonomy (GTDB): domain Bacteria; phylum Bacteroidota; class Bacteroidia; order Sphingobacteriales; family Sphingobacteriaceae; genus Daejeonella. The sequence goes on from CAZGWG010000427.1 coordinate 599, forward strand.
CTTCATTTTAAACCTCCAAAAAATGATAAATAGGACTCATTGTTTATGATCCGCTGAAGATATAATGCAGCTTCACGCGCATGATAATCTCCCCACATACTAGATTCACCGTTTGGTATTTTGCTGCCTTGCGGGACATGGTCCCATCCATTCGGACGGTGGTAAATAGAATGTAAGATCAAACCCTGATGATTTGTATCTGTGCTCAGGTAAGGTTCATCAAATAAAGTGTTCATTACCGTTAAACCGGCTTGCCAATAGCATTCACCAGCTTCCTGATCACCTTTCCTGATCAGATATTTACCTAAACGAAGCAGTCCCTGTGCCCCAATCGCAGCAGCAGAACTATCCACAGGTTCAAAATCATTATATGGTTCGGCCGGGCGGTTAAGGTAATCGCCCAATTTATGAAGATCAGGCGCGCCGGTATCCCAATAGGGGATGCCATCAGATGGGGTATGTTCAATGTAAAAATCACAGGTTGCTTTGGCTGCTTTCAGCATAAAGGCTTCCGTTTCTTTGCGGCCACCAAACAGATCAAGTTCAGTATCCGAAAGCGTTTCAAAGCACTCAAGCTCTTCGGCAAAACCACACATAGCCCAGGCTAATCCGCGAGTCCAGGTGCTGAAGCCGGTATAACCCTGCTGTGAGTTCGGGCAGCGAAAGTTCCCATCTTTGGTATTAAAAACACTCTCATGAGCAGCTCTGCCCCATAAATCATACATATCCCGGCCTTCACCATAAAAAACTGAATAATCTGCCGTGGCTTTCAGATGCAATATGGCCCGTTCCAGTAAATTGATTTTCACATCACCCTCAGCCTGAAATATATGGCCCAGAAGATGGCTGACCAGTAATGCCCGGCAGGAGCGGATCGTATCTACGAATAAAGAATGCGGTCCGTTAAAGGAATGAATAAAGCCGCCATTTTTGATATTTGTCCAGCGACTTGCCTGCACCGCACCAGAAATTTTAAGTGCCAGTTGATAAAACTCTTTTTCCCATTCGTTAAATTCTGTTTTGCCTTCATTCATCAAGCGCAAAAGATTGCCATAAGTACTCACATTATTAAAACCGTGATCATGAACGCCGATATGGCTGATATGAGGGGCCATCACCGCCAGAGTATTCTTACGGCCTATCTCCAGAAATTCTTTATCGCCTGTTGCATCAAACTGTAAAATGGCAGAACCAAACTGAAAGCCCTGGGTCCATTCCGTCCAGCCACGGGTGCTGTATTTCCCTTTCACAGTAAAGACAGGCGATCCTTTTGAAACATCATAGTTCTTATCCAGATCCTGAATCTTTTGACCAGAGTAGTTCCAGAATTGTTTTAGCTTAGTTTGAAGGTCAGAAGGCTTCAGTGTTTTATTTATACTTATCATAAGGTATCTTTATCGCCTGTAAGGCGATTAGGCTAAATAGGGTTAATGATTTGATTTGTTAGCTATTCAAACGTTTGAATAAATGTATATTTTTAATTTTCAATTTTCAAATCATTTTATTGCATTTTAAAAAGAATGGCAAAGAGAACGACGCTTAGGGATATTGCTGAAGAATTAAACCTAACGATTTCGGGTGTTTCAAAAGCTCTGAGCGGCCATCCCGCTATCAGTGCTGCAACCAAGCAACGGGTTAATGAAGCAGTTGTCCGATTAAATTACAGGCCGAATAAAATTGCATCTTCGCTACAGTCGGGTCAGACTAAAATTATAGGTGTCATTATTCCGAGTGCAGACAAGAGCTTTTTTGGTTCAATTGTATTCGGTATGGAAAATATCATTAACCAGAATGGTTATAGTATTCTATTGTATCAGTCGCATGAATTGCCCGAAAATGAGATAAAAGGCATAGATACGTTTATACAGTCCAGCGTGGATGGGATCATTGCCACGATGGGTAAGCAGACCATAAACTATCAGCATTACCTTGAAGTTAAGAAACGTAATATTCCGCTCGTCTTATTTGATACGGTTAATGAAAATATTCCTGTGCCAACTGTAACGATAGATAATTACAAAGGCGGTTTTATTGCGACCGAGCATCTTATTCAAAACGGATATAAACGGATAGCCTATATCTCAGGCTTAAAGCATATCCCAATTTTTAATGAGCGCTTACGCGGATATCTGGATGCTTTGAGAAGGTATAATATTCCCATTGAAGAAGAACTAATCATTTATGGTAAAAACACCATAAAATCCGGAACTGAATGTATGGATAAGCTATTGGAGCTTCAAATAGTTCCGGATGCCGTCGTTGCTGTTGAAGATTTTACCGCTCTTGGAGCAATAAAAGCATTAAAAGCTCAAAAATACCGGATTCCTGAGGATGTGGGGATAGTTGGCTTTTCGAACGAAGGATTTAGCGAGCATATCACCCCGAGTTTAACTACGATAAACCAAAAGACAGTCGAGATGGGAGAGGAGGCCGCCCGATTACTTTTTAAAATGAGTAATAAAGCTAATCCC
>CAZGWG010000428.1:0-3066 GCA_964529165.1 uncultured Sphingobacterium sp.
ACTTAACTAAAGGTTTGCCGTTATAAAATTTAAAATCAGTTTCATCGTCCGAATCATAAACCATTACGTCATTAAAATAATCCCAAGCCCGAAACTTAATTTCCCGACTGCCTACAACATGGGCATTGGCAATACTTGGGCTGACCTGCTTTTCCTGAGATTTTTGTTCGCTGTTCGCCACCTGTTCGGGCTGACGTAATTCTTTTGAGCTTTGATTCATAATATTTGGTTTTTATTTGTTTACTGTACTTTAGTTCCGGCGAAAAGAGCGTTGAAGCCCAAGCATCGCCAATGCTTTAACGTTAGGCACAATACTCCCATGAATTAACGATGGAAGTCTTTGTACTTTATTTTGGAAATAATTCTTTCGCCTTTACGGTTGAAAAGTTCAACGGACGGTTTCATTATCAAACCTTCGGCGATATATTCTTTGTTGTGAGCAATTGTTGATTTGTATCCTTTTTTGACAAATTCAACAGCATCCAACAATTTACCCTTTCCGATAATAGGAACAATTTTGATTTGAAGTTTTCTGGCAATATCCTCAATGCTTTCACGGGTGAGCCACCAAGTATCAATTTTTACATCAAATAAGATAAAGTCTGTACGGTCAGGAATATAATTGCCACCTTTTTGAATTTTTGCACCAAAACCTTCACCATACAAGCAAACATTTGTCGCATCATTAAAAACCTCTTTCATTTTTTCAGAAGTGAATGTATCCTGCAAAGCACGCAGCAAAAATGTTGGTATTTGTGCATTATCCGTTTTGCCTCCGAATCGTACAGTTTCGCCATCCCAAATAATGCGAATATTTGTTCCGTCAATTTTTTCAGTCCAAGTCCATTCAATGTCTTTAAGGATTTCAAATTCAGGCAAGGCAAAAACGCCTTCCATGATTTGTTTGAAATTGCTTTCAGGGCTTCTGTGAAATACTGTTTGTATTTTGTGGTACTCTTTCATTTTTATATATGTTTTTAATTTAAAATCGTTTTTTCAATTGCCCGTACTGTGCCTAACAGCCCGTTTTGCGCAAGCAGGGCAGACCTGCTAAAATCATCTGCATCTCGCTATTTAGCTTTCGTGCCTCACTGGGCAGACCGTACATTTAATGTCCTGCCTTCGCAAAGCGGAAAACGTTAGTGGCAATTTTCGGGCAACAGCTTTCCACCGCTACCAGACGTTAAAGAGTTGAAGAAATCTATTGTTTCACTAAACGCTTTATTGCCTTTTGCCGTTTCCGATGTTTGGACAGGTGCAGCAATAAAACATTCCTTCAACTTTTCTTTTTGACAGCCTAAATCAACTGCATACTTACTTATCACATTGGCGTCATCAACGTAATTAAAAAGTATTTCGTTTAGGTATTCGTAAAGGTTTGTTTTCATATTTGGCGGCAACGGAACAATGTTTTTTATATTGGCATCATTCTTATAATCAGGCTTAAAATATTCTTCGCCATAATCTTCATCGTTCCAGTCGGTTTCATAGCTGCCTTTCAATTCTTTGAAGCCACTAAATACACCCATGTGGCAGGGTACAAATGTTATTTGCACTTTCATTGTAAGTGTTCCAGTCCGCAATGTGTTTGATAGGTTTATTTCATGTTCCATAAAAGCATGAAATGTTTGCCCAGGCTCTGCACATTTCGGCACTCTGAAAATGATACCCTTTTTATGTTTGTATCTTCTAACATCAAAGTGTGGCGTTTCCTGAACCATTTCGGAATAATCCCAAAGAATTTTAGGAAGTTGTAACGTGGTGTAATTAATTGTTGCCATTTCCAGTTGATTAAAACTGCCACTAACATTGGTATTTATGCAAGTGTGGCAGAAGGTTAAAGGCTCATCTTTTGTAATTCTATTTAGCATCTGTGCAAGTATGGACTGACGAGCCTTGAAGCCCACACCTGCATAAATACCCGTACGTTAAATGCCATTGCTACCAAACTTTTCAATAGCAGATTGTGGAATATTTCTTTCCGCTTTTCTCTCTTTCATTTGCCAATCGTAATCAATCAGATAATTGTGGCTGTTACCAATTAAATCATATTTGTCTTTGCTGATTGACACTTTTAAAAAGGTTCTCATTCCGCCAACTTCGACAGGTGCAACTTTGTGAATGTTGAATTGATTAAGCCGTAAAAGTTGATTTTCTGAATAATGTGTTTCATTCAATTGCTTTGCCTGTTCTTCCATTTCTTTTAAAGAAATTGTATCATCCATCGTCAAGTTAAATTCTGCATTATTAAAAATGGTTGGATACTTATCGCACCACACATAATTAATATCGTTCGTAAGGAATCCGTCTGAATGGTAACCTTCTCTATTGAACGAGCAATTAGGCTTTACATAAAGGAATTTAGCTGTCAAATAAACGTAACTGTTTATATAATTATCTAAACCAAATTCGCCAATAAAATCACAGCAAATTGCACCAATCAACTTATCAAAGCATTTTAACCTTTGCTCATAAATCGGTTGTGTTTCGTTTGGCATTTTTATAGGTAAATATTGATAGAACATCATTTCTTTTGCTTCTACTTCAAATATTCCTAACTCTTTTGGAAGCTGTCCGTATTTCATAAGTTTCTGTTTTTTGCTGTTTCGTAAACATTTTCAAAAACATACAAGCAAAGTTCCTGCATGATGAATAATTTGCAGGTTCCCAGGAAAGCAAGATTTGATAAATCGGTTTTTATTTCTTGTCCTGTTTTATAGAACTCTAAAAATCTTTTTTCCGTTGGATGTTCTTCGTCGATATTTACAATTGCCCATAAGAAAAATAATCCATCAACATCTTCAACACGAATTATTTGAGCATCTTTAGGTAACTCAATCTCATACTTTTCTTTAGTGGGTATTGAGTATTTGAAAATCTTATTCATAATTTAAAATTTGGTTTTATTTTAATTACCCGCAACAGCATTTAACACTCGGTTTTCTGCTACGGGGCGAAAGTGCAAATCCTCAACATTTGTTCGTTTACTGGCTTCTGTGCTTTCATCAGCAGACGTGCGTCAATTCCCCGCAGCAGAAAGCCGTTCAACGTAAGGCGCAATTAGTC
>CAZGWG010000429.1:0-3042 GCA_964529165.1 uncultured Sphingobacterium sp.
AGAATAGAGGACAAAAATCAGAGCTAATACCGGGAATGACAAACGATTCATTCCAAAAGACATTACCATAACAAAGGCCAGAGGAGCGAACATGGCAATTGTTCCTAAAGTTGTTCTTCCTCCATTGATAGGGTCGATCAGCATGCTTAGCAAGGTCTCATCGGTGGAGAAAAAATAGGCGAAACCTGCTGATAGTCCCAGGGCGATAAACATCCAAAGGAATACATTCGGAAGAAAATTTGCTGAAGTAATAGCACCTCCATGTTGAACGATCGGTTCGTTAGTGTACTGGTATGTAGTTTCTTTTTCTGACATAGTAATTGATTTTTCCGAATTTAATAAAAATGATTTGTTCTGATGTTATAAGAATGTAAAAGTACTCACCTGCTTTTTTACTTCCGGCTCTAGTCTTTCGGTTTAATTCAGTCTCCTGCTTAATTCCATTTCCACCTGCCTGAATAACTGAACGGGTTTTAAATTCCGCCAGGCCATATCATCCAGATTTCCGCCAAAATTGATGTAGTAATCAATATTGTTCCGTCTGAATTCGCTGATTACATGTTCTCTAAAGTTGAGACCTGCAATCCAGCCTTCTTCCAGATCCTGAAACCATTCTTCGTAATAGCAATCATCGGATGAGTGAAAATTAAGTACATTTTCTCCAATCAATATAAATTTATCTATTCCTTCGATAACCATCAGATCCAGAATTTCACGTTTAAGTGTCATAATATCATTATGAAGGGCATCGTTCCATTCACCGATGAATTCAATAATTGCATATCCTTTTTCATAATCAGCATATAGAACTTTTAAATACAGGGTTTGGGAACCAAAGAAATCCCATTGGGGATGGATCAGGTAATTATAAATCTGCTTATCGAATTCGAATTCATTATATTTTGTTTCAAAAAATGGCGAAAGCGCATCTTCAGAAGCAATATAGTCGTCTCGCCAGCGGTAATATTGATCTTCCGATGCAACATAATCATCCCTCCAGCGGTAATATGGTTCTATTTCATGCATTATTCTAAATTATAATTCGGATGAGACCGCATGATCAACTGCTTTTCGGACACTTCCATATTTGTCCAATAGTTTTTGCGATGTGACTGCATCCAGGCCGGTTGCCTGCATTACCATGTTAACTGCACGCCCAACCAGTTTTACATTGCTAAGACGCATATCAACCATTTTATTTCCTTTTACGCGGCCCAGCCGGATCATAGTTGAGGTGCTGATCATATTCAGCACGAGCTTTTGAGCCGTTCCTGATTTCATACGGGTCGAACCTGTTACGAATTCGGGGCCGACAACCACTTCGATTGGATGCTTGGCTTCGGCTGCTACGGGACTGCCTTCATTGCAAACAATGCAAGCAGTTTCAAGTCCGTTTTCATTTGCCTTTTTTAAACCTCCTATAACATAGGGAGTGGTTCCCGATGCAGCGATTCCTATCAGAACATCTTTATCCGAAATATTAAACTGCAGTAAGTCTTTCCAGGCCTGCTCGCTATTATCTTCGGCGTTTTCTACGGCCTTTCTTATTGCCGTATCCCCGCCGGCAATAATTCCGATTACCATATCAAATGGCACTCCATAGGTTGGTGGACACTCTGATGCATCAAGTATACCCAGTCGCCCGCTGGTACCCGCTCCAATATAAAATAGCCGCCCCCCTGCACTGATTTTTTCAACAACTATATTTACAACTTTTTCAATGGATGGAATTGCCTTTTCAACAGCAAGAGGTACTGTTTTGTCTTCATTGTTCATTCCCTGCAGTAATTCTGCAACAGACATTTTATCAAGATCGGTATAGTTGGAGTCGGCTTCAGTTGTTCTTTTCATGCTTATTTTTCGTTTTGTAAAAATCGGAATATTATCCAATAGCTTATAATTTTAATTGTTCTATATTTTATGTCTTAAAATTTATTCAAAAGAAATTGTCAAAATGGGCTTTAAATAGTTGTTTTGGCCAATCAGGATGCTAACTTTACGTGATTTTCGAAGGTCTGTTATAATGAGTTCGCTTACAAAAAAAAATTTATGGATTGCGGCAGGATATTCTGCTGTTCTGATTGCCGGATTATTCCTTGGACCTAAGCTCGTTCGCGAAAATCAGAATTCAAAGAATGGTTCTTTCATTTCTTTCGACTTGTCGGGGCGTTCGTCTAAGGTGGATAAGGTAATCAGGATTATTAATGAAAATTATGTCGATTCTGTAAAGCTGGATACAGCGGAAGATCTGGCTATTCAAGAAATAATAAAGCATTTGGATCCGCATTCTGCCTATCTGGCTCCTGAAGATGCTCAGCTCCTTAACGATGACCTGGAAGGGAATTTCAATGGTATAGGTATCGAGTATTATATATTGAATGATACGCTTCTGATTACTTCTGTAAAACATGGAGGCCCGGCCTATAAAGCAGGCGTAAAGCATGGAGATAAGATTCTGGCTATCAATAAGAAACCTGTTGCAGGAATGCGCATAAATTCCAGGCATATTGTTGATCAAATCAGGGGTAAAAGGGGGTCGGTAGTTGAGCTTTTGGTTAAACGTGATACAGTTCGGAAGAGCTTTAGTATGCTTCGCGATAAGATTACAGTCAGTAGTATTGATGCGGCATATTTACTTACCGGGCAAACAGGTTATATCAGGATCAGCAAATTTGGAGCAAGAACTGATGAGGATTTTCATGGTAGTCTTTTGAAGTTGAAGAAGCAGGGAATGAAGAATCTGGTTCTGGATCTTAGAGATAATGGCGGAGGGTACCTCAATTCTGCTACAGCACTGGCAGATGAATTTCTGGGTAACCAGGAACTAATAGTCTATACTCAGGGATTGCATGAGCCACGTACAGATTATTTTGCGAGTTCTAAAGGTGATTTTGAAGAAGGTAAACTTGTGGTGCTTATCGATGAAAATACCGCTTCAGCAAGTGAGATTGTTGCCGGGGCTGTACAAGATCTTGAGCGCGGAACGATCATCGGAAGGCGGTCTTTTGGGAAGGGCCTGGTTCAGGAGCAATTCGATTTTGG
>CAZGWG010000430.1:0-3037 GCA_964529165.1 uncultured Sphingobacterium sp.
ATAAAGGGTTCAGGAAGTACTGCTGATTCCTTATTTGCAGTTGAGGCTTGTAAAAGAGGGAATAAAAAAAATCCTGTTGAGCAAAGCACACTTCCGGCTTCAGTCACAGATTATTTAAGCTCAAATTATGCCGGCAATACTTTTCTTAAGGCTTATCAAATTATCAATCAGACCAGTTCTGCTTTAGAGAGTTATGTTGTTGTACTTCAGTTTAATGATAAACCTGTAGCGATAAAATTTGATGCCAGCGGGGCTTTTGTAAAAGTTCTTGAGATCAGAGAAGGCCGGAATATGAAAGGCAAAGGAGGCTGGCATGCCGGTGGCTGCTTTGATAACAGAGATGGCAAACAGCGAGATACTCTTGCCATTAGTGCGATTCCTGCCGCAATTAAGACCTATTTATCAACCACTTACCCTGCTGATACAGTTGTTCATGCTTTTGTAAATAAAGATGAGAGTATAGTTGTGATTAGTAAAAATGTTGATTTTTTTGCTACTTCATTTACCTCTGCATTTACGTTCATAAAGCGTGTACAATTGCCTGCTGGCCGTGCTAAAGGTAAATCAATAGAAGCTTCAGCACTGCCATCATCCGCAGTTTCATATTTGAGCACCACCTATCCAAATTATGTATTCAAAAAGGCTTTTGAGTTGAAAGTTAATAGTGGATTAAAAGGATACCTGGTTCTGATTGATGCAAACCTTACCAAATATGCCATTCATTTTGATGCTAACGGGCAATTTATAAGAGCCATGACTATCAGATAGATATCGTTATATATATACCAGCAAAGGCCGTCTCCAGATAAGGAGGTGGCCTTTCTTGTTTAATAAATTGAGTTTTGGTACAGAACCTTAGATTCAGAATCAGTTTACCAGGTTCAGTAATAATTACATAAATTGCCTGCGGCGTATAGTCAATATTAAATAGCGCAGATTAAATATTTCAAAAGGGTTTTTACATGTATCTAATAAAAAGAAAGTACATTTCAGTGAAGTTTTCCATTCAGTTTTTATTCTTCCTTTTCATTTCAGTTAATACCTTCAGCCAAAATTCTAAGCCGGGTTTTTCGATCATTCCTAAACCGGTCGAAATACATGGAGGAACCGGACATTTCAATCTTCCAAGAAATATAGTCATTCATGCTTCTGCCGCCCCCGAATTAGCTCAAACCCTAATGTTCCTAAAGGAGCGATTATCGGTGCCAACCGGCTTTCATGTATCTTATTCAGGTAGTTCTGAAGGTACTTCAGTGAGATTGTTAATCAATTCTGCTATTGATCATAAGCTTGGATCTGAAGGGTATCATCTTTCTGTGACCACTTCGCATGTAATCATCAGGGCCAATCAACCTGCGGGTTTATTCTATGGGGTACAAACTTTACTGCAGTTATTGCCAAAGGAAATTGAGAGTAAAACGCTTGTAAAGAATGTTAATTGGGTGATTCCATCCGTTGAAATTACGGACTATCCAAAGCTTGGGTGGAGAGGTTTAATGTTTGATGTTGCCCGGCATTTTTTTACAAAGGATGAGGTTAAACAATACATTGCGGCAATGGCCCGGTATAAGTATAATGTCCTTCACCTTCATCTTACAGATGACGAAGGCTGGAGAATTGAAATCAAGGGATTTCCCAAACTGACCTCTGTTGGAGCGTGGAATGTTAAAAGAGTAGGAGAGTTTGGAGATTTTATTCCGCCAAAAGCGGATGAACCCCGCGACTATGGCGGTTTTTATACGCAGGATGACATCAGGGAGTTGGTGCAGTTTGCCAAGGATCGTTTTGTTAATATTTTACCTGAAGTGGATGTTCCTGGGCATAGTCTTGCAGCAATTGCTTCCTATCCAGAATTGTCATGTACACCTGAAGCCATAAAATACAAAGTAAGGTCGGGAGAGAAAATCATGGACTGGTCGAGAGGTGCACCGCCAATAGCCTTAGTCGATAATACACTATGCCCAGCCAATGAATTGGTTTATAGTTTTATGGATACAGTGATTACGCAATTGGCAGAACTATTTCCTTTTGACTATATACACCTTGGAGGTGATGAGGCCCCGATTAATTTCTGGCAGAAGAATGAGCAGATCAAAGCTTTGATGGCGCGTGAAGGTATTAAAGATATCAGACAGGTGCAGGGTTATTTTACCAAAAGGGTTGAGCAGATCGTGGAGTCAAAAGGGAAAAAGATGATGGCATGGGATGAGGTACTGGAGGGAGGTGTTAGTCCGTCTACTGCAGTTATGAGCTGGCGCGGCATGAAATATGGAATAGAAGCAGCTCAAAATAAGCATGATGTGGTGATGAGTCCTACAACTTATGCCTATCTGGATTATATGCAGTCTGATGAGATATCAGAACCAAGGGTTTATGCTTCACTGCGTTTGAGTAAATCTTATGAATTCGAGCCTGTTCCCTCAGGTGTTGACCCTCAATTTATCAAAGGAGGCCAGGCGAATTTATGGACGGAGCAGGTTTATAATATCCGTCAGGCAGAATATATGACCTGGCCGAGGGGCTTTGCAATTGCAGAAGCTGTTTGGTCTCCAAATCAACTGAAAAACTGGACTGATTTCTTTGGAAGAGTTGAGCAGCATTTTGGCCGTCTGGATATTTCTGAAACTAAATATTCTCCTGCCGTTTATGATCCGATATTTAAGGCTGGCAAAACAGCCGATAATAAATTGACAATTGACCTGAGTACTGAAGTTGAGGGACTGGATATCTATTACTCATTTGACAATTCTTTCCCCGATAGATTTTACCCTAAATACATGAGCACTTTGATTGCACCTATCGATGCCAAGCAGTTGAAAGTAATTACTTATAGAGGTAAAGAACCTGTAGGGCGAATGCTGACAATGCCGATTGCCGAATTGAAGAAGCGGGCGAGATTGTATTAAACAAAAAAGGAGGCTATATCAAAAGTCAATTTTGCATTCTAAGTGCAACCTGAAATTTTTGGATTTGATTATCAGCCAAAAATAAGACCGGTTGTTCCCATGTCCATCTTAAACTGATTTTTCTGATTCTA
>CAZGWG010000431.1:0-3032 GCA_964529165.1 uncultured Sphingobacterium sp.
CTTAAATAATGACATTGAGCACACACGACACGCGGGCGCTAGCAAGGGTTAAGCCCCTGTCAATTACCAATATAAATTCTTCCAAAAATAGCTTACTTTCAATCTGAAAAAACACATCCAATGAAACGACTCTATTTTGCCTTTACAGTATTAATTATATGCTCATGCGGAGTTCCCAGAGAGCAGGTCAAAACATTTCAAGAACCATCTTCCAATGAATTAAAAATAATGAGTTATAATATCCATATCGGCAATCCACCTTCAAAACCGGGCCTTATCGATATGGAAGCAATTATCAAAGCAATCAAAACTGAAGACCCCGACCTGATCGCTTTACAGGAAGTAGATGTAAATACTGCCCGTTCAGGAAAAATTAATCAAGCAGCTATTATTGCGGAAAAACTGGGAATGAACTTCTTCTTTGCAAAATCAATTGACCATGATGGCGGCGATTACGGGGTGGCTTTATTCTCTAAATTTCCAATAAGCGAAACAAAAATCCATCGTTTAACCACTTTAGCAGGAAGCGGCGGCGAACCAAGGGTAATAGCAACTGCCAGAATCCAGTTAAAAGATGGGAAGGCTATTCGTTTTGGTGCAACACATCTCGATCATCTGAAGAATCCCGTAAACCGAGTAATACAGGTTGAAGAGATCAATAAAATAGCGACTGAAGAAAGACTGCCATTGATTATAGCCGGTGATCTGAATGCCGTGACCGAGTCGGCAGAGATACAAAAACTTGATCGGGTGTTCACCCGAACCTGCAGTGCCTGTGAACCAACCTTTCCGGTAGTTACGCCAAACCGAACTATTGACTTCATCGCATTTAAAAAAACAGACCCTTTTAATATTATTTCGCATCGTGTGGTACAGGAGCACTATGCATCAGATCATTTACCGGTAGTAGCAATGTTACGTTTCTGAAGCTGCTTATTTGAACAAGAATAAACTAGTTTTACCATCCTATTGAATAGTCCAGATTTAACAATAAAAAATCAACAATTTGTCAATAAAAACCAATTTAAAAAGCATTCTGATTACATTTTCGGCATTATGCTTTCAAGCGGACTTGTTTGCACAAAATCCGTTCAGCGGACTTGAGTCTCTGTTCACAGAACCGAAATCCTATACACTCTTTCGAACACCAAATGCTATAACCATTGATGGAGAATTGAATGAAAAAAGTTGGGTTGACGCTCCATGGACCGATTACTTTATTGATATAGAAGGTGATATTAAGCCCGCTCCTGCCTATAAGACCAGGGTAAAAATGCTATGGGATACAAACTACCTGTATATTGCTGCTGAACTGGAAGAACCTCATTTATGGGCCAATAAGCAGCCGGAAAAAGATATCATATTCCGGGATAATGTCTTCAAGATCTTTATTGACCCTGACAATAATATGAATGATGATTTTGAGATTCAGATAAATCCTCAGAATAAAATGCTTTTTCTGATTATGAATAAGCCATACAGAGATGCTGGAACACCTGTAAGCGGATGGAATCCGATAGGATATAAATCGGAAGTGAAACTTTTGGGGACGATCAATAATTCAGCGGATACAGACAAGGGATGGGTAACAGAAATAGCAATACCGCTTTCATCCTTGAGGTTCGATCCCCTGAATAGCAAACAAAACACTCATTTCAGGATCAATTTTCTGAGGACCAATTTTGATTTCAATGTAACGAATGGGGTTTACTCCAAAGCCCTTGATAGTAATGGGAAAGCACTCCCGCCTCACTACTCATGCTTTACATCCCAGGGAATAATTAATATGCATTACCCTGAGCGCTGGGCCTATACCCTGTTTTCTGATCAGGCTCCGACCTCAGGGGCAGAAAAATTCAGTTTGCCTTATTCTGAGAAACAAAGAAAATATCTATGGCTTACTTATTACAGACAAAAAGAATTCTTTAAGATCAATAAAAAATATGCCGCTAGCCTGCAGGAACTGAATGTCCCGCAATCAGGCATTTTAATTGATGGTAAAAGTAATTCACTAATGCTGGAAGCAGGTTCCAGGCAATTTCTCGTTACAATCAGGGAAGAAGGCAGCCCGAACAGCATCAGTATTGATCATGACGGGCTAATTATTTATTAAATCTTAATTCTTAAAATCAGATGAAACTAAAAATTATACTGGCCTCTATCCTCCTGCTTAGCCAGCTTATAAATAATTCTTTTGCTCAAAAAACAGAAGTTCTTGTTCTGCCAACTATACATGGTGGACACAAAAAGAATGTCAACTACAATTTTGATCATGTCAGAAACATAATAAAAAACTTCAAGCCTGATATAATTGCCCTGGAGATTCGTCCCGAGGATCTGAATTTGGATACAAACTACCTTCATAAATTCTATAATCCCGAAATGGTCATGTTCTTAAATGAATTCCCTGAAGCAAAAAAGGCCGGAATTGATTTTATGGGAAAAGACGTTGCAGGTAAACCCCTTCCTGAAAATTTCCTTAAAGATACCCTTGTTGAGTTTGGTAAGTTCAGATTAATGAATCAGAAATTAATGCGGGATAGTGGAATAGTAAGAGCAAGAATTGCAAAAGGCTTGCCTGAGCTTGCCAGTAAAAGAGGTAAAATGATGGCCGGTTTAGGGGCAAATCAATTGATGGACGGAAAATACGATGCCCTTACCGAAGAGTTTACAGTCTCTCAGACCCAGATATTACAGAATACCCCCTACCAATACTATGATGATTTTCAGGTTATGCGTGACCAACGTATAGCTGATAATATCAAGGCTATTGCGCTAAAAAATAAGGGTAAGCGCATTATAGTTCTTACAGGGGCAAATCACAGGAACAGGGCGGTAAAACTGCTTGCGAAAGTAAAATCAGTAAATCTACTGAACCAGGTACAGGATAATTGATAGCAGTCGACGCGAAAATTACAGGTAAAATATATTAAGCCAATACAAAAATCGTTTAATGGTTAAAATCCTTAATTTTGATTAAGAGCCTGTTTAAATTTATATTGTAAAATTGTTTATAGCTTATTTTTGAGCGA
>CAZGWG010000432.1:0-3017 GCA_964529165.1 uncultured Sphingobacterium sp.
CGGCAAGCAGTTTCAAAGCATTTACGCATTCTAACTGAGTGTGAACTTGTAAAACAAGAGCAAAAAGGGAGAGAAATATACTATTCACTTGAAATTGATAAAATGAAGGAAGTTGATAAATGGTTGGAACAATTCAAGAAAATCTGGGAATCCAAATTCAACCAGCTCGACCTTTTATTATCAACAATTAAAGAACAAAAAAATGAATAGTTTATTATTTGATTTTTCGGTTGACAAATCAACCAATTCAGTACTAATAACCAGAGAATTCGATGCAGAACTTTCACTGGTTTGGGATGCATTTACCAATCAAGAAATTCTTGACCAATGGTGGGCGCCAAAGCCATGGGCTTCGAAAACAAAGTTTATGAATTTCAAAGTAGGTGGACGGAGATTTTATGCTATGGTCAGTCCTGATGGACAAGAAAGCTGGAGTATTCAGGATTATACTTCTATTAGTCCAAAAACCAACTTTAAGTATTTAAGCGTGTTTGCTGATAAAGATGAAAACCCACACTTACCGGGTTCAAATTGGGATTTGAATTTTAGCGAACAAAATGGAATAACAAAAGTGAGCATTACTATTCATAATGAATCAAAGGAACGTTTTGAAAAAATGCTGGAAATGGGCTTCAAAGAAGGTTTTACAATGACTTTAAACGAATTAAGCGAATTGTTATCCACTTTGAAAAAGTAATATCACTTCCATAAAAGCTGTGCGATACACTAGGTAATTTATGGAAATTGCAAGAGAAGGAGTTTCCGCTTCTGCGAGGGCCGATGAGGATTGGTTGATGAGCCGTGTCAGGAGAACTTGGAGATTCCAGCAGAGGCTGGAATCTCAATTTAGAATTCTGTGATATTGAATTTACGAAGCCCGGAAGGCTTTAGATACGAATTCCAGTACTTTAGGAAGTGCGGTTCTCCAATAGGTCCAGTTATGGCCGCCATCATTAATTCTGAATTCGTGAGGAATTTCTTTTGTAATCATGGCTCTATGAGCGAGGTAGTTTCCTTCTTCAAGGAAGTCATCGTCTCCGCAATCGATATACCATTTGACCGCCTTCTTTTGATTGTCTGGCATATTGTTTATCAAAGAAATGGCATTGTGTTGTTCGTAATATTTTTGAATAGTTTCATCGGATAGTTTCAGATCATCAGTTTTCCATCTTGTTTTTGCGACTTCAAGACTGGTAGGACCAATATATGCACTAATGGGATAGGCCGCAGAAAACATTTCTGGACGGTGTAGTGCATACATGAAGGTACCGCCGCCTCCCATTGAAAGTCCCGAAATTGCGCGGGAAACTTTATTGGGTTTTACCCGGTATTTTTTTTCAATAAAAGGGATTAGTTCCTGGAAAAAGAAATCTTCATAATTCCAATCCCCTCTGATGTCATTAAAATAGCCGCTTCGGCCACTAGTTGCATCAGGCATCACAATAATCATTGGTGTTGCTTTGCCACTATTGATTGCGTTGTTAGCAATTTGCTGCAGGTCGCCATAGTCAATCCAGTTTGCCTGATCTCCGCCCATTCCATGTAATAAATACAGAACCGGATAAGAACGCTGTGAGGCATCGTAATCAGCAGGCAGATAGATCGAAAATTTGCGGTCTGATTTTAAGATTTTGGAACTTACAATTTGATTATCGAATACCTTACCGGTCTGCGCTGAAAGAAATGCCGGGAATGTTAGCAGGATAGCCAGGATTAGAGAAATGCGTTTGTTCATAGTTAGATTTTATGCCCCTAATATAACGTAACTTAAAGTAATTATGCAATAAAGGACTATTGCTCTCATTAGTAAAAATAATTCATCATTCAGGGCATTGTATTCGTTTCGTTCCACTAGCTGTAGAGTTTTTAGCGATTAGGAAAATTGATTTTCTGTTACGTCAATGATTAGCTGTTGTACAGTTATGATTAAGGTTGGTTTTCCAACCACTAGGGGATTTGAAGATTCTCTTCAGCTAGAATCGTAACTTGGAAATTGATGACAAGGATCCAAGCTGTTTCCAATTTTTTAACATATTTTATCTTATGAATGGGGCTTTTTCTGTTTTACCGGTCTTAGTTTAAGAGTTAAAGAACGGAATACAGATTTTATACTTCTATTCATGAAAAACCGGACAGATTTTGGTTTAAACCGGAGAGCTTTTTTAAGTACCAGTGGCCTTGGGCTATTGGGTGCTTCCATGTCGGGTGTTTTATGTAATGTTCCTTCGAAAGAAGAGTCAGTACAGACGGAGAATACCTTTCAGAAAGATGGCTGGAAAGCCATTATGGAATCGGCAAAGAAATATCCTAAACTAGATGCGCATAACCATGTCTGGCCTGGCAGTAATGCAGCTCAGGTTGATGAAAGCTGCGAAGCGATGGGTATTACAAAAGCTGCATGCTCTATTCCGGGAGGGAAAACAGTTGCAGAAATTCGTGCCAATAATGATATTATCATTCAGGCAATGAAATCACACCCCAAGCGCATCATGGGGCAATGTTACATCAATCCATTATTTAAAAAGGAAGCTCTTGATGAAATCGACCGTTGTGTTGACAATGGTATGGTGATGCTTGGCGAACTTTATGATGCGGTTAAAATTTCTGATCCGCTTTATTATCCGATTGTTGAACGTTGCATCAAACATAAAATTCCATTGATGCTTCACGGGGTTACCACACTTGGTAACTGGCGTCCCGGATATTTACCTGCGAATCCCCCTAATTCTTCGGTTCCTGAAGATTTTGTTGAAATAGCAAATCGCTATCCTGAAGCGATGATCATTTGTGGTCATATTGGTGGTGGCGGTAACTGGGAATATATGTGCCGGATTTTAAAGAAGGCGCCAACCTTATTTCTGGATACCAGCGGAAGTGTTAGTGATGAAGGCATGATCGATATGGCGGTTAAATATCTTGGTGCAGATCGCTTATTGTTCGCTACAGATATGAATTATGAAACCGGTGTTGGAAAGATTATATGGGCTGACCTGACTGAGGCCGACAGGAAAAAGATA
>CAZGWG010000433.1:0-1589 GCA_964529165.1 uncultured Sphingobacterium sp.
TCAATAAAAGCAGCTACCCCATTACCCTTGTCATTTGTTGCTGGTAAATTTGATACTGGTTCCCAGTATTGCAGGAAGGCATCTGCATTCTCGAACTTGCGGGTATACTGGTTCTGATTTGTGACGATGGTGAAAGTTTCGGCTTCATCATCAAGCTTTACATCTTGTACATAGTGAACCGATTTGGCGTAATTGAAATTCTGATTCACCATTTCTTTAAGCCTGAGTAGCAATTTTTTGTTTGTCATTTATAGTTCTGTTTAATATGAGTTGATTACGTTTGAGTTCAATTAATGCCGGGCGCTGAATAAATAGCTGTCTTAATTCCGGTTTGCCATGAGAAAGCATTCCGGCAACGTAGTTATCTGATAATCCACGGCTGCTTTTTTCAGAATTCCTTTTAGCATTTTCAGCATCAGTTATGAGGATCAGGTTTGATAATTTCAGATTATAGGGGTCCTGGTCCTTAAAAGCCACATTTAAACCGTTAGGAATATCCCCGTTTGCTTTCTCCCACATGTACCGGGCCCAATGAATGAACTTTCCATTTACCTTAATAACCGGGAACCTTCTTTCTGAGTAATTAGTTTTCCAATACCTGATAGTGCCTTCAGGCATTATGCCTCTTTTCTTCCAGGCGTTTACCGGGCACATGGCGAAACAGCCTTGCGCAACATTGCGGCGGTGAATGGCTTTTATTTCAGCCCTGGTGCGTTTAATCTTTAAGTACTTCCTCTTTTTTTCAATGTGCTTGAATGACCACCCCTTTTCCTTTTTCCATTTTGCATTGAAGATTCTTGCCAGTTCTTTATCACCAGTTGTTTTATACTTCGCAATAAGGAAATTTATTTGTGATGTAGTCCAGTATTCCATTTCCATACGCTTCAATCCAAGTGCATAGCATTGCATCCTGAACGAATGCGGCTTAACACCAAGATGCTCCGCCATCTGCCTGTTAGTTAGCGTATTGAAATTGCTTTTGATAAAGTCAATTTCCCAATCTTCCCAAATGCGTTTATTGTTCATTATTTTTACTCTCAGTGTTAAGCGATTTTCAGAGCGTTCAAATCTTCAAATTCATCATAAGTTTTGCCTAATGCCGCTACCAGATCACTGGGTACAGCGTTACCGATCATTTTCTTATTGGCTGTTGATGATTTTGACATCTTCGTATTTTCCGGAATGGTCATGATCCTAAGCATTTCAACTTCTTTGAGCATCCGCATGTTGATGCTGACAATTCCGTTTTCAGCCATATACTTTTTAAGTTTTACGTAATGCGGAGGATCGTAATCATAAACCTCGATTGCCAGTTCACCGGTTTCTAAAGTGATCAAATAATTGGGGGCTTTGTCCTGCCTGGCGATGATGGTATTGGAAGGGTTGTCTACTGTTTTAAAACCACTGTTGAACCATTGGAAGTTGACCAGGTAATAATATTTCCGGTTAGCAGTTATTGTTCCGGATGGCTTTGCCATATCCTGATAATCTCTATCGTACTGAGTGTTCATAAGGAACTTCTCAACTGTAATGACCCTTTGTTTTGGGTTTTGAAGTAATGCACCAGAAGGCTCGCAGGTACTTTTATT
>CAZGWG010000433.1:1599-3011 GCA_964529165.1 uncultured Sphingobacterium sp.
TGAGTACTGCGGATCAATAAAATGAAAACTGTGCAATGCGGCGCCATCTTTTGTTCCAGTAGTACCGGCTGGTTCGTTTATAGTCTTCACATACCCATTGCCGAAGTAATGATCTACCAGATGTGCGGTTGTAAAATATAACCGCCCTTGAGTATTTAAACACGGAGATGTTGCATTAACACTTGCGCCGCTGTTACAGAATGTATATGGGTTATTGCTAAGAAACTTTGTTATGAAAACATTTTCGCCTTTGCCGTTTAGTATATGCTTATTGCAACCATTTATCAGTCGTTCAATAGTTTTTGGACTTGATATTCGAGGGACTATTTTTCCTTTTTGCGTTTTGAATGACAGAACACTTTCACCCTCATCCTTTAAATCCAAGCAAGGTTTTACTGGATTCCATGGTAATAAGCCATTCCGGGATTTCTTATCATGTGTTGGTACGGGATACACGGCCGGAATTCCTCTACGGTTAAATTGCATGATAAGTCTTACCCGGTGCTGTGGGATCCCGTAATCCGCACAATTGAGTAATTTCTCACCAACTTCTGTATCATAACCAAATGAACAAATATGTTTCTTCCACCTCCTGAAATCCTCACCCATCCGGGCTTTTTCCGGTATCATCCATTTATTTAATTGCTTAGCTTTTTTGTCGAAGATTAAAGGGCAGTACGGAGCTTGACCAGTAGCTATATAATTTTTTAAAAAAATTAGGGCATCATCAGTATCCGGGTTGAACTGCAATGTTTTCTTTTTAGCCCCGTTTCCCACAACCACCTTTGGCACCATAGGACCCCACATTTTGAACTCTTTCACATTTTCAACCCATATCACGTCCATATCAAGTGCAATCACGTACCGATCAAGATAATCAGCCAGGGTGCGGCTGTCCGCATCGCGGCTCATTCCACCTTTCGCATTACTGAAATTGGTGCACTCCAGACTAAACCAACCATGTACTTTAACGGCAGGATTATTTTGGGAGATCCTCCAAAGCATGTACTGTATGATGGTGATGTCGGCGAACCTGAAATCTTCAAGCAGATGGAGGCATTGGGGGAAATTCTTTTTATGGGTTTCAATAGCGACGGGCCAGTGATTAATGCAGGCGATAACCTTCCAGCCGGGCAGTTGCATAAAGCCGGCAGTAACGCCCCCCATGCCGCAAAACCCATCAATTACGATATGCCTGATCTCTGGTTGTGAACTATCAGATATAATGCGTTCAACCAATGCCCTATCGTAGCGGCAATCACCGTGCAGTATATGATCTTCAATAAATGTTAATTCAAAATCCATCTCAAGAATTATTTCTATTTTTTATAATATTCAGTTTCAAATGCTACTTCGCTAATTTTTCAGGGTGCTTTGTTTTCATGTGCCTTTGCAGGTTGATGAAAGTGCGA
>CAZGWG010000434.1:0-2986 GCA_964529165.1 uncultured Sphingobacterium sp.
ATCATTTTGTTTTCCATTGGCTATGGTCCGGACGAAAACGGCAATGTAAGCCATAATTTCGGACCAATTAATAGAGAAGGAGGTTGGCGCAGACTTAACGTGGCCGTTTCCAGGGCGAGGTATGAAATGATTGTATTTTCTACACTTAAATCTGACCAGATCGACCTGAACAGAACCCATTCTGAAGGCGTGATGGGACTAAAAGCTTTTCTCGCTTATGCCGAGAAAGGTAAGATTGCCCTGCCTACCAGGAATAAAACAGATCATAGCGGTGGAATGGGTTATGAACATGCAATAGCCGATGAATTGCGTAAACATGGCTACGACATACACCATCAGATTGGCTGTTCCGCCTATAAAATTGATTTGGCTGTTGTTGATAAGAAAAATAGCTCATCTTACATATTGGGCATCCTAACCGATGGCAAAAATTATCAGCGGGCCCAAACGTCAAAGGATAGAGAAGTAACACAACTTAGCGTTTTGCAGCAGTTAGGGTGGAATATTCATAAAGTATGGTCTACCGAATGGTGGGAAAAACCAGACAGGGTAACTAATGACATTTTGGAAGCCATCAGGCTGGCGGAAAATAATGAGCATAGGACAACAGTTACAACACAGCCCTCGTTGCATGTGGAGAAAGAAGTTTTCATAAATGCGGCCCCACAAAGTGAGTCGATAGCTAATGAAGAACTGTCAGAACCCTCAATTGATAATGAGACAGAAACGGATCCGGATACTCCTAATTTCTACACCTTGGCCAGCCTGTCGGCCGTAAATACTTATAGTAGTGATGAGTTTTTTTGGGGAGAAAATAGGGAAAAGATCAAAAAGCAAATTTCAGACGTACTAGAAACAGAGTGGCCAATTAGTAAAAACCTGCTCTGCAAACGTGTATTAAATGCTTGGAATATCTCCAGAATGGGAACGAGAATTAGCTATCATTTGCAAACCTTGTTGGATGAAATGAACCTGATAACGATTAAAGACGTTAACCGGGAATTTTATTGGTTTGGTCAAAGCAAACCAGAAGACTACAAGCAATACCGTATTCCCAAAAATGACTTAGAGAAAAGAGATGCTGACGACCTTCCACCGGAAGAGGTTGCCAACGCCGTTAAAGAAATCTTAAGTCATCAAATTAGCTTGACTAAGACAGATTTAATTCGCGAAACAGGGAAACTATTTGGTTACAGCAGGGTGGGTACTAATGTAGAATATTCCATAGCACAGGGAATAAATAAAGCGATTGACCTCGGTATTGCGACGGAAAATAATGGAAGAATTGTTTTTAAAGATTAAAAGGCTTAACTGCGATACTACTGTATCCGAACTGTCGACCATCCAATTAAATACATATTCCGGCGAAACTGACCGATGTTCCGGGGTGATCTAGCTTGTGACTTTACATTTATCCCTGTAAGAATGAAAAATAGATAAAAGCAAACTACTTACCAATACAGAAAGTAATTTATACTGAATAACAGATACTTATAGAAATTTTCAGAAAATCATCAGGTGGCTTTGTCCGCGATCGAATCGGCTACTCCTCGTATGAGTAATTTGCCTGTTAGACAAATAACAGTTAAGCATTATGACAATAGCACCTCTGCCGGGATATTCAGTTCACGATGGAACAATTTTGCCAATTCTAAAGTAAGCGGTTTCCTTCCACTTAAAATTGAAGATACATACCCTTTACTCCCAACCTTACCAA
This sequence comes from uncultured Sphingobacterium sp., assembly GCA_964529165.1. GTDB lineage: Bacteria > Bacteroidota > Bacteroidia > Sphingobacteriales > Sphingobacteriaceae > Daejeonella. Next base: position 1,718 of record CAZGWG010000434.1, read on the forward strand.
CCAAATCTTTATTTTTCAGACCAGCGTCTTTCATTTTTGATTTAATTGCTTCAATGGGATCAGGCATTGGAACAGGATAATTTGCATCTTCATATTGCCTAATGAGCAACAGAGCAACCTGTAGCATCTCACCTTCCCTAGTATCCGGACTAAGCTGTTTATCAAATAGTTCATCAACCCAGTTTAAATACTCCTGATATTGTTCCTCGCTTTTAATAACTTTCAATTCCATATTACCTTCGTTTAAAGATGACACTTTCAACATCAATTTTATCATATTCAGTATGCGTGCCAAACCATTTTACCTGAATAGCTTTGTATTCAAAAACAATCCTTACCACCAACCTGAATTTATTTCCCATAATGTTAAACACTATCCTGTCATCACCAACCAAACTGGCATTGCCATAAACTTCCTTTAATTCGTTAAAGTTTTTAAAATCAGCTTTTTCAAGTTCATGATACCATTCTAAAAGTGCGGTGCTTGCCAATGGATATTGTTTAACATATTCCAGCAAGGTCCTTCTCGTAATGATATTAAACACAATGCAAAGATAATAAAATGTTTTCTAATGGAAAACATTTTATATGATTAATATTAATCATATTCAAAATAGAATAGGGAAATACTAAGCGAAGTTCACTTAGGGCACCAAAAGCTTGGCATTAACCTCTAAAAGCAAATTTTTACTTTCCGATACAAAACTTACTAAATATCGTCTCCAGCAAATCATCAGTCGTTACCTGCCCGGTAATCTCACCAAGATAATATAGGGCCTGCTTGATATCGCTTGCAAGAAAATCGGATGTAATTGGCTGATCAATGTTTTGCAAAACCCTCTTCAAAGATTCTTCAGTTTTCTGAAGCGCCTCGAGATGGCGGATATTGGAAACCAGAACATCGTCGGTATTAATGGAATGAAGATTTACTTTGCGCAAAATCTCAGATTTTAGTTCTTCAATGCCGGTTTTATTTTTGGCAGAAATATAAATGATTTTGTCGGCTATCGGCTGTCTGTTATCCGAACCGCCCGCACCTGATAACCCGATAGCTATCGGGTGATACCTGATACCTGATACCTCTTGCTCAAATTCAGAACTAACCAAATCTTCCTTATTCACTACCGTCAAAAATGGAATTCCCAGACTACCAAGATACTTAACCTGTTCCTCAATATCCTTCACATCCTGCCCGGGATCAACAAGATAAATAATCAGTTTTGCCTGCTTGATCTTCTCATGCGTACGCTCCACTCCCTTTGCCTCGAT
>CAZGWG010000435.1:0-2975 GCA_964529165.1 uncultured Sphingobacterium sp.
ACAAAAAATACTGCTCCTAAGAGAATTGGGATTTGAACCACTGCAGCAAAACGGGTTACAAGGCCCAATGTGATTAAAATACCCCCCACAAGATGGGCAAAAGCAACCGTATGTACTACTGCTAAAGCCAAAAGACCTGAAAATCCAAAAACATTATTCTGAATAATCCATTCCTTTTGAGCTTCTGTGTCACTGATAAAAGCGAGTCCTTTACTCAAAATTAAAAGCCCTAGAACTATCCTGACAGAGTCGAGCCACTTTGCGTGATGTACATCGCCCCAGTGCTCTATTTTTTGAACTAAGTTCATAACAACCTCCTTTTAAATAAGTTGATTGTTTTAATTTACAAAAAAATGAAAGCCAAAGCAAATAAAATTCAGGTTCTGCTTATTTAAGGGTATTCAGTACTCTGTACATTTTCTGCCTGACGGACGAACTACTCCCATTATAATTATTGATAATGAATGAAAACACCAGGGGTATCCCGGAACCCGAATAGTGGTACCCGGTATAGGCAATCACATCACTAATTGTTCCACTTTTCATTTTCATATTATTATAGCTTGGAAAACTACCATAATAACTTTCAAACCAGTTCTCTTTCTTCAATGATTGAAGTATTTGCGCCATTGCCATAGTTGTAATCCGATTAGAAGGCGACAGACCACTTCCATCGTAAATATTTATTGATGCTGGATCTACTCCTATCTTCTTTCTCCAAAAATCCTTAACCAGTTCTGTACCCTGACTTATTGTAATTTCTTTCCCTTCCTTCCAGGCGATAGTTTTTATCAGGTGTTCACCAAACAGATTGATACTTCTCTGATTAAACCAGTAAACAATTTCACTCAATGAGGGAGATTTATGAACCGAAATGACTTTTTCCTGAGGAAGAAAAGGCTTCATATTTGCTGCAAGTAATCTTGTTGTTACCACACCTTTATCAACCCGAATGTCCATCTGATTTAATTCATTCTGCAAACGATAAGCAAGATCATAAGCCGGGTCAGGAACTGAAGCAGAAATTGCTTTCTTAAGGTCTGCGCCGTAAGTGCCTCTTAGATAAACAATAGAAGAAAAAGGTGCAGAAAAAGCATAAACATTATCTCCAGTACCCGGCGCACCTGTCTTTACCTCGTTTATAATCTTAAGGTATGACATCTCAGGATCTGTTCTTAAAAGTTCCGCGGGCTCGCCCACTCTGCCGGGTTTAAAATGCATATCGAACTGGTTTTCGCGCCAGGTTAAAGAAGAAGGCCCTGCACCATAATAGTTGCCCATATCCTGCCATGTCCAACCACCAGGCATAGTCTCAGTACCAAACAAACGATCATCAGCCACAATTTGTCCTCTGATATTTTTAATCCCGGCTCTGCTTAATGATTCAGCCCATTTCTTAAGGATCAGTTCTGATCGGGTTTGATTATACCGCTCACTTCCCAGCGTAGGGTCTCCTCCTCCTGTAATGATTATATCTCCGCTCAAGCTTCCATTAGCTGAAATTGAACCAGAATAACCGAGTGTTGTTTCCCAGGTATAATCCTTACCCAGAATATAATAGGCAGTTGCCGACGTGATTGTTTTAAGGGTAGAAGCACTTGCAAGACCAATATTCCCATTTATGGAATAAATAAGGTCTCCAGTTTCTGCATTTAATACACTCAATGAACTAACCGCATATTTCATCTGTGGATCAGATTCAAAAGTTCTGTAGGCATTCTCGATTTTTTGTTTCAGACTTTGTGAATACGCAGAAGCGATAGAAAATACAAGAACAAAAAACAGGAACTTTTTCATGTTTATTAGCTGGTTTTAATTCAGAATCAAAATAAATTAAATACTTTTTGATAAAGAAAGGAACCTTCCAACTGTTAAGGAAGTTCGGATCAGATTAGAAGCTGTATATTTCATCGCCGTTGCGAGATCAGCAGGTTGATTTCCAATAGCCAAAAGCAGATCAAAATACTTATGCATTTCAGGATGATCTACAAGGGGGACTTTCCCGGCAAGTCCGATGACAGGAATGCCCTTTTCTTTTGCATATTTAGCCACAGCAAAAGGACCTTTCCCCTGCAAAGTCTGCTCATCCAGACTACCTTCTCCTGTTATCAGAAGATCAGCATTCTTTAAACTTTCCTCAAAACCGGTAATTTGCAGAAAAGTTTCACCACCATTTACTAATTCAGCATTTAAGAATGTCCGTAAAGAAGCAGCAATGCCACCAGCAGCTCCTCCATGAGCAATCTCATTCATGTTGATACCCCTTGATTGGAGCGCAATATCAGAAAAGTTGCTTAGAGCGATATCCAGAAGTTTCACATCAGTTGGACTTGCTCCTTTCTGGGGACCAAAAACCGCTGCGGCACCCTGCTCACCCAGGAGTAAATTATCCACGTCACACAATACTGTGATATGGCATTTCTGCACCCGATGATCAAACTCTGAGTCATCAATATGATGGAAACGGGACATATTGACAGGCAAAGCAGTTAGCTCAAGCCCATCTGCATCTCTGAATTTCATACCGAGAGCACTTAGAATTCCTACTCCTCCATCAACCGTTGCAGAACCTCCAAGTCCAATAATAATCTTTTCGACCTGCCTGTCCAATGCAAACTTTATTAATTCGCCAGTCCCGAAGGAAGACGCGGTCAAGGGCGACCGTTCATCCGGGTCTAACAAGCGGATACCCGAAGCATCAGCCATTTCAATAACTGCTGTTTTTCCCTGATCTATTATACCCAGTGAAGCTTTAATTAGTCTGCCCAAAGGATCGTGAACATCATACTCGTGCCAGATACCTCCACATTTATCAACAATTAAATGTCCCGTACCGTCACCACCATCCGCAATTGGAAAGCATTCAGAAGTAAAATCCAAAGCACTGCGCTTTAAGCCCTCCTGGATAGCATCAGCCGTTTCTTGTGACGTAAGGCTATGTTTAAGTGCATTTGGAGCACTCAGAATATGCATAA
>CAZGWG010000436.1:0-2971 GCA_964529165.1 uncultured Sphingobacterium sp.
TTATGGTAAAAATAATTTGATACATAAATGATTTTTTGTTTTGACGTATAAAGTAGATTATCTTAGTAAAATGAGAAAATTATTACTCCTGACTATTTTACTATTTCCAGGACTTTGTTTTTGCCAGAATAAAGGCGATAATACGATTAAGCTACCTTATGCAAATTACATAATGATAAAATCAATCTTATTTAAAAATGGATTTTCATTAACGAATTCTGATACTTCTTTTTTAACTACGTCCTCTAAAGAAATGGAGCATGTATCTGTTGCAATTAAACTAATGGTTGAAAGAAATGATTCGAGCGTTTTTATAAAAGGGCTGATTAAGCCTACCTTGTCAATTCAAATTTATGGAGTTAAAACAGAATCTGATTTTGAAAATTTAACTTTCGGAGGTGCAAAAAGCAGCCCTTTAAGAAAAGCCTGGAATGAAATGGAAAGGATCGCTATGCTTATCTCGCCGAATTTTGTTTATTTAAAACAATGAGGAAGAAGAAACCTTATATGTGGAGATTATTTTTGTACTACATGAAATGTGCATTATGGTTAATATTCCCACACGATATTCATTAGCCGTTTCGGCTTATTTGGGCATTACCGCGATTAACAGCCGCAACAAGTTTATCATTTCTTAATTTGAATTCTCCCGTAACGTAGATAGTTTGGCCACCTCGAATTGAATTACCCGCTACCGGGAAAGAAGCCCGTACAATATTTGGAGAAACAAAACCTCCCGTAGCAAATTTTTGAACACCAAATGAATCAAATTTCGGGAAAATGCCACGGTTTAATTTATCAAAGAAACCAACACCAAGTTTTGAAACAATGTCACTTCTCATTACAAATTCTCCGTTTGAAAGCCATGCCGGAATTGAATCTGAAGTTCCGCTGCCAGCGCCTCTTATTAAACCGCCTGTTGCAAATTTTGGAAGCGATGCTTTTAGTGCCTCTGCAAGAGCAATAGTAGCTATGCCTGCAACTACGGTACCAATGCCTGGAGTCAGTGCAAACTTCTCCACAGCAATTTTTGCAGTACCCAAAGCTATTAATGCTTTTCCAAGTTGTTCAATTCCATCTGCTAAAATCTGAAAAAAACTACCAAAAATAGCTTGCCCTAAATCTTGGCCTCCTCCAATTGCATCACCTATACTTTGCCCAATACTAAAAAGAGTGTCGTTCAAAGTTGAAGACATTGTATTTTTAAAATCACTTGCAAATTTATCCTCAGCAGCGAGGATTCTACCAAAAGCATCATCAAATGTGGCCTGTAATTTCTCTGTTCCGGTAAATTTTGTTATTTTTTCACTATTTGCGAATATTGGTTTACCCAATATATCAACTCCAATTTTTACAGGTATTGTTTTTTTGATTCCCAGCCTGGTTAATTCTTCTAAAAGTTGATCTCTTAAAACTTGTTCATTAAAAGTATCAGCAAATTTTATTTCAGGCTCTACCGGTAGTTCTATTTTTAAATTCTTTCTATCCGCTGCATCTTTTTTGAATATTTGCTGCAACGCTATGTCCGCTGCCTGTGCCTGGAGTTTTATAATAACAGGATTATCGGACAAAAGTTTAAACTTCTGCATCAAATGATCTATCGTAGATTCAATGGCATTTATTTTTGCCTGGCTTTCGTCTGTTCTTAAAAGAAGTTGTTTCTGATTGAGGAAATTAATTTGGATGGCCAACTTTTCAAGCACATCCGAAATGGTTTCAACATTTTTAATGCTTTGAGTATCTTTTTTTACTTTAGGGGTTTTTATTTCAGTTTCAACACCATGCGCTAAATCAGAAAGTCCTATGAATTTTTTAATAAACTCTTCCTGATCTTTTAAAGATTTTGCATTTATTTCAACAAGTTTTAAAGCTGCATCACGCCTTGCGGCTATAACTTTTAATTGTTCTTCTCTTGTGATAGTAACTTCGCTACCACCGGCGCCGCCACCTGTTAAACTACTTCCACTTGTTTGCTGTTTTAACACCCGGTCTTGCGCTCGTGCTGCTTCATTAGTAGTGGCATTTAAAATCTTTTGTTTCTGAATATCATTATCTAATTGTTTGGCGCCAATATCCTGCAATTTATTAATTGCGGCTTTGGCTCTTGCCATTCTTAAAATCGAATCGGCGGCGGCATCATAAGATGTTTTTGCTTCACCGTTTAAAATGGTTTCCTGTTTGATATTCTTGAAATAATCTGGAAATTCATTCTGTAATCCTTTGACAGCCGCTAACCTGTCTTTCATTGAAAGGTTTACATTGGTAGCAGCATCGTAAAGAATTTTTAAATCAGTAATTTGTTTGGCTGCCTCTTTATTGGATGAAGAAAGAATATCATTTAAATTCTCCTGGTTCGCCTTCATAGTTTTTAGCGAATCCGAAACTTCATTTAAAGTATCAAGCCATTCAGAAAAAGCATCTATAACCGGCCCTGAAATTAATGTTACTAATCCCGCTATTCCCACACCTGGGATTATATAAGCAAGTTTTCTTAATCCGCTGTAAACTTGTGTTGCTCCCTTAGCAAAGCCACTACCCGCACTTTCAGCAGCTTTTACCGCTGATGCTTGCGCTTTTAATTGAGTGGTGTTAATCGCTAAATCCGAAGTTGTTGATTTAATGGCAGCGGATATTTTATTGCCACTGGCAGCCAGAAGATCCCGCTCTTTTCTTAATGCCGCCACTGCCGCCCGGTCTTCCTTTGTAACAACAACCGACTTCGCAATTTGATTATTTAATTTTGCTATCGCAGAATCGTTATTTCTCAAAGATTGATTAAGGTCCCGTAATTCAGCTTTAAGCAGCCCGTTTTCTTCAGTCAGTTGGCCTAATTTCGCCTTAGCGGCGTCCACCTTAGATAATAGCCCGGATATATCGGCGCCCACCTTCACTTTCATTTCGCCTAAATCTGTCATTATTTTAAGTTGTGGATTTGTTTAATTTTATGATACATTTCCGGTGTCATTACTAA
>CAZGWG010000437.1:0-2969 GCA_964529165.1 uncultured Sphingobacterium sp.
GCACAACTGGTATTGCTAAGCAGCAGTACACAGGCACAGGAAAGACCTGCGTCAAATCTTGATGAGGTGGTGGTAGTCGCCAGTCGTTCACCCAAAAAATTATCGGAAATAGGCAAAGTGGTTCGGGTAATCACCGCGGAAACTATTTCAAAAAGTCAGGGAAGAACTTTACCTGAACTGTTAAACAATGTGGCTGGTTTAACAATAGGAGGGAATGGAGGAAATCCGGCCGATATCAAAGCAGTATACCTTCGGGGTGCAAGTGCTGCAAATACCTTGATTCTTATTGATGGTATTCCTGTTAATGATGCTTCTGAAATTTCAGGGGAGTATAATATTTCAGCGATAGCCATAGAAACTATTGAGCGGATTGAGATACTGAAGGGAGGAAACTCAACCTTATATGGATCGGATGCAGTAGCAGGTGTTATAAATGTGATTACCAAAAAAGGCAGTGGAAAATTAGCTGCAAATGTTCTGGCTACGGGCGGAAGTTACGGGACTTATAAACAGGTTTTAGGCTTAAGCGGACAAATTGAAAAGACATCTCTAACATTCAGTGCTTCAAATTTGGATTCAAAGAATTTCTCTACCGCTGCTCCTGGCAGTGGTGAGACAGATTTTGATAAGGATGGATTTCATCAGAAGTCAATGATGTTTAATTTGGGTCATCAGGTTAATGAGAAATTTCTGCTGAGAGGAAATTTTCAGGCTAATAATAATGCTGCCGATCTGGATAATGGTGCGTTTAGTGATGCAAAGGATTATACTTACAGTAAATCTTCCTTTCTGGCCGGGATTGGAGGGAAACTGAATTTTAATAAAGCTGTTCTCAATTTCAATCTCAGCCAGAATAATCTGAGAAATAAATATAACAATCAAGGTTCATTTACAAACAATGCGGGTAATATTACCCATCTGGAAAGCAATCTTAATTATGCATTCACTGATTTTATTGATTTGGCAAGCGGAATTTCTTATAGAAATCTGAGCACTGATCAGAGAAATCCTTTCAGCTCGAGATTGTTTGCAGATAATAATATAAAAAGCCTTTTTACTTCCCTTTTTATTAAATCTAAAGTAGGTTTTCAGGCAGAAATAGGTGGTCGCTATAATGATCATAGTACCTATGGCAGTAATTTCACCTATACTTTAAATCCATCTTACCTCATTGCAGGTCGTTATAAAGTGTATGCCAACCTTTCGTCTGCTTACCGGGTGCCATCTTTGTACCAGTTATTCTCGGAATATGGTAATTTATCGCTCAGTCCTGAAACATCCCGTACTTATGAAGCGGGTTTTGACCTGAATTTTACTCAGAAATTAAATCTGTCATTCTCTTATTTTAAGAGGGATATTGAAAATGTAATAGATTTTGGTCAGGTTTCAGCAGGTAAGTTCGGCTATATCAATCAAAACAAGCAGAATGATAAAGGTTATGAAGTTGAATTAAGCTACAAACCTACTGGTATACTAAATCTGAATGCTTTCTACGCTTATGTTGATGGTGAGGTAACCACTCCGGCCGGTTCATCCTTTAATCTCTTCAGGAGACCAAAGAATTCTTTTGGAATGAATGCTGGTCTTGAATTGAGTAAAGCTGTCAGCTTTAACTTAATTTATAAATATACCGGTGACCGCAGAGACAGGTATTTTGACGGAAAAACCTTTAATACTGTTGAAGCAGATTTGGGATCATTTAATGTGCTGGACGTTTATGCTCAGTACAAAACGTCAAGCAGACTTACCTTATTTACTGATGTTAAGAATGTGCTGGATGAGAACTATGTCGAATTTGCGGGCTATCAAACCAAAGGAATCAATTTCAATGCTGGTTTCAGATTAGATATCCGCTAAACTATTAAACCAGTTAATAAATAGCGATGGATGCAAATTCATCGCTATTTTTGTTTTAAGACAAATTAATTATGATGAAGATAGCTTTGTTCTGGAGTGCGGGTAAAGATTCAGCAATGGCATTGTACCTGCTTAAATTAAACTCTGAAGTAAAGGTCTTAAGTCTTGTAAGCACTTTGAATAGTGATTATAAGCGGATTTCGATGCATGGAATAGCTGAAGAAGTACTTGACAGACAGGCTTTACAACTGGACTTTCCACTTATTAAAATGTGGGTTCCAAATCATCCTGATAACTCCGCTTATGAAGAAGAATTCCTGAAAATCTGTGAGAAATTGATTGAATCAGGTGTAGATACACTCGCATTCGGAGATATTTATCTTGAAGATCTTCGAGAATACCGGGAGAATCTGGCTTTAAAAGCGGGTTTAAAAACATATTTCCCTTTATGGAAAAGGTCGGCTAATGAGCTTAAAAAGATATTATCTGATGGAGGATTTGAAGCTATAACCTGTTGCGTTCAATCGGATAAATTGGGAAAAGATTGGATTGGTAAGCAACTCAATGCAGATTTCTTCAGAGAACTCCCTTTGGGAGTTGATCCCTTTGGGGAAAACGGTGAGTTTCATACTTTTTGTTATAAAGGGCCGGTTTTTCGAAATTCCATCACTTATGAAACCGGCGAAGTGGTTTTTAAACCTTTACAAATTAAACAGGCAGACGGGGCAGAGGATGCCGGATTTTTATTTCTGGATATTATCTGATAAAGATTATGAAAAAATTGGTTGTAATAACCGGAGCGGGGATCTCTGCTGAAAGTGGTTTGCAGACTTTCAGAGATTCGGGAGGGCTATGGGAGGGGTATAAAGTGTATGATGTTGCAACTCCTGAGGCCTGGCGCCGGAATTCTGATCTTGTACAGAAGTTTTATAATGAGCGTCGTAAATCTGTCCTTGAAGCTGAGCCTAATGCAGCACATTACGCCTTGGTGAAACTGGAAGAGAAGTATGATATGACCATCATTACACAAAATATTGATGATCTGCATGAACGTGCCGGCTCATCCAGGATTATTCATTTACATGGCTTAATCACAAAATCTCAGTCTGATA
>CAZGWG010000438.1:0-2961 GCA_964529165.1 uncultured Sphingobacterium sp.
TTGACAGTTGACAGTTGACAGTTGACAGTTGACAGTTGACAGTTGACAGTTGACAAAAGATTACTAATTTATGATATTTTATCTTCCTATACACCATTTCCAATTCCCTTCTATTAATTTTGTTTTTTAGCAGATAGCTTCATTGTTAACTGTCAATTATCAGCTATCGATTCATTTAATCGTTGTTTTTTAGCAGATAACTTAATTGTCAACTGTCAACTGTCAATTGTCAACTAAATCTTAAATTCCTTTCACAGCAGATTAATTATAGTTAATTTTGGTTCTTAATGAGATTCCTGTCGCCCGGATTTTTATTTGCCCTACTGACAATTGCCATACCTGTCATCATCCATCTTTTCAATTTCAGGAAGTTTAAGAAAGTTTATTTCAGCAATGTTCGTTTTCTTAAGAATGTGCAGGTACAGACTTCCTCCCGGCAACATCTTAAAGACAGATTGATTTTGGCCACAAGGATTCTTGGCATTAGTTTTCTGGTATTCGCGTTTGCACAACCCTATATCCCGGTATCTGATCAGCAGAATGCCTTTAATCAAGAGGTTCTGAGTATTTATATTGACAATTCCTACAGTATGGAAGCTGTAAATAAAGAAGGAACTCTGTTGGATGAGGCTAAAAGAAGAGCAAAGGAGATTGCATCTGCCTATAGTTTAAACGATAAATTTCAACTCCTGACGAACGATTTAGAAGGGAAATATCAAAGGTTACTAAACCTGGATGAGTTTCTGAGCGCTGTTGATGAGCTGAATATCAGTTCGTCGAACCGAAAACTGGATCAGATAATTATGCGGCAGAAGGATGTGTTTCTGAAGGAGCCAAACTCCCGAAAGACCATATACCTTATTTCTGATTTTCAGAAAAATATACTTCCGGCAGCTACTATTCCTTCTGATAGTACAGTTAAAATGCGTCTAATCAGGCTAAGCTCAAACCCTCAGCCAAATATTTCAATAGATTCAGTATGGTTTAGTTCAGCTATACACAAACCGGGCGAATCTGAGAAACTGATGGTCAGACTCCGTAATAATTCAGATGAAGAGGCCCAAAATGTTCCGGTAAAATTGCTGGTCAATAAGGTTCAAAAGGCTATTGGGAGCTTGACGATTAAAGCCAGAACTACCAAAACAGATACGCTGACATTTAGTGGATTATCTTCCGGATGGCAGAAAGCAGAATTAGAAATTACCGATTTCCCTGTAGTTTTTGACGATAAGTTTTATTTCAGCTTTTATGTTCAGCCGTCCCTCTCTTTGCTCATTATTAACGGGAGAGGAGAAAATGAATACTTAAATTCTGTATATCGTTCTGATCCCTTTTTTAAAGTAATTAACCTTGCCGCCGGTAATATAAATTATTCAGGATTAGCAGAATATCCATTGATCATACTAAATGAAGTTGCAGCAATCAGTGATGGACTGGGCCGGCAATTGATTAATTACGCCCAAAGAGGTGGAAGCCTGATTGTATTTCCGGAGCTGGGAAATGATCAGTCTGCTTTGAAAAAATTCCTGAGTATTGCCGGTACAGATGTTCCGGTACAGGTATTGAATACTGAAACCAGAGTCTCATTCATTAATCTGGAGCACCCGGTATTCCAGGGGGTTTTTGAGAATGTGCCTCAACAAATTGACCAAAAAGAAGAAAAAAAGTACATTCGCTATAGCTCACAGAATACCACTAACCGGCAAACCTTATTGGAAATGCCAGGTAAAATCACATTTTTTAGTGAATTCAGAAAAGGTTCTGGAAGAATATACCTCTCGGCAGTGCCTTTAAACTTAGAATCAAGTAATTTTGCCAGACATTCAGTATTTGTGCCTATCATGTATCAGACTGCTCTTTTATCTCTGCGGGATCAGAACCTGTTTTATAAATTACACAGAGATCAGCAAATTGAATTGCCAAAAATATCATTAAACTCAAATCAAACGCTTAAATTGAAGAATGATAAGTTTGAGGTAATACCTGATCTGAGGCAAAATGAGAATTTTTCTCAATTATATATTGCAGATCAGATTAAACAAGCGGGAAATTATCAGTTATTAAAAAACGATAGCCTGATGCTAATGCTTTCTTTTAACGAGGCCGGTTCTGAGTCGGATATGAGCTATGCAAGTGATGAACAGATCCGGGAATCATTTCCTGAACAAAAAATTGAAATTTTGAATACAGATTCCGGTTCTTTGGCTAATGCTGTAAAATCTATCAATCAGGGCACTTCTTTATGGAAAGTTTGTCTGATATTGGCCTTAGTTTTTTTTGCCGCTGAGATTTTAATCATCCGTTTTTATAAAAGAACTCAAATTAAACCATTAAACAATTGAAGAATTTATTAATTCAGTCTGCAACAATTTTAGATCATCAAAGCCCTTTCAATGGAAAGGTTGCTGACGTATTGATCATTGAAGGAGAGGTTGCTGAAATAGCGAAGAAGATTAGTGCTCCGGTTAAAGATACTGTTACAGTCTCAGCAAAAGGGCAGGTACTATGTGCCGGCTTTTTTGATCTGAATGTAAATTTCGGAGAGCCCGGACTTGAGACCAAGGAAGATATGGGAACGGGTTGTATGACGGCCGCCGCCGGAGGCTTTACCGGGATTGCACTGATGCCTAATACTCAGCCACCTATTCATTCGAAGGCTGAGGTTTCTTACCTGGTCAGTAAATCTAAAAATAACCTCGTAGATGTTTATCCACTGGGTGCGATCAGTCATAATATGCTTCGCACGCCGATCAACGCCGTGCTCGGGTACAGCACGCTGCTGCTGGAGCGCATCTACGGTCCGCTGAACGACAAACAGGCCGAAGGAATCGAGCGCCGCCTGCGCAACGTCAAGCCGGGCGTTGGCCAGGTCCTGCTCGGCGCGCGCGGCGTCGTAGGAACTGCGCAGCGCCTCGATGTTGTCGGCCACGCTAAGCGTTGCGGTCTCGATGTTGGTGCCCG
>CAZGWG010000439.1:0-2950 GCA_964529165.1 uncultured Sphingobacterium sp.
ATGCAAGTAGTTGTAGACGGTTCTTTTTTGGGTCCTGAATTTTTATCAATAATCAATGTTAATGATGTTGAAACTGTTGAAGTACTCAAAAGCGGAGCAAACAGTGCCATTTATGGTTCTATGGGGGGTGGGGGTTTGCTTATTATAACCACAAAGCGTGGTGAGGTCAACAATAATTACAGATCATATTCACCGGGAATAATGAGCTACAAACCTCAGGGATTCTTCAAAGCCAGAGAGTTTTATGCCCCTGATTATGATGATCCTGCGATTAATGCAAAAATTCCAGATCTGCGGACTACCATTTACTGGAATCCAAATGTTGTAAGCGATTCTACGGGTAAAGCCAATGTAGAGTTTTTCAATGCTGATGGAACAGGTAATTATAAAGCCATTGTTGAAGGGATTAATGTTAATGGATCGATAGGAAGAAAGATTTTCAGATATAGCGTCAAATAGAAAGATGAATACGATAAAAGTCAGGATTAAAGATAAAATTGCCGTGCTTTCTCTGGATCGCGGCCGTTCAAATGCAATAAACTCAGAAATGGTTTCTGAACTGCATCAGATGATTAGAAATATTGAAAATGATGACTCTATTGCCGGATTGATACTAACCGGTAAAGAGGGTTTCTTTTCAGCAGGATTAGACCTTATTGAACTGTATGATTATGATGAAGATCAAATCAAAGAATTTTGGGTAGAATTCTTAAGCCTGGTTACTTCTATGGTTTCCTTTAAAAAACCGATGATCGCTGCAATCAGCGGACACAGTCCGGCAGGAGGATGTGTTCTGGCCATTTGCTGTGATTATCGAGTAATGGCTGAGGGGAAATTCATCATCGGATTGAATGAAGTACCCGTAGGTATTATTGTTCCTGAGAGTATTTTCCATCTGTACGCCTTCTGGCTCGGAAATGCTCCGGCTTATCGTGCGTTGCTAGAAGGTAAATTAATGAATACTCAGGAAGCATTAAGTGCCGGACTTATTGACGAGGTAGTCAACCCTGAAAGTATATTGCACGCAGCAGAGCGTAAGATGCTCACTTATATACAGCTTGAACGTAAAACCTGGCAGCAGAGTAAAGTGAACATACGTGAAGATCTTCTCAAAAAAGTAAGTGCAGATCAGACAGAAATGCTGGCACATATGCTTGAACAATGGTGGTCACCTTCAACACGCTCCATCTTAAAAACGATTATTCAAAATCTTCAACAAAAATCATCCTGATATGTATAATGAACCCATGTTACGTGATAATGCCCTGAGTGGAAAAACAATCATTGTTACTGGTGGCGGCACCGGTTTGGGCAGAGCAATGAGCACTTATTTTCTTAAACTAGGAGCTAATGTGGTTATTACGAGCCGAAAAATGGATGTTCTTGAAAAGACAGCCACAGAAATGCATGAGGAAGCATCTTTGGAGGGCAGAGAACTGAAGGCAAAAGTACTTCCGCTTCAATGTGATGTCCGTAAACCTGAAGAAGTTGATGAAGTATTAAAGAGAACCATTGAAGCTTTTGGTCAGGTCAATGGTTTACTTAATAACGCAGCAGGGAACTTTATTTCTCCAACAGAAAGGCTCTCTCCAAATGCATTTTCGACTATAATTGATATCGTGCTGAAAGGTACAGCCAATTGTACAATGGCTGTTGGGAAATACTGGATCAAAGAGAACCTTCCAGGAACAATATTAAATATTGTAACCACTTACGCTTTTACAGGCTCAGGCTATGTGGTTCCATCGGCCTGCGCAAAGGGTGGCGTTTTGGCCATGACTCGTTCTCTGGCCGCAGAATGGGGTAAGTATGGTATCCGAAACAATGCAATTGCTCCAGGACCTTTCCCAACAAAAGGCGCATGGGACAGACTATTACCAGGTGATATGGCAAAAAAATTCGATTTCAAAAACCGGGTACCTCTCAAACGGGTTGGTGATCACCAGGAACTGGCAAATCTTGCGGCGTTCATGATGTCAGATTTTTCGGGATATATCAATGGAGAAGTAATTACTATTGACGGGGGTGAATGGCTTCAGGGTGCAGGTCAGTTCAACGGACTTGAAGCGATTAGCCCTGAAATGTGGGATATGCTTGAAACGATGACCCGTTCAGCAAAAGGAAGTTAATACAAAACAGGATTCTATGCAAAAACGTATCAATATCTCCTCTGGAGCAGTTTGGGAAGATAAAGTTGGCTATTGCCGGGCAGTACGTGTTGGAAATATCATTGAGATTTCAGGAACTACCTCTGTCGATGGGAATGTACTGGTTGGGAAAGATGATCTTTACACCCAGACAAAATTTATTTTACAAAAAGTTGAAAAGGTCTTACAGGAAGCTGGGGCACAGATGACCGACGTAGTCAGAACACGTATGTACGTATGCGATATCAGCAAATGGGAAGAAGCCGGAAGGGCACACGCCGAATTTTTCAGAGATATAAAACCAGCTACATCTATGGTTGAGGTTAGTCGTCTTATTCACCCTGACCTTCTCATTGAAATAGAGGTTTCGGCAATAATTCACTAGTATAGAAATTAAAATATTCATTCCGTAATCAGTATCCATTCCGTATTTTTGTAAGATGGGAACACAGGTACAGGAGGAAACACTAACGCTTGAAGAAGTTTTAGCAGCGTTAAAAGTTAACCATCGCCTGATTCTATGGAATGATGATACCAATACCTTTGAACACGTTATTCTTTGTCTCGTAAAATATCTGGATTATACAGAAAAACAAGCTGAAAGGATTGCCTGGACGGTTCATAATGACGGGAAATGTATAATCCTCGAAGGCTCCTTTACCGAAGTTGAGGTTTATCGAAAAATACTTCAGCAAGAAGGTTTAACCGTCAGTGTAGATTAAGCGTTAAAATAATTTCTTTTAATTAGAATAACGTGAGTTCGGTTTAAGCAGCTAAAAGTAGTTGTTTATCATCAGTTTGAA
>CAZGWG010000440.1:0-2949 GCA_964529165.1 uncultured Sphingobacterium sp.
ATTCAGATCTTTTTAAGCTTCATTAGAGATTAGCATTTTTTTTACTTTTTTTTCATTCATCAAAATGCTACTAGTTAACCCAAAAAAAGAAAGATAGATTGTTCATGGATAGTATTATCAGTTACGTTAATGATTTAGTCTGGAGTAATGCACTCATTATTTTATGTATGAGTGCAGGAATTTACTTTTCAGTAGTCACCCGCTTTGTACAGCTCAGGTATTTTAAGCACATGATTCAGTTGCTTTTTCATGGTCAATCATCAGATAAAGGAGTAAGTTCATTTCAGGCTTTTGCCATTGCAATATCAGGACGTGTTGGTACCGGAAATATTGCCGGAGTAGCTACCGCAATAGCCATGGGCGGACCCGGAGCTATATTCTGGATGTGGTTAATCGCTTTTCTGGGAAGCGCCTCTGCCTTTGTTGAGGCTACACTCGGACAAATTTATAAGCAGGTTAATAACGGACAGTACCGGGGAGGTCCGTCTTTTTATATTGAAAAAGGTTTGGGTATCAGGTGGTATGCAATTGTTTTTTCGGTGGCCACCATATTAAGTACAGCCTTCTTTTTGCCCGGTGTTCAGAGTAATAGTATTGCGTTAAGTATGTACAATGCGTTTAATATACCCGTTGCTTATACCGGGATTATGATTGTTGTTCTGCTGGGGCTGATTATTTTTGGGGGTGTTAAGCGTATCGGGAAGGTGGCCGAGATCGTCGTTCCATTTATGGCGGGAGCCTATATTCTGGTTGCAATTATCATTATTGCTTTCAATATTGAAAAAGTACCTGCGATGTTCTCCCTGATTTTTAGCTCAGCTTTTGACCTGGAGCCTCTCTTTGGGGGAGTATTTGGTTTAGCGATAGCCTGGGGAGTTAAACGAGGAATTTATTCAAATGAAGCCGGACAAGGTACCGCTCCGCATGCCGCTGCAGCAGCAGAGGTAAAACATCCGGTTAACCAGGGTCTTGTACAGGCTTTCTCGGTTTATGTAGATACCCTTTTTGTTTGTAGCGCGACTGCCTTCATGATATTGATTACCGGACAATACAATGTTATAAATCCGGAGGGAGGTTTTCTATTGGAAAATATTCCGGGTGCACAAATTGGCGCAGAATATACACAGAACGCAGTGAATACTGAATTCCCTGCTTTAGGAGCCGGTTTTGTAGCTTTTTCGCTCTTGTTCTTCGCCTTCACCACCATTATGGCCTATTATTATATTGCCGAAACTAATTTAAGCTATCTGGATAAAAAGGGCAGTAAATGGGGCTTATGGGCACTTCGTTTCCTGCTGCTTATTTCTGCTTTCTATGGAACGATTAAAACGGCAGAATCTGCCTGGACACTTGGGGATATCGGGGTAGGTATTATGGCCTGGTTAAATGTGATTGCAATAATTTTATTGCGAAAGCCTGCGCTTTTAGCCTTGAAAGATTACCAGAAGCAACGTAAACAGGGTGTTGAAGAGCCGGTATTTAATCCGAAATCTTTAGGAATCAAGAATACAGAAGTTTGGGAGTAAGCCGTTTTATTGATCGTCCCAAACACCCAACCCATCATTCCCTGCAGCCCAACCGGTAATCCCCTGACGCCCAACCCGTCATCCCGAACATTCCTCCCGTCATCCCTTTACGCCCCCAACCCGTCATCCCTTGACGCTCCCAACCCGTCATCCCGACGCAGGAGGGATCTCATGGCTGAAGCAAAATTTTGATCCCAGAGCACGTTCCCCTACACTAATGTATGGCAGTGTTCGGTATGACACCTTTTCCTATGGTATTCACCTCCCAACAAAAAGGGCACCCCATTCATCCGGAGCACCCTTTTAGCTTTCAGCTTTACGCTTTCAGCTTAAATTACTTCTCTATTACAAAACTACTCAACCTCACAAATTGCTGTACTCTGGCCTGAATTTCTTCCTGACTTAAGTTTTTAATCCGCTCAATACCGAATTTCTCAACACAGAAAGAAGCCAGGGCAGAACCAAAGATGATCGCATTCTTCATATTGTTGAAATTGATCGTTCCTACCTGGGCAAGATAACCAATGAATCCACCTGCAAATGTATCACCAGCACCGGTTGGATCGAATACATCAGCCAGCGGTAAGGCAGGGGCAGAGAAGATCAGGTCTTCGTGGAATAAGAGGGCACCATGCTCACCTTTTTTAATGATCAGGTATTTAGGCCCCATTGCCAGAATTTTATTTGCGGCTTTAACCAATGAATACTCGCCCGACAATTGTCTTGCTTCAGCATCGTTAATGGTTAACACATCCACATTTTTAATTACTCCCAGGAGATCATCCAGAGCGATGTCCATCCAGAAGTTCATGGTATCCAGAACAATTAGTTCAGGACGTTTATCTAAACGGTTAATTACAGTCTGCTGAACCTGCGGGGTAAGGTTACCCAGCATCAGGTATTTGCAGTCCTGATAGCTTGCCGGAATAATCGGATCAAAATCACCAAGCACATTCAGTTCAGTGATTAAAGTATCGCGGCTATTCATGTCATTATGGTATTTCCCGGACCAGAAAAAAGATTTTTCGCCTTTTTTTACCTGAAGACCTTCGGTATCGATGCCATGATCATTGAAATTCTGGATATCTTCCTGATGAAAGTCTTCACCCACCACACCAACGATCTTTACATTCTTATAGAAATAGGATGCGGCTAAACTCGCGTAGGTGGCTGCTCCGCCCACTATTTTATCTGTTTTCCCGAAGGGAGTTTCAATTGCATCGAAGGCAACGGAACCAATAATAACTAGACTCATAATTATTTTAAAAAATTTTGATGCAAATATTGCATTAATAATTTAAAATCCCGAATATTGCACTCCCGAAAGGGGAGAACTTTAAACAAGTTTTATAACCGGAAATTCCCGAATAGCTCAGCCGGTTAGAGCATCTGACTGTTAATCAGAGGGTCGCTGGTTCGAGCC